>JAGRKZ010000094.1 GCA_020442065.1 Bauldia sp.
TCGATTCCCCTCGGCTCCACCATTCAGCGATTCAGTTTGTCGATTTTTGTTTTGCTGAATCGCACGGTGCCTCGTGCTGCCCCACTGCTTATCCCAGCCATTCCTGCTGCATGGCTCGTGCGACATGCCCGTTGCGACGGGGGACACGGCCAGCATCGAGAGCGCGCTTCTCAGTGTGGCCGGCCGCTGCCATAGCTTGATCAGCCTCTGCGTCATTGGACGTTAGGAACCGCTGCTGGCCGTTGGTCCTGACCGCTACGCCAGCCCGCGCTCCCCCGCCACATGCCGCACGGCCTCGGCGGCTGCCGAGACGGCGCGGTCGAGATGCTCGCGCTCGGAGATGAGGGGCGGCGCCATCTCGAAGGCGGAGACGCCGATGCCGCTCGCCAGCACCCCCGCCTCCCGCATGTGGCGAACCACCGCCTTCACCGTATCGTCGGTGAACGGCGCCCGGGTCTTGCGGTCGGAGGTAAAGTCCACCGCCACCCACATGCCGACGCCTCTCACGTCGCCAACGATAGCCTCCCCGCGGAGCGCGTCCTTGAGCGCCTCGAGGAAGTAACGGCCGTTTTCACGGGCACGCTCGATCACGCCGTCGCGCTGGCAGATGGCGATGTTCGCCGTCGCCGCCGCCACGCCACCGCCATGGCCGCTAAAGGTGTGGACGTGGCGGAAGACGGGAAGCGCCTCCAAGAGTTCGGCGCGCGTCATCATCGCCCCCATCGGGAAATAGCCGGCGGTCATCGCCTTGGCCATGGTCATGATGTCGGGTTCGATGCCGTAGTGCTCGCTCGCGAACCATGCCCCGGTACGCCCGAAGCCGGTGATCACCTCGTCGATGATCAGAAGCACGCCGTACTTGTCGCAGATCTCGCGCACTCGCCGGAAGTACGCGGCCGAGGGTGGCTGGACGCCGTTCGCCTGCATGATCGGCTCGGCAATGAAGGCCGCCACGAGATCAGGGCCCTCGTGCTCGATCTGCTTCTCGAGATAGTCGGCGCAGAAGGCCTCGTATTCGTCGTCCGGCATGCCGAAGGGGTTGCGGTAGCGGGTCGGGGCGGGGATCAGCGTCGTCCCCGGCACCCCCGGCTCGGAGATGTGGCGGGTGCCGAGCCAGTCGGTGACCGAGAGGGCGCCCATGGTCGAACCGTGATAGGCCCCCCACCGCGCGATCACCTTGTAGGCTCTGGGCTTCTTGCCGCTCACCACCTGGTATTGCTTGGCGAGCTTCAGCGCCGCCTCGACCGCCTCGGAGCCGCCGCTCACATACATGACCTGCGAGAGCCGGCCCGGTGCGAGATCGGCCAGTTTCGCCGCAAGGGTCACCGCCGGCGCGACGAAATTGTCGTAGGTGCCGACATAGTGAAGGCGCCCGAGCTGCTCGTAGACGGCGCGGGCGATCTCGTCGTTGCCGTAGCCGAGCGAGTTGGCCCGCGTGTGCGAGCTCATCATGTCGAGGTAGACCCGGCCCTCCTGGTCGACGAGTTCGACACCGCGTCCCTCGACATAGATGTTGGGGCCGTCGCGATGGACGTCCTCGACCCGTGCCAGGGGGAAGATGCAGTGGTCCAGTGCGTCCCGGCGCATCTGGTCGATGTTGGCTCCCTCCAGCGACTTCATGGCTTGTCTCCCCAGCCCCGCCTTGGCCCGACGAAAGGCGCAATTCAATTCGATCCGCAAGGGCCTGAGTTTGAGACTAACCGAAGTCAATTGCGTCAAGGGCGGATTTAACCCCTGGCCGCGACGGGTGACCTCTGGTCGACCCGGTGTTTGTCACGGGGTCGCATCCAGCGCGCGTCCAGCGCGTCTGCGGCGCACCAGGCCTATGGCCTCGTGCTGGCAAGAAGACACCCGCGTCGAGTGGCACTCCATGAGAACCGGCAGATCCCAACGGGGCAACGTCAGGCCCAACCTGCCGTGAGCGGGGCGGGGGATTGACGATGCGCACAGGATGATGATTAGATCGTCAGGTTGACGAACTAATAGGATCATTGGCGTGCGGCCTGAACGCTCCAAACCCGTGCTTCGTCAGATTTCGCTGGGATCCGTCATGGACGCGATCATCAGCCATGGGCCGATCTCGCGCGCGCAGATCGCCAAGCTCACCCGGATCAGCAAGCAGACCGCGTCCGAGGTCGTGCGCGAGCTCGAGGCTGGCGGATGGGTCCGGGTGCATGGCCAGACGCAGGGCGGCGTCGGCCGTACCGCTGTTACCTACGAGATCCGGCCCGAGGCGGCCTATGTTGTCGGCGTCGACCTTGGTGGCACCCAGGTCCGCATGGCCATCGCCAACCTTGCCTGTGTGGTCGTCGCCGAGGCCTTCGAGCCGACCGATCCCCGCGGCGGCGAGGCCGTTCTCGCCCAGATCGTGGCGTTGGCGACGCGGCTGGCGCGGGACAACGGCATCGCGCCGGAGCGCATCCGGCTGGCGGTCATCGGCACTCCCGGCGTGCTCGACCCCGCTGCCGGCGCGGTGCGGCTTGCGCCGAACATTCCCGGCTTCGACCGGATCGATGTGGTGGGTCTGCTCGAGGACGCGTTCGGCGCCGACGTCATTGTCGAGAACGACGTCAATGTCGGCGCCCTCGGGGAGCGCTGGCTGGGTCGTGCCCGCGGGATGGAGACTTTCGCCTACATCGCGCTGGGCACCGGCCTCGGCATGGGCATCGTGTCGGAGGGCAAGATCATTCGCGGCGCCCATGGCGGTGCTGGCGAGATCGCCAACCTGCCGATCGGCGCCGACCCCTTCGATCCGGTCAGCCGCGTCCATGGTACGCTTGAGGGCGCGGTCGGCTCGGCCGGCATCGTCGCCCGCTATGTCGCGGCCGGTGGAGTGGCGGGCGCAACGGTCCGCGACCTGTTCGAGCGACTGGACGAGGATGCCCGGGCCCGCGCCGCGATCGACGAGACCGCGCGCCTGATGGCCCTCGCGATTGTCGCCGTCGTCGCCACCATCGATCCGGCCATGGTTGTCCTCGGCGGCAGCATCGGGGCGCGGCCGGAGTTCGTCTCCGCCGTACAGGCGTACCTCGGCCGGCTGCTGGCCGCACCGCCGCCGGTGGAGGCGAGTGCGCTCGGCAACCGCTCGGGCATCGCCGGCGCGCTCGCGATCGGCATCAACAACATCCACAATGCACTCTTTGCGCCGACCTTTGCTTCGACCGGCCTGTCGCTGCCGGCGATCGAGGACATCGCCGGACTTGGGGTTGCCCCATGAGCGCCGCCGGCAGCAACAGCCTCGCCGGAATGCTCGACGGTACCCGCCGCGCCCGGGCGGTCGAGACGCTTCGCAGCATCATTGCCTGTCCGAGCGTCACCGGTGACGAGGCAAACGTGGTCGTCCGCCTCGCCGAACTGATGCCGCTCGCCGGGATCGATCCGGTCACCGTGCGCGATTTCCTGCCGGGCCGCCCCAACGTCTGGGGCGTCAGGAAGGGGCAGGGCGGCGGCCCCACCCTCCTGCTGCTCGGGCACACCGACGTCGTCCATGCCCGTGGCTGGAGCCAGCGTTGGGCCGGCACTGAGCGCGAGGACCCGTTCGGGGCCGCCGTGGTCGACGGTGAGATCTGGGGGCGCGGCGCCGCCGACCTCAAGGCCGGGATCGCCACCGTCGTCGAGGCGCTGCGCCTCATCGAGGATGCCGGGCTTCGGCTTGCGGGCGATGTCGTCACGGCCTTCATCGGCGACGAGGAGAGCGGCGAGCCCGGCACCGGCGTCAGCGCCGGCATGAAGGCGCTCGCCGCGGCCCTCGACGCAGGCGAGGTGCAGCGGCCCGACTTCGCCGTCTACGTCGAGCCGACCCGACTCGATGTCTACCCGGCGCAGATGGGCTTCTTCATCGCCGACATCACCGTCGAGGGACGGACGGCCTATTTCGGTACGCCCGAGCTCGGGGCCGACGCCCTCAAGGCCGCCCACGCCATCCTTGCGGCGCTCTGGGCGCACTCCGCGGCGCTCACCGAGGCGGAGCATCATCCCCTGGTCGGCCGCTCTTTCCTGGTCGTCACCGGCATCGAGGGCGGCGGCCTCATCGCCGTGCCCGAGCGCTGCCGGATCAGTCTCATCCGCAAGCTCCGCCCGGGCGAAGACCTCAGCGCCGCCCGCGACGCGCTCGAGGCAGCGGTCCGCGGCGCCGTGAGCGATCCCGACATCAGGGTCTCCTTCGACTACCCCGCCGGTCGCGACCACGCCGTCGGCGGAATGGCGAGCGAAGTCGATCCCGCGATTGCGCCGGTCGCCGAGCTCGTCCGGTGCGCCAACGCCGTCCGTCCCGACCGCGGCCGGGTCGAAGGTGCGCCGTTCTGGTCCGAGGCGTCCTTCCTGGTCAGCCGCGGCATACCGGCGGTCTATTTCGCACCGGGCGACATCCGGATCTGCCATTCGCTCGAGGAGCGGGTGCCGGTCGACGAGTACATCGACGGCATCGCCATCCTTGCCGAGTTCATCGCCCGCTACTGCGGCGTGGCGCATGAAGGGAAGACCTGAGGACGCAAGGGAAAAAAGGGAGAACTGAGATATGAAACCGCGGGTTGGAATGGGACTGACGACGCTGGCCTTCCTGGCCGGCCTTGCATCGATGCCGGCGCTGGCCCAGACGATGGGCCCGGGCGGCGAGAGCCCGACGGCGTCGAGCGAGGTCATGCTGACGGACGCCGAGGTCGATCAGATCAAGGGCATGAACGCGACGGCCGCGCTCCTGTGGCACACGTCGTCGGACTTCGTGAACGCCGTCACCGCCGGCGCCAATGATGCCTTCGACAAGCTTGGCATCAAGGTCGTGGCCACCACCGATGCCGGCTTCGATTCGGCCAAGCAGATGAGCGACATCGAGACCGTGCTCGCCAAGAAGCCGAGCATCATCCTCGCGCTGCCGCTCGACCCGACCACGTCGGCACAGGCCTTCAAGCCGGCCGTCGATGCCGGGGTGAAGATCGTCCTCCTCTCCAACGTCCCGGCCGGCTACGTGCAGGGCAAGGACTATGTTGGCATCGTCACCGACGATCTGTTCCAGATGGGCAAGCAGGCGGCCGATGCGCTGGCGGCGTCGATCGGCGGCAAGGGCAAAGTGGCCTGGATCTTCCACGACGCGCAGTACTATGTGACCAACCAGCGCGACAACGCCTTCAAGACGACGATCGAGAAGGACTATCCCGAGATCGAGATCGTCGCCGAGGCCGGTCTCGCCGATCCCGCGCGGGCCGAGGAGATCGCCAATGCGCTCCTCCTCAAGAACCCCGACCTCGACGGCATCTATGCGCCGTGGGCCGAGCCTGCGGAGGGCGTGCTCGCCGCGCTCCGCGCCAGCGGCAACACCACCACCAAGGTCGTCACCCTCGACCTGTCCGAGCCAATCGGTCTCGACATGGTCAAGGGCGGCAACGTCGCGGCCATCACCGCCGACGAGGCCTATGAGCTTGGCCGCACCATGGCGACGGTGGGCGCCTATGGCCTGATCGGCAAGGAGGCGCCGGCCTTCTCGGTCGCGCCGGCGATCACGGTGACCAAGGACAACGTCATCGAGGGCTGGAAGCGCTCGCTCAATCGCGAGCCGCCGCAGAGCATTCTCGACGCGCTGAACTAGGGCTCCATCGCCGCGGGCGGCTTCCCGCCCGCGGCGATCCCGCACCCCAACCACAAGGAGGAAGGGCCATGACCCGTTTCGTTGGGAGACTCGTACTCGCCGCGGCAGCGCTTGCCGCATCCACCGCGCTCGCCACCGCCGGAACTACGACCGGGCCGAACGGCGAGACCGCGGTTCCGGCCGCGAGCGTGACGCTGACGCCGGAGCAGGAAGCAAAGATCAGGGAGGGCCACTACACCGCGGGCCTCGCCTGGCATACGCCGTCCGACTACACCGCCGCTGTCGATCGCGGCGCCAAGGACGAGTTCGAGCGCCTCGGCATCGAGGTCGTCGCGGAGTCCGACGCCGGCTTCGACCCCGCCAAGCAGAAGAACGACGTCGAGACGATGATGGCCAAGAAGCCGACCATCATCCTGTCGCTTCCGGTCGATCCCGATACGGCCGCGGAGGTCTACCGGCCGGCGCTGGAAGCCGGCACGAAGGTCGCTTTCGTCGACAACGCGCCGAAGGGGTTCGTTCAGGGGACCGACTACGTCACCATCGTGTCCGACGACCTCTTCCAGATGGGCGAGAAGGCGGCCGACGCCATGGCGGCGGCGATCGGTGGCAAGGGCAAGGTCGGGTACCTCTTCCACGACGCCAATTTCTACGTCACCAACCAGCGTGACGGCGCCTTCAAGGAGACGATCGAGACCAGGTATCCCGATATCGAGATCGTCGCCGAGATGGGGCTTGCCGATCCGGCCAAGGCCGAGGACGTGATCAACGCCTTCATGCTCAAGAACCCCGATCTCGACGCCGTCTACGTCACCTGGGCGGAGCCGGCGGAGTTCGTCCTTGCGGCGCTCCGCAACAACGGCGACGACCACACCAGGATCGTCACCCTCGACCTCTCCGAGCCGCTGGCGCTCGACATGGTCAAGGACGGCAACGTCGCGGCCATCGTCGCCGACGAGGCCTACGCCATCGGCCAGACCCTCGCCCGCGCCGCTGCGGCGTCGCTGGTCGGCGAAAAGCTCGAGCCGTTCTATGCGGTCGATGCCATCGCAGTAACCAAGGACAACATCGAGGACGGCTGGTTCAAGTCACTCCATCGCGAGCCGCCGGCCTCGCTGACCGGGGGCTAGGTCGATGGCGGGGAAGCTGGCGCAGCTCAGGTCCGTCGATCCGAGCCAATACATTGTCTATGTCGGCTTCGTGCTGATCCTGATCGGCTTTTCGATCGTCCTTCGCGACGACGGCTTCCTCACCACCCGCAATCTCCTCAACATCGTCCAGCAGACCACGCCGGTCACCATCATGGCGGTCGGCATGGTCTTCGTCCTCACCGCCGGCGAGATCGACCTCTCGATCGGGCCGATCGTCGCGGTGTCCGCGCTCCTCGCCTCGCTGGTCCTGCGCGAGAGCTTCTGGCCGCTGGGGGCGGCCGTCGGCCTGCTCGCCGGCGCCGCCATCGGCGCGGTGAACGGCGTCCTCGTCGCCTATGTGCGGCTGCCTTCGTTCCTGGTGACGCTCGCCACCATGGGCTTCCTGTCCGGGGTCGCGCGCTGGATCACCGACCTCCAGTCGGTGCCGATCACCAACGACACCTTCAATGCCATCTTCGGCGCCGGTAGCCTGTTCGGCGTGCCGTCGCTGCTGATCTGGACCGTCGCCATCGTCCTCGTCGGCCATTTCTTCTATCACGAGACCCGCTACGGCGCGCATGTCCACGCCATCGGCGACAGCGCTCATAGCGCCCGCGCCGTCGGCATCAAGGTCGACCGCGTCCGCTTCTCGGTGATGGTGCTCTCCGGCGTCGCAGCAGGGCTCGCCGGCCTCCTCTACGCCGGCCGCCTCCACGGTGCCCGCTATACGCTGGGCGAGACCGACCTTCTCACCGTCATCGCGGCGGTCATCGTCGGCGGCACCCGCCTCAACGGCGGCGTCGGCACGATCTTCGGCGCCCTCATCGGCTCGCTGCTGATGGGCCTTCTCAACAACGGCCTGATCCTGATGGGCCTCAGCGTCTCGGAGCAGTTGATGGTCCGCGGCCTCATCATCCTCGCCGCGATCGCGCTGACCTTGCGCGAGGCGCGGAGATAGGAGACGAACAGATGTTTCTCGACCCCATCCGCCGCCGCAATCCCCGCCTAGTCGAAGCGGCGATCGCGCTGCATCAGGCCGGCAGGATCCCAGCCAACACCTACCTCATCGATCTCGACGCGGTCGAGGAGAACGCCCGGATCATCGCCGACGAGGCGTCCCGGCTTGGACTCACCGCCTTCGCCATGACCAAGCAGATGGGCCGCAACGGCGACTACTGCCGGGCGATCGTGCGCGGCGGGATCGAATCGTCCGTCAATGTCGACATGGAGTGCGTGCGGGCAACCCGCCGCGCCGGAATGCGGATCGGCCACCTCGGCCACCTGGTTCAGATCCCGCGGGCCGAGGCCGACGCGGCGTCGTCCTTTGCGCCCGATTTCTGGACCGTCTTCAACGACGAGAAGGCCGCCGAGGCGGCGGCTGCGTCCGCTCGCTCCGGCCGTACCCAGGCGATGCTCGCCCGCATCCAGCACCAGGGCGACACCTTCTATCGTGGTCACGAGGGCGGCTTCGCTTCGGGCGACATCGTCGCCGTTGCCGACCGTATCGACGCCATGGATGGCGGTCGCTTCGCCGGCATCACGACGTTTCCGGCGCTGCTCTTCGACCAGGCGACCCGCAAGGTTGCGCCGACGCCGAACCTTGCGACCCTCCACGGTGCCGCCGAGGCGCTGGCGAGGGCCGGCCGGAGCGGCGTCGCCATCAATGCGCCGGGCACGACCTCCGCCGCGATGCTGGCGGCGCTCGCCGACGCCGGCGCCACCCAGATCGAGCCAGGCCACGGGCTCACCGGCACCACGCCGCTTCACGCCGTCGAGGACCTGCCCGAGTTGCCGGCCGTGGTCTATGTCAGCGAGGTGTCCCATCATCACGGCACCGACGCCTACTGCTTCGGCGGCGGTCTCTATATCGATCCGATCTTTCCTGACTATCCGGTGCGGGCCGTGGTGGCGCGCGAGCCAACGGTCGCCGACGCCGCGCTTCGCGTCGTCGAGATCCCGCCGCCGGCGGCCATCGATTACTACGGCATGATCGACAGCACGTCCGGGCCGACGCGTCCGGCCGTCGGCGACACCGTCGTCTTCGGGTTCCGGCCGCAGGCGTTCGTCACGCGCGCCTATACCTGCGGCGTGACGGGACTTTCGTCCGGCGAGCCGTCGCCCGCAGCCATCTACGACGCTTTCGGCCGCCCGGCCGACTGGCCTCTTTGAGCCGAGGGAATCATGAGCGCTGCCGCAGCCGTCCCCGCCTCCGCCCCGCCGGTCCTTGGCCTTCACAACATCCGCAAGGAATTCGGCGGCGTCGTCGCGATCGAGGATTTCTCTCTCGACGTCCGTGCCGGCGAGGTGGTGGCGCTGGTCGGCGACAACGGTGCCGGCAAGTCGACGCTGATCAAGATCATCTGCGGCGTCTATCCGCCGACCGCCGGCCGCATCCTGATCGACGGCGGCGACGTGCGCTTCTCCGATCCGTCCGAGTCCCAGGCAAGGGGCATCCAGGTCGTCTACCAGGACCTGGCGCTGGCCGAGCGCCAGCCGGTCTACATGAACCTGTTCCTGGGGCGCGAGGCGACCACCGGGCCGTTCCGGCGCCTCGACCGCAAGCGGATGATCCGCGAGAGCGAGGAACTCGTGCACGGCCTCGACGTGCGGATTCCATCGGCGCGATCGACCATCCGCGACCTGTCTGGCGGACAACGTCAGGGCGTCGCGATCGCCCGCGCCACCCACTGGGCGTCCAAGCTCGTGCTGATGGACGAGCCCACGGCGGCGCTCGGGGTCGCCGAGACCCAGAAGGTCGAGAAGATCATCCGGGGCCTGCGCGAGCGCAATCTCGCGGTGCTGGTCATCAGCCACAGCCTCGACCAGGTCTTCCGCATCTCCGACCGCATCTGCGTGCTTCGCCGCGGCGTCCAGGTCGGCGTGCGCAACACGCGCGAGACGACGAACAACGAGATTGTCTCGATGATCACCGGCCTGCAGTAGTCCGGGCAGGACAACCTCCGACCGCTGTTGCCGGCGGGCGTCCGTGCTATGAGACGCGCGTCGTCCCCGGGGGTCAGGCATGGGCACGAATCCGGAAAGCGATACACGTCCGTTTCCCGAAGCCGGCCTGCCGGCGCGAGCTGCGTCGGCGCTCGCCGGGCTCGCGCCCAACGAGTCGGAACTCTTTACGCTCCGCCTCGATCGCAGCCGGTCCGACCTTCTCGATCCGCTGGCCCGACTCTACGGCGAGCGGACGGACTACGCGGCCTTCGTCGACGATTTGGTTGCAGTCCTTGCCGAGGGGTGGGCGGCGCGGCCCGCCGACCTCCGGCACCTCGATCTTCGCCGCGATCTCGAGCCGGACTGGTTCCTGCGCCAGACGATGGTCGGCTACGTCTTCTATGTCGACCGCTTCGCCGGCACGATTCCCGATGTCGCGGCACACATCGACTATCTCGACGAGCTGGGCGTCACCTACGTTCACTTCATGCCGTGCCTCAGGCCGCGCCCCGGCGACAGCGACGGCGGCTATTCGGTGATGGATTACCGGGCCGTCGATCCGCGGCTTGGCACGATCGACGATCTTGCCGGGGCCGCGGCGGCGCTCCGCGCCCGCGGCATCAGCCTCTGTATCGATGTCGTGCTCAACCACACCGCCAAGGAGCACGAATGGGCACACAAGGCCCTCGCCGGCGATCCCGACTACCAGGCCTACTACCGGATGTTCGACGACCGGATTCTGCCGGACCAGTACGAGGCGACGCTCGACGAGGTTTTCCCCGCCCACGCGCCGGGCAACTTCACCTGGTATCCCGCGATCAGGAAGTGGGTGTGGACCACCTTCAACGAACACCAGTGGGATCTCGATTGGAGCAACCCGCGCGTCTTCCTCGAGATCGTGGCGGTGATGCTGTTCCTTGCCAACCGGGGCGTCGAGGTGTTCCGGCTCGATGCGGTTGCCTTCCTGTGGAAGCGCATCGGCACCCGCTGCCAGAACGAGCCGGAAGTTCACGATATTCTCCAGGCACTCCGCGCCGCGACCCGGATCGCCGCCCCGGCGGCGATCCATCTCGAGGAGGCGATCGTCTCGCCGCGCGATCTCGTCCCCTATCTCGGAGCCGGCCGTCATGCCGGCCGCGAGGGCAACCTCGCCTACCACAATTCGCTGATGGTGCAGTTCTGGTCGGCGCTGGCCTCGCGCGATACGCGCCTGATGGCCTACGTGCTCCGCAGCCACTTCCCAGGCCACTTCCGCAACGCGACCTGGGCCACCTATCTCCGCTGCCACGATGATGTCGGCTGGGCGATCACCGACGAGGATGCCGCCGCCCTCGGGCTGTCGGGTCTCGCCCACCGCAGTTTCCTGGCCGACTTCTACGAGGGGGTGTTTCCGGGCTCGTTCGCCCGCGGGGCCCTGTTCCAGTCGAATCCGCTCACCGGCGACAAGCGCTCGAGCGGCACCACCGCCTCGTTCTCCGGGCTCGAGGCGGCGATGCTGGACGACGATGCCGCCGGCATCGACACCGCCATCCACCGCATCCTCATGGGACATGCGCTGATCGCGGCCTTCGGCGGCGTGCCGCTCCTCTACATGGGCGACGAGATCGGCCTCCTCAACGACCACACCTACCTGTCGGATCCCGACAAGGCCCATGACAGCCGCTGGATGCACAGGCCGGCGATGGACTGGCGGAAGGCCGAGCGCCGCGGCGTCGCCGGGACGATCGAAGCGCGGCTCCACGGCGGCATTGCCGAGATCATGCGCCGGCGCAAGGTGACGCCACACCTCCACGGCGAGAACCCCACCGAGATCCTCTCAGCCGCGGTCGACGGCGTCTTCGCCTTCCGCCGTATCAGTCCGCTCGGCCCGCTCGTTGCGCTCTTCAACTTCGCCGGCGACTGGCGGCGGGTGCCGTGGGGTTTCCTCGAGGCCAATGGCGTGGGCGATTGCGAGGACCGTCTGACCGGCCACCGCGTCGCGCCGGAGGAGGGTGGTCTGGCGCTGCCGCCTTACGCCCGGGTCTGGCTCACCTGACCGGTCTCAGCCGAGGATGAGGCGGTTGACCGCTGCCGCCTGTTCGAGGTGGACGAGGTGGCCTGCTCGGGGAAGAACGTGGACCGCAACATCGGTCGGCAGTCCCTCGGCCACGGGTTTCAGGATCGCGTCTTCGGCGCCCCAGATCACCGTCCGTGGCACATCGAGCGCGGAGAGACGCTCTTTGTAGAGACAGGCCTGGTGGCCCGGGAAGGTGGCGGCGGCGATGGTCCGGAGCGCCTTTGGGACCCCGGCCGTAGTCGTATAGGCGACCACCAGCCGCAGCATGTCCGGGGAGATCATGCGCGGGTTGGCGACCAGCATCTCCATCATCGTCCGCGCGCCGGCAGTGTCGCGGACCTCCGGGAACCCGGAGATGAAGGCCATGTTGATCCACGGGTCGAAGCCGGCGGGGGCGATCAGCGTCAGCGCCGAGACCCGCGCCGGCATCTCGATCGCGGCCGCAAAGGCGATCGCGGCGCCCATCGAGTGTCCAACGAGGTTCGCACGGGCGACGCCGGCGTGGTCCAGCAGCGCGTGGACGATGCCGGCGAAGAAGGCGATGTCGCCCGCTCCGACGTCGAGGCTCGACAGTCCCGCTCCTGGCAGGTCCGGGGCATAGACCCGGCCGCGCGCGACCAGCGCCGGCTGGGTCATCATCCAGGTCGTGTGGTCGGCGGCGTAGCCGGGGACGAGGACGAATACCTCGTCGCCGGTTCCTTCGGTGACGCAGTAGACGGAGCGTCCGCCGGTCTCGAAGGTGAAGTTGGAGAGCCCTCCCGACGCCGGGTCCAGGCTCACGCGGCGCTCTCGTCGATCATGCCGAGCACCGCGCCGACCTCGACGACCTCGTCGATTTCGGCGCTGGCTTCGGTCAGGATGCCCGCCACCGGCGCTTCGACCTCGAGGTTGAGCTTCGGCGTCCCGACGACGACCACCGGTTCGCCCGCCTGCACCGCGTCGCCCACGGCCTTGAGCCATTCGACGACGATACCTTCCGTGGCCTCGGTGCCGAGGGAGGGTACCACGAGTTTCACCGACATTGCGCTTTGCAGTCCCCTGATGGTCGTTGCGCGGACTGTGCACCCCGGCCCTGAAACGGGTCAAGTGACTTTTGTCTAGTCACGAAAACAAATGTTGTAGGTAAGGATCGATGTCGCCCGCGACCCGGGTCAGGAGACGCGGCTCGCCAGGGTCTCGGCGAAGGTCTCGAGGCTCTCGCGCGGCACGGCGCCGATGACGAGATAACCGCGGCCGTCGCGGTTCCAGAACACGACGTTCTTGCCTTGTCGCTCCTCGAAGGCCGGCGGCGCATCGTCGCGGCCGTTGCGGATGATGCAGAAGGCGACGGGCCCGTACTCGCTGGAAAGGTAGGCGACCTGGCCGAGCGGTTTGCCGTCGTACTTGAGGAGAAGCGCGCCCCTCAGATCGAGCCCGGGCAGGGCGACGGTGTCGGGGGCAAGCGCGAGGCCGAGTCCGTCGCCGAGCGCCTTGAGCCGCGCGGCATAGGCCTCCGGATCGCTGGGGGCGAGCGCGAAGGTGTCGGGCGTGTAGAGCGCCACATAGTCGGCCACCACGGCTCGCCAGTTGGGGACTTCGGCGACGTTGACCGGCGTGACCGAGCGGGCGAGCAGGAATCCGATGGCGCCGCCGAGGACGACGAGCGCGATGGCAGCGGCGATCGCCTGGAGGAACACGCCGCGTGGCGATCGCGCCGGGCGCGATGGTGTCGGAGTCGTGGTTGCCGCGAGCATGGCCTCCAGCCGCTCGACGGGCGCCGCGTCGAGCAGGATGTCGAACGGCTCGGACGGCGGCCGCCCGGTCTCGAGCGCGGCGAGGCGGGCCCGGAGGGCCGGTTCCGAGGCGAGGCGGCGGTCGAGGGCGTCGCGGGCATTGCTTCCCAGTTCGCCATCGAGATAGGCGGTCAGTTCCTCGTCGCTGTCGGGAGCGGGAAGCGGTTCCATGGTCATCACTCTTCGGGTCGATCCTGCGCGTCGTCGCCGAGCGCGGCGAGTTTCGCGCGCGCGGCGGCAAGCCGGCTCATGACCGTGCCGATCGGCACGTCGAGCACGGCCGAAGCCTCGCGATAGGAAAAGCCTTCGACATAGACGAGGAACACGGTTTCACGTTGAGCTTCCGGCAGGGCCTGTACCCGCGCCAACACCTGGGCGGCCGAGATATTCGTCTCGATCGCCGCTGCGCCGTCAAATATCAGCGCGGTCTCGGCATCGACCAGCCCCTGGCCGCGGCGGTAGCGGGCGGCTCGTATCTCGTTCATCCAGATCGAATGCAGGATCGTCATCAACCAGCGGTCGAGATGCGTGCCGGGCTGGAACTGGTGCGCCCGTTCGAGGGCGCGAAGACAGGTCGCCTGGACGAGATCGTCCGCCGTATCGCGGCTTCCCGACAGCACCACGCCATAGCGCCACAGCCGCCGCAGGTGCTGCCGCAGTCCCTCCCTCACGGTTTCGTGATTCCCGGTTGGCATCGTGGACGCGAATATCGACTGCCAGGCCCGTGTTTGAATGGCGCTGCGACTTTAACGGACTCAGCACCCACTCGACCACCAAATCTTACGGAGGACTTTGCGATGAACGAACCTCGGTATTCGGCGAAGCTGCGCACGGCCGTCCTGTCGGCAATCGCCCTCGGCGCGATCGCCCTGGCCGCGCCGGCACTCGCGGCCTCGACGGGCGGCTCGAGCGGCGGCTCTTCCGGCGGCACGCAATGCAAGGCGGGGATGGTGTGGAACCAGGCCAAGGGGATTTGCGAGAAGGCGAGTTCCGGCCTGTTTGACGACAAGACCCTCTACGAGCGGGGGCGTGAACTGGCGCTCGCCGGTGAATACGGCAAGGCCCTGGCCCTGTTCGATGCGATCCGCGACAAGCAGGATTCGGACGTCCTCACCATGATCGGCTACTCGAAGCGGAAGTCGGGCGCGGTCGAGGAGGGCATCGGCTACTACCACCAGGCGCTCGCCCTCAATCCGAACAACGTCAATACCCGCGAGTATCTCGGCGAGGGCTACGTCGCGATGGGCCGGCTCGACCTGGCCCAGGCGGAGCTCGACCGGATCGGCGAGATTTGCGGCGCCCATTGTGAGCAGTACCTCGACCTCGCTGCCGCGATGGCCGGCGATACCAACTGGAACTAGGGCACCTCCGGCGGCAGGCGCCGGCACCACCGGGACGTCTGCCGCCGCGAATATTTCCCCCGCCCCGTGTGTTGACGCGTCGTGGGCGTCCTCCGGATGGCAGAGAGGGCGCCCGAACCTGATGCGGGAGAACTCCTTATGGCAGACCAACGTTCTCGTCTTCGTCCGGCGCTGCTTGCGCTGGCAGTCGCGGCCTCCGCCGCCATGACCCTTGCGGCCCTGCCTTCGCCCACCCTTGCCGCCAGCGGTGGCGGAGGTGGGGGCGGTGGCTCTGGCGGAGGTGGTGGTGGCGGTGGCTCGGGTGGCGGCGGCTCCGGTGGTGGCGGTGGCGGGTCCTCGGGCGGCAGCGCCAGCACGCCGATCAAGTGCAACCCAGGCTGGGTGCTGCACTCCAGCGGACAGTACTGCGTCCGGGCCCAGTCCCATCTCGACCAGGATCTGCTCTACCGGCAGGGTCGCGCGTTGGCCCTGGCGGGTGCCTACGATGATGCGCTGGCGTTGCTGCGGGCCGCGGACCAGACCGACTCGATGGTCCTCACCATGATCGGTTACTCGAAGCGGAAGTCAGGCGCGGTCGAGGAGGGCATCGGCTACTACCATCGCGCGCTCGCCATCAATCCCGACAACGTCAACACCCGGGAGTATCTCGGCGAAGGGTACGTGGCCATGGGCAGGATCGACCTCGCCCAGGAGCAACTCGACCGGATCGGCGCGATCTGCGGCGACGATTGCGAGCAGTATCTCGACCTTGCGGCCGCAATGGCGGGGGACGAGAGCTGGACGGGAACCGTCGCGAACTGAGCTTCGGCTCGGCCTGGACCGGGAAGACGGAGCCGGGGGTCAACGGCCCGTCTTCCCTGCCAAGTTTGGCGCTGACGACGCAGTACCAGATGTCAGCGTACCTGATATCTCGCAAGCGCCTTGCCAGTCGGCATGACGGTTCACACGTACTACAGCTTGTGGCGGATTGATCGCCGTCCGCAAGATGCTGACAGCGTTAACGCGCCGGTAACGGCCGGCGCATTGCATTTTGCAGGGCGCGTTGCAGATTGCGAGATCAGGCCGCCGTGCCGCGCCGGTCGGTAGCAAGCCAGCGGTCGAGGAACGTCTCGAGGAAGGCGGTCGTCTTCCAGTCGTGGAGGGCACGACCTGTGAAGTGCTCCTCCGCCGGCTGGGTGCCCGGGAAGTGCTCCCGCTGTGCGATGTTCAATGTCCAGCGTCCGACCATCGCGGTGGTGAGCTCGATGTGGAACTGGAGACCGAAGGTCGTCGGGCCGTAGGCAAAGGCCTGATTCCGGAAGACGTCGCCCTCGGCGAGCAGGACCGCACCGGCGGGCAGGTCGAAGCCCTCGCGATGGAAATGGTGGACGCGGTCGGGCCAGTCGAGCAGTGCCTGCCCCGCAACGGTCGGGCGGATCGGGAAGTAGCCGATCTCGACGCGGCCTTCGGGATCCGGCCGCACCGCAGCGCCAAGATGCCGGGCGATCATCTGCGCGCCTAGGCAGAGTCCCAGCAGCGGTGCTTCCTCGCGGAGCGGTACCCCGACCCAGTCGGTTTCGACGCTGATATATGCGTCGCCGTCATTGGCGCTCATCGGCCCACCGAAGATGACGGCGCCGGCATGGTCGGCAAGGGTCTCGGGCAGGGCGTCGCCGAAGCGCGGGCGGCGTATATCGAGGCGGTGGCCGCGGGCGGCGAGGCGAAGACCGACGCGACCGGGCGTCGAGTGCTCCTGGTGCAGCACGATCAGGATCGGCTTCGGCTCAGGCGACACCATCGCCGCGGGCCACCTGCTTGAGCCGGATTCGGGCCTCCGACGCCACGCCCAGCAGCTCGGCGGCGCGCCAGATGAGATTGTCCTCGAATTCATGCATCGCGCCGTCGGCGAAGACGAGCTCCCACATCATGCCGACGATCCGCTCGCGCTCGGCGATGTCGAGCCGCTGCTTGAGGACGCTGGTGAAGCCGTAGAGGTCGATCGCCTCCTTGTCGGCTGCCTCCGCGGCGGCGACCAGATCGTCCACGTCGGCGTCGCCGAGGGCGAAGCGGTCCTTGAGGAGTACGCGGAGCCGCTTCAGCTCGTCCTGCTCGACGACGCCGTCAATGGCGATGACGTGATAGAGCAGGGCCGCCGCGGCAAGCCGGGCCGTGTCGGCACTGACCGGCTTCGGTTCGGGCTCGCCGGCCAGATCGGCAATGAATCGCTTGAGCGCGGAGATCATCGATCCATCAATGAGCGGGATGGCGGTTCTGCGTCAAGTTTCGCATGGCGCTTGATACGCAGCGGCGCGGGCCGAAGGACGGGAAGCCGGGCCCCAAAAAAGCAAAACGCCGGCCCGAGGGCCGGCGCCGCGATCGATAACAAATCAAAAACCGGCCGCTAAATTCAACCTTCGCCCGGAGCGAAAAAAACCGGACCAATAAGCAGGCAGTAGGATCGCAAGTACAACTTCAAAATGACCCTAGATGACCACCAACCCTCGGATCCCCTCAGGCCGACGTGTAGTCGCTGGCAAAGCGCCTACGAATCGTCATCTGTGACCCTATAATGTCGAAAGCCGCGCCGGGATGCAAGTCTCTTTTCCGCGGTCGGACTATCGGGGTAAACGCCCGCCTAACCCGCCGGCTTCGTTGAGGCTATAGCTCTTCGACGACGCAGAATACCCCGCCCTGGTTGTCGTCGACCCGGGCATCGCCACTGGGTCCGCCATCCGCGGCGAGCGCGGCCACGGCATGATCCTCCGAGCGATCTTCCGGCCGGTAGCCGAGACGGTGCGCGTTGCGGTTGTCCCACCACGCCCTTGCATTGTCCGACATCCCGAAGACGATTTCATGACGGATGCCGGGGCGCTCGAGCCCGATGCGGACGAGCTGGACGAAGTCGCGCGGGCTCTGCCAGATGGCCAGCCGCCGTCGGTCGGCGGGGGTGGCGGTGATGTTGCCGATACGGATGCTCATCACCTCGGCGCCGTATTTATAGGCGTAGAGCGCCGCCACCGCCTCGCCGAAGGCCTTGGACAGCCCGTATCGGCTGTCCGGCCGCACCGGCGCGTCGATGCCGATCGTCTCCGCCCTCGGGTAGTACCCGACGGCGTGGTTGGACGAGGCGAAGACGATTCGCTTCACCGCCTCGAGCCGGGCTGCCTCGAAGAGGTTGTAGCAGCCGACGATGTTGGCTTCGTGGATGGCGTCCCAGTCTCCCTCCACCGACTTGCCGCCGAGATGGAGGATGCCGTCGACCCCGGCGATCGCTCGCCGCAGCGCCGCGATGTCGCCGAGGTCGGCCTCGATCACCTCTTCCCCCGGGGTCGGCTCCGGGACCGGCGTGCGATCGGAAAGGCGCAGGTTGTAGTGCGCGCGAAGGAGCGGGCGGATCTGCGTGGCGACGCCGCCGGCAGCACCGGTGACGAGGATGGTCTTCATGATCGGAGCATCTCCCCTGTTGCGTCCCGGGCATCAGGGTAGCCGGAGCCGCCGCGGTTGGCATAGGACCCGTCCATGCCTGCAGAAGCTGCTACGCGGGGTGGCAGCCTGCGCCCGACGCGGATCGCGGATACGGCGGGTTTGAGGGCGCCGGGCCTGACGGTGCAGGCCCGGCGCCCTCGGAGCCGAACGCTCGACCGGGGAATGAAGGGCGACGCGGGCCCGTCGTCCCTCAGGCCAGCAGCCGCTTGGCGTCGGCGGCGGTGAGCGGGGCTGGCCGGTCGGTGGTCGAGCGGATGCGAATGTGTTTCCGCTCGGCCGCCGCGCGCAGGATCGATTCCATCACGTCGACGACATGGGCGGTCAGCCGGCCCGAGCAGCGCGGCTCGCGGTTCTTGCGGATGGCGTCGACCATGTCCGCCACCCCGAGCATCCGGTAGTTGGCGCGGTTGGGCCCACTCGCCGGCCAGTTCGGAACACCGAAGACCTCGTCCGAGGTGTCGACGACGGCATAGTCGTCATTGCCTGCCGACCAGGCCACCTGCCCGCCGAAGAAATTGGGGTCGGGCACCAGCATCGAGCCCTTCTCGCCATAGAGCTCGATCGGGTTGCTGTGGCCGTGCTTCCAGACGTCCCAGCTCGCGCCGAGCGTGATCTGGGCGCCGGAGGCGAAATCGAGCACGGCATTGATGGTGGTGGGCGTGGTGACCTTGACGGCCTTGCCCTTCATCGGTCCCTCGGCGCTGACGCGCCGCTCGGCGAAGCCCTTTCGCGCCATCGCGACCACGCCGCGGACCGGCCCGAGCAGGCTGACGAGGGTGGTGATGTAGTAGGGGCCGATGTCGAACACCGGGCCGGCGCCGGGCTTGTAGAAGAAGCCGGGATTGGGATGCCAGTGTTCCATGCCGTGGCTCATCACATACGCCGTGCCGGCGATCACGGCGCCGATCGTCCCCTTGTCGATCAACCGACGCGGGACCTGGGCGCTCGGCCCGAGGAAGGTGTCCGGCGCGCCGCCAAGCTTCAGGCCGCGCCGCTCGGCGTCGGCGAGCAGCTTCCTCGCATCCGCCGCACCCAGCGCAAGCGGCTTCTCGCTGTAGGCGTGCTTGCCGGCCGAGAGGATCGCCTGGGTAACGGAGAAGTGGGCGGCGGGGATGGTGAGATTGATGACAAGGTCGACGTCGTCGCTCTTGAGCAGTCCGTCGACGGTCTCGGCCCGGACCCCGTATTTCTCCGCCTTGGCCTTGGCGAGCGGCGCCTTGAGGTCGGCGCAGGCGACGACGGCGAGCCCTTTGAAGAGGGGCGCGAACGAGAAATAGGTGTCGGAGATGTTGCCGCAGCCGATGATGCCGATGCGGGTGTCGCGCGCCATGGGTCAGGCCTTCTTGTTGCCGGCGAGGCCGGAGAGGAAATCGTAGGAATGGCTCGCGAAGCCGCGCCAGTCCGAGGGATTGTCGTGCTCGAGGACGAGCAGGTCGCAGCCGGCAGCATCGATCACCGGCCATAGTCCCTTCCAGTCGATGGTGCCGCTGCCGACGTCGGTCCAGCCGTCGTCGGCTGTGACGCCGTCCGGGGCAGTGTCCTTGACGTGGAAGGCGCAGATCTTGCCGGGAAACCTCTCGAGCTCGGTGCGGATGTCGGAGCCTGAGCGCGCGATCCAGCCGATGTCGGGTTCGTAGAGGATACCCGGTGGGGCGATCAGGGCCTCGATGGGGCGCGAGCCATCGGCGAGCGTCTCGTACTCGAAGGCGTGGGTGTGCCAGCCGAGCTTCAGCCCGGCCTCCGCCAGCGCCGCCGCGTGCTCGTTGAGCCGGGCGGCGAAGGCCTGCCAGGCCGCCCGGTCCTTGGGCCGCTGCGCCTCGACGAGATAGGGCAGGATGGCGGTTTCGAGGCCGAGCGTCTTGGCGATGTCGATGAAGGCGGCACGGTCGGACTCGAGCAGGTCGACCGGCAGGTGTGCGGTCGGGCAGGCGAGGCCGACGGCGTCGATCTTGCGGCGGAAGCCGGCCGCGTCGTCACCAAACGCGCCGCGATAGGGCTCGACCCCGTCGAATCCAATCGCTGCGAGCGCTTCGAGCTGGGCCTCGAGCGGCGGAAAATTGCGCGCACTGTAGAGCTGGAAGGATATCCGGTAGGTCATCGGGGCATCTTTCGTATGGATGGACCGGCGTCTGCCGGTCGGTCAGAGTCGTTCGCCGCTCTTGGCGTCGAACAGGGAGGCATTGACAGGCTGGAACCAGGCCTCGACGGCCGTGCCCGCCTCGAAGGTATCGTCGGGGCCGATGCGAACCGAGATGGTGTCGGTACCGACATTCCCCCACAGCAGGCTGTCGGCTCCCATCGGATCGATCAGGTGGACTTCGATTGGCAGCGCCGATCCGCCGTCGCCGGGCTTCATCTCCATCTGCTCGGGACGGACGCCGAGCACCGCCGGGCGGCCGTCTTCCGGCCTTGCGGAAAACTCGTAGCCGCCGAGGCCGATGCGCTTGCCGCTGGGCAGCTCGATGGCCGGCGCGCCCTCGGCGAGGCGGAGTGTGCCCTCGACGAAATTCATCGACGGCGAGCCGACGAAGCCCGCAACGAAGCGGTTGATCGGCCGACGGTAGATCTCCTTCGGGGTGGCAAGCTGCTGGATGACGCCGCCATGCATCACGGCGATGCGGTCGGCGAGCGTCAGCGCCTCGATCTGGTCGTGGGTCACATAGATCATGGTCGAAGCGAGCCGATTATGCAGCTTCTTCAGTTCGACCCGGAGCTCTGTCCGGAGCTTGGCGTCGAGGTTCGACAGCGGCTCGTCGAAGAGGAAAACGTCGACGTCGCGGACCAGCGCCCGCCCGATCGCGACGCGCTGGCGCTGGCCGCCCGAAAGCTCCGACGGGCGGCGGCCAAGCAGAGGCTTGATCTGCAGGAGCTCCGCCGTCCGCTCGACCCGGCGGGCGATCTCGTCCTTCGGCACCCGCGCCACGCGGAGGCCGAAGGTGAGGTTCCCCTCCGCCGTCATCCGCGGATAGAGCGCGTAGGACTGGAAGACCATGCCGATGCCGCGGTCCTTCGGCTCCTCCCAGGTGACGTTCTTGCCGTCGATCCAGATCTGGCCGCTGGTGATGTCGAGCAGGCCGGCGATGGCGTTGAGCAGCGTCGACTTCCCGCAGCCCGACGGCCCGAGCAGGACGATGAATTCGCCCGCCGTGACGTCGAGATTGAGATCCCTCAGGACCTTGAGATGGCCGAACGAGACGCCGAGATTCTTGACCGAGACTTCCGCCACCTGCCTACCCCTTAACCGCGCCGGCGGCGATGCCGCGGACGAACCAGCGGCCGGACACGAAATAGACGATCAGCGGCACCGCCGCGGTCAGGATCGTCGCCGCCATGTTGATGTTGTACTCCCGCACGCCGGTGGTCGAGTTGACGATATTGTTGAGCTGCACCGTCATCGGCCAGTTCTCACGGCCGGCGAAGACCACGCCGAACAGGAAGTCGTTCCAGATGCCGGTGACCTGGAGAATGACGGCCACGATCGTGATCGGCACGGACATCGGCATCATGATCATGAAGAAGATGCGCCAGAAGCCGGCGCCGTCGACCCGCGCGGCCTTGAACAGCTCGACCGGGAGCGAGGCGTAGAAGTTCCGGTAGAGCAGCGTGAGCAGCGGCATGCCGAAGATGGTGTGGATGATGATGATGCCGGGCAGGGTTGCGAACAGGCCCGCCCAGCTCAGGCCGATGATCAGCGGATAGATCACCACCTGATAGGGGACGAAGGCGCCGAAGACGAGGAGCGCGAAGAGGAGGTTGGCGCCTTTGTACGGCCAGTAGGTGAGCGCATAGCCGTTGAGCGAGGCGCAGATGATCGAGACTATGACGCTCGGCACCGTGATCTTGACCGAGTTCCAGAACCCGGGACTCAGCCCGTGGCAGTCGAGGCCGGTGCAGGCGTTCACCATGGCGTCGATCCAAGGCTGGATCGTCGGCTCTTTGGGCAGGTTGAAGAGGAGGCCGAGGCGGATCTCGGGCATCGTCTTCAGCGACGTCACGATCATGACGTAGAGCGGCACCAGGAAGAACACCGCCGCCATGATCAGGAAGGCGTAGATGCCGATCCGGCCGGGCGAGATGCGGCGCGGCTTGCGGCCCTCGGGCTCGATCCCGGCCCGCGCCCCGGCACGGGTGTCGATGGCGGTATCGTGCGCGCTCATGCCGCCTTCGCTTTCCGTCCGCGCCGCCACAGCAGGATGCCGCCGATCGCGATTACGATGAGGATGGGCAGCAGCATCATCGTCGCAGCCGCCATGCCCTGGCCGACGTTCTGCCGGACGGTGATGAGCTGGATGACGTAGACGGCGGGCATGGTTGTCGAGTAGCCGGGCCCGCCACCGGTCATGGCGACGACGAGGTCGTAGACCCGGACGACGCTGACGCACTGGAGCACGAAGGCGGTGGCGACGGCGCCCCGCATCATCGGCAGGCCGATGAAGAGATAGGCGCGCCAGTCGGGAATGCCGTCGACTTTCGCCGCCTTCCAGATCTCCTGGTCGATGCCGCGGAGGCCGGCGAGCAGGATCGCCATGGTGACGCCCGAGCCCTGCCAGATGCCGGCGACGACGAGGCCGTATATGGCGAGCTGGGGATCGACCAGCGGCGCGAAGCTGAAACTCTCCCAGCCGAGGTGTCGCATTGCCGACTGGAGGCCGAGATTGGGGTCGAGCGCCCATTGCCAGACGAGGCCGGTGACGATCAGCGACATCGCGAACGGGTAGAGGAAGATCGAGCGGAACGCGTCCTCCTGGCGGATGCGCTGGTCCATGAAGACCGCGAGCAGATAGCCGAAGACCAGGTTGCAGCCGATCGACAGGAAACCGAATATCCAGATGTTGTTGACGGCGACCAGCCAGCGATCGGTCGCCCACAGCCGCCGGTACTGCAGCAACCCGACGAAGTCGTAGTTGGGGAACAGTTTCGAGCTGGTGAAGGACCACAAAACCGAGAAGCCGATCCCGACGACGAAGACGCCGATCGAGACCAGGATCATCGGGATCGTTCCGACGATCGACGGGAGCGGGAAGGCGCGTCGGAGCGCGAGGGTCATGGGCCGTCCTTGTCAGGCAGCACAGGAGACCGGCGCCGCGTTGACGCAGCGCCGGCCGTGTTTCCCGTCGGACCTAGTCGGACAGCTCGATGATCTCGGCGAACTTCGCCGCGGCATCCTCGGCCGTCACCGAATCATCGGCGAAGTAATTCGCGATGAGCTCGTTGATCGCCTGGTTGGTGTTCTCGGTGATGTAGCGGTTGGTCGCGACCACGATCTTGGCCGGATCCTCGACCGCGGCGAGCGCCTTCTGCATGCAGGGATCGGCGGTCGACATGTCGACGTCGCCGCGCACCGGCATCGAGCCCTTGGCGTTGTTGAAGGCGACCTGCACTTCCGGGCTGATCAGCAGCTTGGCGAGACGCTTCTGCGCCGCCTCGACCTCCGGATCGCTCTGCTTGAAGAAGACGAAGATGTCGCCGTCGGTCGACACCAGCGGCTTGTCCTCGTTGAGGCCGATGATGCAGCCGAAGTCCTTGACGCCGGTCATGCCGGCGGCCGCGAACTCGCCGCGCGCCCAGTCGCCCATCACCTGAAGGCCGGCCTTGTTGGTGATGACGAGATTGGTCGTGTCGTTCCAGTTGCGGTTGGCGTAGCCCTCGTCGGTGAAGCTCTTGAGGGCGCGCAGGTCCTTGAACACCTGCACCATCTCGGGACCGCCGGCGATTGCGGCGTCCTTGTCTTCGTACATCTTGTTGCGCGCTTCGATGCCGAGACCCTCGGTCACCATGTCCTGGAACAGGAGCTGGATCTGCCAGCCGTTGCCGTCGCCGCCGATGGCGAACGGAATGATGCCGGCTTCCTTGAGCTTCGGGGCCGCGGCGACGAACTCTTCCATGCTCTTCGGCTCGGCCACGCCCGCCTGCTCAAACGCCGGCTTGGAATACCAGGCCCAGTAGTTCGAGTGGATGTTGACCGGCACGCACCACCAGTGACCGTCGAGAAAGCAGGCCGACTGGATCTGCTTCGGCCGGATCACCTCGTCCCACTTGCCTTCCGTGGCGACGTCGGTGAGGTCGAGCAGCTGGCCGTTGGCAATCAGCTCCTCATACTGCCGGCCGGGATTGAACTGGGCGGCCTCCGGCGGATCGCCGCCGAGCACGCGCTGCATAACGGTCGCGCGGGCGGTCTCGCCGAGCGCAATCGCGCTGTCGACCCACTTGTCGCCCTGGCCGTCATTGTCGAGCGCCTTGGCGAACTGGGCGACCGCCGCGGCCTCGCCCTTCGAGGTCCACCAGTGGATGACTTCGATGTCGGCGGCCGAGGCAACCGTCACCCCGGCCAACAGGGCCGCGGTCGCCGCCATGCCCATCAGCTTCATGCGGTAGTTCATCTTGCTTCCTCCCTAGTCGCGCTGCGCGCTGGTCAAATATCGAACGACACAAGCCAACACCGGCCGCTGCCGCGGGCGGTGTAATCGATTGCATCGAGGTCACGAATGGTAGTCGCGTCGTCCTCCCTGAACCCCACGGCCTTCTCTGGGCCGCTGAAATCGATTACATTGAAATCTAGCTGATGCGCGGCCGTTGTCAACTTCACCCGGATGGCAATGCCGCTGAGAGCGAGTATGCTCGCCGGATTCGCAAAGCATGGGCGACGAAAGCACACCTGCCTCCATGAAAGCGCTGGCCCGAAACGGCCGCCGGTCGGGCCCTCCCGCCGCGGCGACGATCCTCGATGTTGCCCGCCGGGCCGGCGTCTCGACGGCGACGGTGAGCCGTGCGCTGGCGGCGCCGGACAAGGTGGCCGAGGAGACGCGTGCCCGGGTGATCGCGGCGATCGCGGCGACCGGCTATACGCCGAATGCCTCGGCCCGAAACCTCCGTGCCCGCTCCACCCAGATCGTGCTCGCGCTGCTGCCCGGCATCAGCAACACCTTCTTCGCGCCCATCCTCAACGCCATCGAGGACACGCTGTCGGCGGCCGGCTACGGCATGATCATCGGCGACACGCGCCACAGCCTCCAGAAAGAGGCGCACTACACCCGCTTCATCCTCGCCGGGCAGGTCGACGGCGTCATCCTTTTCACCGGCCAGATCCCGCGCGACGGGGACGTGGCGTCGGCCTCCGGCCGGGTGCCGATCGCCCTGGTCTGCAACGAGATCGTCGGCGAGCGCCGCTACTCGGTGTTCGACGTCGACAATCGCGCCGCCGCGGCACGCGCCACCACCCATCTCATTGCCGCCGGGCACCGCCACCTCGGCCACGTCGCCGGCGACGCGAGGAATATCGAGGCGGTTGAGCGCATGAAGGGCTTCCGTCTGGCGCTGAAGCGGGCCGGCATCCCGCCTGACGAGGCGGCGATCTGGGAAGGCGGATTCCGCTACGAGGATGGCGTTGCGGCCGCGACGCGCTTCCTTGCGCTGCGTGAGCGGCCGACGGCGATCTTCGCTTCGGCGGACCATGCCGCGATCGGTTTCATCCGCACCGTTCGCGACGCCGGGATACGGATCCCGGAAGACGTCTCGATCGTCGGGTTCGACGACATCGACTATGCCAGCGTCATCGATCCTCCGCTCACCACGATGCGGCAGCCCCGGGCGTCGCTCGGCCGGCTTGCGGCGGAGGACCTGCTCCAGCGCATGGGGCGCGATGCCGTCGACGTGCCGCCGATTCGCGAGAGGCTCCGCTGTGACCTGATCGAACGGGAAACTGTCGGGCCCGTCGCCACCGCGCGATCGGTCCGGCGTCCCGCCAAGCTCCAGCGCGAAGGCTCTGGCGCCGCACGCGGCGGTGTCACATAACTGTCAAATCGGTGCGGCATCCCAGCCGTGACGCCACGCCATATATTTGAGGGCCAGCCATGAACATCGTCCAGCAGCATCAGATCGACTTCAAGCTGTTCGATCGGCCCGACATCCCCACTCGCCGCTACAAGGCCGGCGAGACGGTGATGAGCGAGGGCGAGCCCGCCAAGGAGATGTTCGTCGTCCGCAGCGGCAAGGTCGCGGTCCAGGTCCACGGCAAGACTGTCGAGGAAGTTGGCGCCGGCGGGCTGTTCGGCGAGATGGCGCTGATCGACCACGCGCCGCGGAGCGCCTCCGTCGTGGCCGTCGAAGACAGCGAGCTCGTGCCGATCAACGAGCGGCTGTTCGTGGTGCTGGTGCAGGACACACCGTTCTTCGCCCTCGACGTGATGCGCGTTCTGGTCGAGCGTATCCGCCACATGAACGCGCAGGCCTGAACGCGCCCTGGATCGAGAACGCTGCGACCCGCGTCGCACCGTAGTCGGACGTTTGCCGGGGTGGCCGCGGGGCGACTTGGGCCGGTTGCTGCGGTCCGGCGTTACGAGCCCCAACCGGCCAGGGCCGACGTGAGCTGTGCTTTCACGTCGGCGTTGGCAAAGCTTGCGTCAATCGAGGTTCGGGCCACATCGCGCACGATTTCGTCGCTCCACCCGAAGGCAGCTGACGCCAGTTCGTACTCGGCGGGAAGGTTGGTGCCCAGAAGGCTTGGGTCGTCCGTATTGACCGAGACCCTGACGCCCGCCTGCCGCAGCCGCTCGATTGGATGCGTATCCATCGAGGCGTAGAGCTTGAGTGAGAGGTTGGAACTCGGGCAGATCCCGAGGGGGATGCCGCGTTCGACGAGCAGCGCCACCACGCGGTCGTCCTCGACGGCGCGGACGCCATGGTCGATGCGATCGGCGGAGAGGAGTTCAACAGCGTCGCGGACGCCTTCCGGTCCGCTCGACTCGCCGGCATGAACGGTACGGCGCAAGCCCGCTGCAGCGGCCCGGCGGAAGGCTTCGGCGAAGCGTGGTCCGGTGCGTCCGGCGGCAGCCTCGTTCCCGTCGACCGACAAGGCGACGACCCGGGGATGACGCCAGACGACGAGGTCTTCGACGAGATCGATCGCCTCATCTGCGGTCTGGGTGCGGAGCAAGCTGATGCACAGGCCGACGGGCGGAAGTTCATCCTCCTCGGCGGCGGCAAACCCCGCGTCGAGGGCGTCGATCAGCTCCCTGGTCCGGCCCTGCCATGGCGCCCAGTGCGTCGGATTGATGATCACGTCGGCGTAGCGGGTCCCGTCCGCCGCCAGTCGCCGGCAGAACCCGTAGGCGGTTTCGGCGACGCGGTCCCGGGTGTTGGCGAGGCCACAGGCCCAGTCCAGGAATTCGAGGAAATCAGCGAGGCCATCGAAAGACAGAAGGCGCTCGCGCGGCCGCGGCATCGGGACGCCGGCCTGCCTTGCCCAGGTTTCAAGGGTCGCCGGCTCGAAACAGCCCTCAAGGTGCACATGGACCTCCGCCTTGGGCAGTGCGCGAAAGGATTCGCGGCTCCGGGTTCCGTCGCTTGTCATCGCCCTTGCTCCGTGATGCGGGGACGGCCTCAGCCGGCGACCCCGCTGCGATGGATTTGATCATGGAACTATGGTCGCATAAACATCGCAAAGGGCCGATCAGAGTAGATTTGAGGTTGCCAATGTCGCGGATCGACCAGCTGAGCGGCGTCGTAACCTTCGTGGAGGCGGCGCGGGCGGGCAGCTTCACGGCCGCGGCAGAGCGGCTGGGCATCAGCAAGTCGGCGGTCGGCAAGACCATCGCGCGTCTCGAGCAGCGCCTCGGGACGAAGCTGTTCCACCGGACCACCCGCCGCTCGAGCCTGACGCTCGAAGGCGAAAGCTACTTCGCCAGCTGCGCGAGCGCCCTCGATGAGATCGCGGCCGCCGAGACGGCGCTCGATGCCGGACGGTTCAAGCCTCGCGGCCGGCTGAGGATCGACATGCCCGGCGCTTTCGGGAGACGAGTCCTCGTCCCCATCCTGCTTGAGATCGCCTTGGCCGAGCCGGGGCTCCAGTTCGCCATGAGCTTCACCGATCGCGTTGTCGACCTGGTCGAGGAAGGCATCGACCTCGCCATCCGCATCGGCGAGCTTGAAGACAGCAGCGGTCTCGTTGCCCGAAGGCTCATCGAGCAGACGCGGGTCATTTGCGGCTCGCGCCGGTACCTCGACATGAGGGGCGTGCCGGCAAGCCTGGACGATCTCCGGTTCCACGACTGCATCGTCGCGCTCCGGCGCGAAACCTCGATCGCCTGGTCGATCGCCGATGCAAACGGTGTCGTCCAGCACCTGGCGCCGCGATCGACGCATGAAATCGGCGACGCGGAGGCGATGCTGACCGCGGCTCTGGCCGGATGCGGCCTGGTCCAACTCCCGATGTGGATGGTGCGGGAGCACCTCAGGAGCGGCACGCTGGTCGCGGTGCTGTCGGCGTACGCGACGCCGAAGGTGAGTATTCATGCGGTCTGGCCAAGGACAAGACACCTCGCGCCGAAGGTCCGCCACATCGTCGATGCCCTGGTTGTGAGGGCTCAGGATGGACGGCTCGAATGAAGCTGGGACCGCATGAAGGAAAGCCGTTGCTTCGGGTCGCAACGCGCGGGGTCAGCGGCTAACCGGTTCCGAGTGTCGCGCCGACCAGGAGTCCGGCGATCAAGATATATGTGAGGTGATGGAGAAGCTGGTCGAAGCCCAGCGCCCACCAGTACTGGTTGTCGGTAGCGGTATAGCCGTGCCTGCGTATCCACTGCTCTTTTGCCCAGTCTGCGTGGTAGTGGAACAGGAACTCGCCGGCCAGGATCGCCGCCCCAAGCCACAATGCCGGCGTCACCACGACAAAGCAGACCGCCGTGCCGATGATGTGGATGAAGGCATGGGCAAGCCCCCCGGGATGCCCGTACCGCCCCTTGTTCTGCAACTGGTAGAGCGTCTGCAACGGGAAGTCGCACAGGAAGTGCTTCACTTCCAGAATGGCGAGGACTACGAGCAGCGCTGTGAACGGATTGGTCAAGTCCAGCACCCCCGCGCCCCCGCGTCCCGCACTGCCCCACTATGACAAGGCTCGGTTCCGACCGGTGTGATTACCGTCACACGGCAGTCCGCCGGCTGATCCCGTGCCGGCCATGGCGGTTCAGGCCGGCTGTTTGCAGTCGTTCCGCTCCAGGATTACCCCGGCAATCCGCTTGATTTGGCATGTTTCTTGGTTGTCAGTTCTTCCGGTGCATTTTTGACTGGGAGGCAACGTTTGATGGATATGAAGGTGGCGGCGGAGGCCGGCCTTGGCGGCCCGATCGACCGCTATCTGGCGGCCCTGCACCGACGCATCAGCGAGGTGAGGGACGGCGCGATCGCCACCTACATACCGGAACTGGCCAAGGTCGATCCGGAGTTGTTCGGCATAGCCATCGCGACGGTGGACGGGCGGGTCTACACCGCCGGTGACGCCGGTGTGCCGTTCACCATCCAGTCGATATCCAAGGCGTTCGTCTATGGCTACACCCTCGCCGAGTACGGCCGCGACTACGTGCTGTCCCGGATTGGCGTCGAGCCGACCGGCGAGGCGTTCAACTCGATCGTCCTTGACGAAGTCCACAACCGGCCGTTCAACCCGATGGTCAATGCTGGGGCGATGGCCGCGGCCGAGCTGATCAAGGGCGAAACGCCGGAGGCCCGGATCGCGACGATGCTGTCGGCGCTCTCGCGTTTCGCCGGCCGCAGCCTCCACATCGACGACGACGTCCATCGCTCGGAGCAAGCCACCGGCCATCGCAACCGCGCCATCGCCTATATGATGCTCAACTCCGGCATGATCCACTCGCCGCCCGAGACGATCCTCGACATCTACTTCCGCCAGTGCTCGGTGCGGGTGACCTGCTCGGACCTCGCGGTGATGGCGGCGACCCTCGCCAACGACGGTGTCAATCCGCTGACCGGCGAGGTGGCGCTCGAGCGTGATTATGTCCAGGACATCCTCACGGTCATGAACAGCTGCGGCATGTACAACTACGCCGGCCAATGGTCCTACGAGGTCGGCATGCCGGCCAAGAGCGGCGTCTCGGGCGGCATCATCGCCATTATCCCGGGGCAGATCGGCATCGGCGTGTTCTCGCCGCGGCTCGACTTGCATGGCCACAGCGTACGCGGCGTCCGGGTCTGCAAGGAGATCTCCGAGACCTTCGGCCTCCACATCTTCCGCAACCACACCAACAGCGGCGCCGTCATCCGCCACGAACTGACGGGCGCCGTCGTCCGTTCCAAGCGGATGCGCGCCCCGCACGAGCGCGAGCGGCTCGACAAGGAGGGTCAGCGCATCCGACTGATCGAGGTGCAGGGCGGCCTGTTCTTCGGCTCGACGGAACGCCTCGTGCGGCGCGTCGACGAGATCTCGGTCGAGGCCGACTACATCATCCTCGACCTCCGCCGCGTCCACGACGCCGACACCGCGGCGGGCCGGCTCCTGGTCGAGCTCGATACCGGCCTCGCCGAGCGCGGTCGCCGGCTGATCCTTGCCCATATGCGCGCCGACGGTCGGCTGGCCTCGCTCCACGCGTTGATGGCTGCCCACGGCGACGGCGAAGCCCGGCTGTTCGAGCATCGCGACAACGCGCTGGAGTGGTGCGAGAACAGCCTGCTGGCGAGCGTCGCCGACGCGCGCGACCTCACCAAGTTCTCGCTTGCCCAGCTCGATATCTTCAAGGGCCTGGACCGCGACGAGATCCGCGTGCTCGAGGGCATGGTGCGACCCATGGTGTTCGAGGCCGGGGAAACGATCGTGCGCGAGGGGGACGAGGCGCGGCTGTTCTTCGTCGTCGCCCGCGGTGTCGTCACCGTTCAGCTCCGCATTCGCCAGGACGGCGGTGACCGGGTGCTTCGCGTCGCCTCGCTCGGTCCCGGCGTCAGCTTCGGCGAGATGGCGCTGATCGATGGCGGCCGCCGCTCGGCCGACATCGTCGCCGACGAACGGGCGGTCTGCTACGGCTTCTCGGTCGAGCAGCTGCGCGAGACCGGCAAGACCCACCCCAATCTGTTGCTGACGATCATGGGCAACATGATGCGGGACTTCTCCGAGCGCCTGCGTCGCGCCAATGGTGAGATCAGGGCCCTGGAGCAGTAGCCGGGGCAGCCACCAGGATCGGAGAATCCTACTGCTGGGACCCGGCTGCCGCCGCGATGGCGGGCAGGATGGTGGACGTGAGCACGGCCTCGTCAATCGGGCCGATCTGCTTGTGGCGGATGATTCCGTCGGCGTCGACGATGAAGGTTTCTGGCACGCCGTAGACGCCCCAGTCGATCGCCGCCCGCCCGTTTGAATCGACGCCAATCGCCGCATAGGGATTGCCGAGCTCGTCGAGGAAGCCGGTCGCGTTGGCGGTCACGTCCTTGTAGTTGATGCCGACCAGCCGGATGCGGTTGTCGCGGGCGAGTTCGATCAGTTGCGGATGCTCGAGCCGGCAGGGTCCGCACCAGGAGGCGAAGATATTGACCACCGTCACCCGGCCCTTGAGGTCGGCGGAGGCAAGGCCCGGCAGGCCGGTGCCTTCGAGCGGCGGCAGGTCGAAGGTCGGCGCCGGTTTGCCGACCAGCGCCGACGGGATCGCATCCGGATCGCCGCCCGCTTCGAGGCGGATCAGGAAGACCGCCGCGAGCGCCACGAACAGCACCAGCGGTAGCAGCAGGAGAGGGCGCGGGCGGCGCGGCGGCGTCGGGGCCTCGTTCATTGCGCTGTCCTGCCGGCCGAGCGGCGACGGACGCCGCGGGCCTCGAGATCGGCGATCCGGCGGCGCTGCTTCCGTCCGTCGAGAACGATCCAGACCACGACGCCGATCAGCACGACCGCCGTGAGCAGATAGGCCGCGACGATGAACCCGGCGTGGGCGCCCTCGGCGATCATCCCGCGGCGGCGAGAATCTGCATGGCGCGCACGCGGCGCCGGAGGATTTCGTTTCGCATCGCCATCAGGAGCAGCGCCGCAAAGAGCAGCGTCATGCCGATCGCCATGATCAGCAGCGGCCACAGCAGCGCCGGGTGGATGGTCGGCCCGTCGAGGCGGAACACGCTTGCCGGCTGGTGCAGGGTGTTCCACCAGTCGACCGAAAACTTGATGACGGGCAGGTTGACCGCCCCGACCAGCGTCAGGATCGCCGCGGCGCGCGCCGCCTTGCCCGGATCCTCGACCGCCTGCCACAGCGCGATCAGCCCGAGATAGATCAGGAAGAGAATCAGCACCGAGGTCAGCCGGGCGTCCCACACCCAGTATGTGCCCCAGGTCGGCTTGCCCCACAGCGAGCCGGTGACCAGGGCAAGGAAGGTGAAGGCCGCACCGAGGGGTGCCGCGCTTCTTTGCAGGACGTCGGCGAGCGGATGGCGCCACACCAGTGTGCCCAGCGCCGCCACCGCCATCACGCCGTAGCAGGCCATCGCCAGCCAGGCGAAGGGGACGTGGATGAACATGATCCGCACCATCTCGCCCTGCTGGTAGTCGGCCGGGGCAACGATCAGCGCCATGTAGAGGCCGATGGCGAGCGCGATCGCCGCGGCCGCCCAAATGAAGGGCAGGAGACGACCCGAAAAGGCGAGGAAGCGGGTGGGGTTGGCGAGATCGATAACGGCCATGGAGGCATGTTTTAGGGTCACGCCTCGCCCCCGGCAATGACCTTGCGCAAGTCGGGACGCCGCAGACGGATAGGCAGGGCGGGCGAAGCCGGCTACTCTTCCCTTCCCCGCATTTGTTCACGCTCACTCCCGGGACGGCCAACCCCTATGCTGAGATTTGCCCTGACCGCCCTCTCCCTTGCCGGCCTTGCCGGGATCGCCCTGGCGGCCACCGACGCCGAGCTCAAGCAGCAGATCATTGGCGTCTGGGGGCAGGATGCAAACTGCGCCGCCGGCGCGCTCACCTTCATCGCCGATGGCACCTTCAAGATCGACCGCACCGGAGCCGAATCGCGGACCGGCACTTGGGATATCGTCGACGGCATCCTCTCCGGAGCCGACAGCGACGGCGGCAAGCAGCCCGACGTGAAGGTGCGGATCGACGGCGACACCCTTTATGTCGGTGCGCCCGACGGCTCGGGCGAAGAGTCGATGAGCCGCTGCCCTGACTGATACGTGGCCGCCTGAAGCGCTTGCCGGCGCCGGCCGCGCCTCGGGGCAATTGGCGCGGTGCGCAGTGCTGTCCGTCGGCATGCGATGAAGATCGAACGCATCCTGGTCATCAAGGTCGACCATATCGGCGACTTCGTGCTGGTGAGCGGCGCGATGGCCGACCTTCGTCGCCTCGCTGCAGGCCGCCACCTGACGCTGGTCTGTGCGCCGGCGGTACGGGAGCTTGCCGCGGCGCTCGGCGTATTCGACGAGATCGTCACCTTCGACTTCTACCAGCCGGACGCGGATTCGCCGTCCAACAAGCCGCATGCCCCTTTTGCCCGGATCGCTAGGCACGTCCGCGGCCGCTACGATCTCGCCATCGACCTCCGCCACAACGCCGATACGAGGCCGCTCCTCGATCACGTCAAGGCACGGTTCCGCGCCGGATATCAGGCGGACGGGCTAGCCCGGCCGCTCGACCTCGCCCTGCCGCGCTTCTCGGAAACGCCATCCCGTCAGCCGGAGCGATTCGGTGTCCATGCCGAGACCCGGGCAAAGTTGCTGGTGACGGCGGTTGCCGACACCTTCCTGCCCGAGATCGAACGGGCGGACGGGCGGCGACGGTGGCGGTTGCCGGTCGGGTTTGGACGGTCGGACTATTTCCTGATTGCGCCGGGCAGCCGCGTCCGCCTCAAGAATTGGGACGCCGGGAGCTATGCGCGGCTTGCCGACAGGCTCGTCCGCCAGCTCGGCCTCAAGGCCGCCATCGTCGGCTCGGAGTCGGATCGTGCTCCTGCGGAGACCATCCTCGCCGCCCTCGGGCCCGAGGCCTCCATCGACCTTGTGGGGCGTCTGGGCCTTGTCGAGTTTCGCGACATGGTGGCTCGGGCCCGCCTGGTCGTCGGCAACGACAGCGCCACCACCCACATCGCTGCCCGGCTCGGCGTCCCGACTGTCTGCGTCTTCTCAGGGGTCGCGGATCACCGGATCTGGCGTCCGCGGGGGCCGCGAGTGCAGTTGGTCCGGGCGCCGCAGCCCTGCGCGCCCTGCTACCTCGGCGACGAATCCCGCTGCGCCTATGCCAAGGCGTGCACCCGGGACATCACGGTGCCGATGGTGCTTGCGGCTTGCCACGCTGTGCTCGGTGTGCCCAAAAACAGGCGCAGCTCTCGCCGGGCCACAAACAAGTCCGGTTCTGCGGGCTGAGTGCGATTTCCCTTCATCTCACGGATAGGCCTCATGATCAGAACTGCCGTCACCGCGCTTGCTCTCACCGTCTCTGCCTCGATCGCCCTGGCCGCGACGGACGACGAACTCAAGCAGCAGCTCGTCGGGTCCTGGGGTCAGGATCCGATGTGCGCCGAGGGTGCCCTGACGTTTAACGCCGACGGGACTTTCGGCCTCGTCCGTCCCGGCGACGATACCGAGACCGGCGTCTGGCAGATCGCCGACGGCATCCTGACCGGCACCAGCACCGACGGCGGCGATCAGCCCGCCTCGAGCGTGACCATCGACGGCGATAGCCTCGCCCTCGGCGCGCCGGATGGCAGTGGCCGTATCGAGAAGTTCAACCGCTGCCCGGACTGAGCGGCGCATCTACCTCACCCGGAAACAAGGATCGCTCACATGTTCAGAATCGTCGCCGCCGCAGTCTTGCTCGCCGGATCGGCATCCCTCGCCCTTGCCGCGACCGATGAGGAGCTGCGCAGCCAGATCGTCGGTTCGTGGGGCCAGGACGCCAGCTGCGGCACGGGCAGGTTGACCTTCAACGCTGATGGCACCTTCACCCTCGCCCGCCCTGACCGCAGCCAGGGCGGCACCTGGTCCATCGCCGGCGGCATGTTGTCGGGAACCGCGTCCGATGGAAGCCCCCGGCCGGACGTCGGCCTCTCGTTCGAAGCCGACACCATGATCTTCAAGTTCGGCAAGCAGGAGGACAGGTTCGCCCGCTGCGCGTCTTAGGCGACCCTACTCCAGGCCGACCCGGAGTGCCGCGGCCCCGGCCACCGCAGCAACGATGGTGCTCACGAGCGTCAGCGCCGTCAGGATCAGAAACGGTGGCAGGAAGGGCTGCGGCTCCGTCACTGCTGCGGTGGCCGCGCTCACCCCGAAGATCAGCACCGGAATCGTGAAGGGCAGCACGAGAACGGCGATGAGGATGCCGCCGCGGCCGAAGGCGGCGGCGAGCGCCGCGCCCACCGCGCCGACTGCGGTGAGCGCAGGCGTGCCGACGAGGAGGGTGAGGGTGGTCGCGCCGAGCGCCAGCGGCTCGAGCCCGAGCAGGAGGCCAAGGAACGGCGCGGCGATCGCAAGCGGCAGGCCCGTGGCGAGCCAGTGGCCGAAGGCCTTGGCCAGCACCACCAGTTCGATCGGTGGGCCGGCGAGGAACATCAGGTCGAGCGAGCCGTCGTCGCGATCGTCCTGGAACAACCGGTCGAGGCCGAGCAGCGTGGCGAGCAGCGCCCCGATCCACAGGATAGCCGGGCCGATCCGGGAGAGCAGGTTGAGGTCGGGGCCGACCGCGAACGGCACGATCGTCACCACCGCGAGGAAGAACACCAGCCCGACCAGGGCGCCACCGCCGCCCCGAAACCGGAGCCGGGCAGTTTGACCGGCGATGGCTGCGAGCGCCTGGATCACGGGGCCGCCCCGAGCGCGAGGCGGGTCGTCGGCTCGATGGCCAGCGGCCGATGGATCGCCGCCATGACCAGGCCGCCGCCGGCGAGGTGGGCGGCGATCAGCCGGCCGAGCATCGCCTCGGCGGCGGCGTCGAGCGCCGTCGCCGGCTCGTCGAGCAGCCACACCGGCCGTTCCGAGACCAGCAGCCGGGAGAGGGCGACGCGCCGCCTCTGGCCGGCCGAAAGCCGTTCGGCGGGCAGGTCGAGGAGGTGCGCGAGGCCGACCGCATCGAGCGCCGCCTCGATGTCGCCGGTCCCGCCGTAGACGCTTCGCCAGTAGCCGAGATTGTCGGCGACGGTGAGGGTCGGCTTGAGGGCGTCGAGATGGCCGAAATAATGGACGGCTGACGAAAGTCCTGCCTCCGGCGCGGGTTCGGCCCGAAGGGTGCCGGCGGCCGGGCGAAGCAGACCGGCGACCAGCCGCAGCAGCGTCGATTTGCCCGCCCCGTTCGGCCCGGTAACCGCCAGCATCTCGCCCGGACCAAGGGTGAAGGAAATGGCCTCGAACACCATTCGCCCACCGCGATCGGCGGCAAGGCCCTCCCCACTCAGCCGCATCGGCAGCCTGATGCTGCGAAGGCGGGCTCGGTGCCCGTTCGGCGCTCATTCGAAGGGCGTCCCGCCCCAATCTGCCACCGCCCCACGCCGACGCGCCCCTTTGTCTGGAACCGGTCCACGAAATTCACTATAAGGCCCGCAGCCCGCGCCGTCGCGGTCGGTCGGCACCTCCCGGTGCGGACGGATCCGCCCTCCCGCCCGGTGTCGCCACGCCATCTCATCGAGGATTCTCCCTCCCGTGACCAGCCCCAGCAGCGATAGCTTCAAGAGCCTCAAGTCCCTCGCCGTGGGATCGAACTCCTACGACTACTACAGCCTGCTTGAGGCCGAGAAGAATGGCCTCGCCGGCATCTCGCGACTGCCGTACTCGCTCAAGGTTCTGGTCGAGAACCTGCTCCGCTGCGAAGATGGCCGCTCGGTGATCGCCGACGACATTCGCGGCATGGCCGACTGGCTCGCCGCGCGCCACAGCGACCGCGAGATCGCCTTCCGCCCGGCGCGGGTGCTGATGCAGGACTTCACCGGTGTTCCCGCCGTGGTCGACCTCGCCGCGATGCGCGACGCCATGCAGGCGCTCGGCGGCGATCCCGAGCGGATCAACCCGCTGGTTCCGGTCGACCTCGTCATCGACCACT
>JAGRKZ010000270.1 GCA_020442065.1 Bauldia sp.
CATCGATGAAGCCGCAGATGCCGCCGTTCTTCTGCGCCTCGGCGATGACATGAAGGGCGAGCGTGGTCTTGCCCGAGGACTCCGGCCCGTAGATCTCGACGATGCGGCCGCGCGGCAATCCGCCGATGCCGAGCGCGATGTCGAGGCCGAGCGAACCGGTCGGTACCGTTCCGACCTCCACCGGCGTCTCGTTCTTGCCGAGGCGCATGATCGAGCCCTTGCCGAAGGCCCGTTCGATCTGGCTGAGCGCCGCATCCAGCGCCTTCGACTTGTCCATTGATTGCCCCTCGATCAGGCGAAGATTGGCGTTGGCCATGATTGCGTCGCGCTCCTTATTCCACACGGGCGAGAGTCGTACAAACCGATCCGGAGTGATGGGCTGCCCAACCCTCCAAACCCTTTCGGCATCGATTGTACACGTTTCGTTCTGTAGAACAAGAGGCGAACATTCGATCGCTTCGCACGCGCGATGACGACGGCGGCACCACGGAAGGAAGAACGGCAGGCCCGAGGTTCAGGGCCTGCCGTCAAGGATGTCCTGCCGAGAGTCTAGAGGGAAAAGTCGCCGTCGTTGAACTTGTGGAGACCCAGCACCTTCACCGATGCATCGGTCTTGCCGTCGCCATTGGTATCGACGTAGACGGCGGTGAAATCCTTCTTCTTGAACTGCTTGTAGCGGACCTCGCCGTCGCCGTTGTCGCTGAACTTGGCCTTGCCGATGAAATCGAGCTTCGGCCCGGCGAGTTTCGACAGGTTGATCTTGTCCTTGCTGTCCCAGTCGGCGATCACGTCCGTCTTGCTGATCTTCTTGTCGAGGTACTTGGTCTTCTTGAAAAAGAACGTGTCCTTGAAGTCGAGCGACAACGCCACGGCGGACGACGCCACCGCCGAGACGTCGCTACCGCCATCGTCTTCCTGGTCGCCGTAGAGGATGTCGAAGCCGTTGTTGGCATACAGCTTGTCCTTGCCGAGGTCCCCGATCACCACGTTGTCGATGCCGGCGATTGCCTTGAGTTTGTCATTGCCGGTCGTGCCCGACACCTCGTTGAGGATACCCTCGAGATCCTTCTCGCTGCCGCGCAGGTTGGCGATGAAGATGCCGGAATCGTAGATCTGATCGCCGGTGTCGGCGATGGCGATCTTGATGTCGTTGACCCCCTCCTTGACCTTGGCGATGACGGTCAGCTTGTTGCTGATGCCGTCGTACTCGATCGACACGTGGCCATCCTGGTTGTTCTGGAAGTAGCCGAGGTTCTTGTCGAGGATGCTCAGGGGCTTCTTGCTGTCGCCGCCGAAGAAGGCCGCATTCTTGCCATTGACGATCACGGCGGCGATGTCGACGAACTCGGTGTTTGACCACTCGGGGAACTCGTCCGAGCCGAAGACGATGTCGAAGATCACGGTCTTGGTGCCGGCGGACGCATTGATCTTGAAGCTGAGGACCGACGCGTCTTCCGTGCTGCCCGCGGCGGGGAAGGCGTTGTTGACGATTGCGTCGAGGTTGGAATCACCGGGCTGGAAATTCTGAACGCTGTAGGACGTCAGGGTGTTCGACGGGGGCGGCGTGCCGTCTCCGCTGGTAAGCAGAATGCCCGGGCCGGAGATTACGGCCCCGCCAAGGCTGAGGCTGTCGAAGGTCGAAGCCGCGCTCTTGGTGCCAGAATAGCTTGCCGATCCCGAGACGTACGATATCCCGGTGCCACTCTTCAGCAGCACGGAGACGAGATCGCCGGCGGCGCCGCTGAATTCTGTGAAATTGTTGGTCATGCGCATCTCCCTTCAGCTGATCCAGCCAACGCCGGACCGGGGCGCCGGCGGCCGAGCATCACTGAGGCGGCCGATGGTGTGTCAAGTCCGAGCGCAACTCCTGAATGGTTCACGGTTGAAATAGTGACCGCGTAGCGCCGCGGCCACAGCAGACGGGCGCTCACCGGAGCGATTGCGCCGTGAGGCCGGGCTCTCCATCATTGCCCTCGTCCCGAGGAGCACTGTGCGCCGGCCATGACCCCTTTCCGACCCATCACCGTATTCGGCGGCGCGACCATGGATCACGCCGCCGCGACGCTGCGACCCCCGGTGCCGGGCGCATCCAACCCGGGCGTGGCGCGGACCGCGCCCGGCGGCGTCGGCCTCAATGTGGCCCGCGATCTCGCCCGCCTCGGCGAGAGGGTGCGGCTGATCTCGCGGGTCGGCGCCGACGCCGATGGCGACGCCGTGATTGCGGCGATCGCGGCGGACGGGATCGACCCGCGAGGCGTGACGGTCTCGGCGGGGGCGCCGACGGCGACCTACCGCGCTGCCTTCGACCAAACCGGCGACCTCATCATCGGCATCGCCGACATGGCCGTCTTCGACCAGATCACGCCCGAGACCGTCGCCCCGGCGCTCGCGGCGGCGAGCGACGCCGAAGCCTTCGTCGTCGACGCCAACCTCCCCGCCGCCACGCTGGCCACTATCGTCGCGCACGCCAGCGACGACGGGCGGTTGGTGGCGGCGATCGCCGTCTCGCCGGCCAAGGCAGTGAAGCTGATCCCCCTGCTCGGTCGCCTCGACCTTCTCTTTGCAACCCGACGGGAGGCGCTCGCCCTGCTCGGCGGTGACGGAGACCCAGCTCGCTCCACCGCCGACCTGGCGCAGATGCTGTCCGCTCGCGGCGTCGCACGGGTGGTGGTGACCGATTCGGCCCGGCCGCTCGCCGTGGCCGCGGATGGTGCCGTGCGGCTGTTCACGCCGTTCGCGGCGAAGGTCCGGAGCGTCAACGGCGCGGGTGACGCGCTCGCTGCCGGCACACTCCACGGCCTTGCCGGCGGCCATGCCCTGTTCGAGGCGATTGCCTGCGGGCTTGCGGCGGCAGCGATCACCGTGGAAGAAGACGGCACCGTCGCCGCCGCTTTGACGCAGGAAGCGATCGGCACACGGATCGCGAACGCTGGGTGACGGCATGACGCTCGTGGTGAGCGAGGAACTGCGGGCGGCGCTGGCCGACCGGCGGCCGGTGGTGGCGCTCGAAACCACCATCGTCAGTCACGGCATGCCCTGGCCGCAGAACATCGAGACGGCGCTCGCCGTCGAGGGCATCGTTCGGGCCGGCGGCGCCGTGCCCGCCTCGATCGCCGTGCTCGACGGCAAGGTCCGGGTCGGACTGACCGCGGACGATCTCGAAAGGCTGGCCAAGGCCGGCAACGTCGCCAAGCTCTCCCGCGCCGACCTCGCCTGGGCGGTGGTCTCGGGCACGCCGGGCGCGACCACCGTCGCCGCCACCATGATCGTCGCCGAGCGCGCCGGCATCAGGGTGTTCGCGACCGGCGGCATCGGCGGCGTCCACCGCGGCGCCGAACAGAGCTTCGACATCTCGGCGGACCTGACCGAACTCGCCCGCACCGGGGTCACCGTGGTGGCGGCCGGCGCCAAGGCGCTCCTCGACCTGCCCAAGACGCTGGAGATGCTGGAAACGCTTGGCGTGCCGGTGGTCGCCTATGGCAGCGACCAGTTCCCGGCCTTCTGGTCGCGCGAGAGTGGCCTCAAGGCACCGATCCGCTTCGACAACGCGGCCGCCATCGCCGCCTTCATCCGCGCCCGCGCGGACCTCGCGCTGGGCGGCGGCCTCCTGGTCGCCAACCCGGTACCGGCGGCGGACGAGATTCCGGCCGGCGAGATGGAGACCCATATCGCCGCCGCCCACGCCGACAGCATCGCCGCGGGCGTCACCGGCAAGGCGGTGACGCCGTTTCTCCTCGACGCGATCCTCAGGCGCACCGGGGGGCGGAGCCTTGTCACCAACATCGCGCTGATCCGCAACAACGCCCGCGTCGCAGCCGAGATCGCGATCGCCCTAGCCACCTGACGAGGCTTCCTCCACGCTGCCTGTCGAAGTCGGACTGCCACGTTCGTCGTGTCGGGAGAGGCGGCGTTCCGCCCCGCGCGGATCAGCAACAGGAGACAACGATGCGGACGATTCTTGCAGCGACCTTCCTCACGCTCGACGGCGTGATGCAGGCGCCGGGCGGCCCGGAAGAGGACCCGACCGGCGGCTTTCGGTTCGGCGGGTGGCAGGCGGGGGTGTGGGACGATGCGATCGGCGCGGCGATCGATGAGGCCTTCCGGCAGCCCTTCGACCTTCTCCTCGGCCGGCGCACGTACGACATCTTCGCCGCCCACTGGCCGTACGTGACGACCGACCCGGCCGCCCCCGGGTATGACGCCGGTATGGCGGAGATTGCGCGCACGTTCGGTCGCGTCACCAAGTACGTCGCGACCCACCGGCCAGACTCGCTCGCCTGGGAGAACTCGGAGTGGCTCGGCAATGACCCGGTGGCGCGGCTGCGCGACCTGAAGGCTGCCGATGGCCCGACGCTGCTGATCCAGGGCAGCAGCGTTCTGATCCAGACCCTTCTCACCCACGACCTGATCGATACGTTCAAGCTGATGGTCTCGCCCCTGGTGCTCGGCCGGGGGAAGAAGCTGTTCGGCGACGGCACCTTGCCGCGCACGCTCGAGCCCGTTTCAACGCGCACGACACCCGGCGGCGCGCTGATCCTCGACTACCGCGGCGGCGGCGAGGTGAAGACAGGATCGTTCGCGATGGAAACACCGACGGAGGCCGAGATCGCGCGGCGTAAGGCCATGGCCGACGATCGATAGCCGCGTGTAGAATCCATCTGGACAATCGCCGCGCCGAGGAATCTGCTCGCGACATGCGACGGTCTGACGCGAACGCGAGGAGGTTGTGATGAGTGTGGTGAGCATCAACCGCAGCACACGGATCGACTTCACCGCGCTGGACAACACCTGGACGATCAACCCCGACATCTCGGTCTTCGTCCAGGCGGACGTGGCGGTCGCCAGCACGATCGCGAACAGCCGTTTCACCAACAACGGCGTCGTCTTCGCTGCGGTGAACTTCAACAACGGCAATGGGGCGTTGAGCTTCTCGGGCAACAACGCCGTGATCCAGAACGCCACAGCGGCCTCGATCACCGGCTTCGACGGCGGGCTGACGGTCGGCGGCATCGGCGCGAGCATCGACAATGACGGCTCGATCACCGGTGCGCGGGAGTTCGGCGTCCTCTTCGGATCGGGGTCCCGCGACGTCAACCTCGACAATTCGGGGAAGATCTATGGCGGCAGCTTCGGCGTCTGGGTCATCAACTCGTCGGACGGCGGTACGACAAACAACAGCGGTGAGATCCGCTCCGGCAGTGTTGGCATCGGGGCGACGCTGAACACGGGCGTGACCACCGTTATCAACAACGCCAAGGACGGCGTGATCCAGGGTGTCGCAAAAGCGATCGAGGTCAACTTCGGGCGGTTCGTGCTCGACAACAAGGGCACGATCAACGGCCTAGTCCAGGGCGCCCTCGCCAGCGGCGCGGACGACGTCACCAACAGCGGTACCATCAATGGCCTGACCCGTCTCGGCAACGGCGACGACACCTTCGCCTTCGCCGGCGGCAAACAGGGCACCGTGTTCGGCGAGGCCGACAGCGACACCTTCGTCTTCGAGGGCAAGATCGCGCCCAAGAAGAAGGGCGTCGCGACGATCGGCGATTTCACCCCGGCCGACGACACCATCGGGCTGTCAAAGGGCCTGTTCAAGAAGATCGGCAAGTCGGGCACGCTCAAGGACAAGTTCTTCGGCCTCGGCAAGAAGGCGTCCGACACTTCGGAGCACATCCTCTACGACGACAACAGTGGGCTGCTGCGCTACGACAAGGACGGCAAGGGCGGCGCCAAGGCCAAGGTGTTCGGCCTGCTCGACGGCGGGCCCGACGGTGTCACGGCGGACGACTTCACAATCGTCGCGTGAGGCTGCGCCTTGCCGCACGGTTCTGCCGTTGCCGCAGAAGTTCCGGACAGGAGAAGCTCAGCATGTTCCTGTTCGTCCGCCATGCCCCGGGGCGTAGCTACTGGGATGGACACTCCCGCCTGCTGCGCTCCATTGCAGGCTCGATGACATCCAAATAGGCGGAAGAGACGATCTCGCCATTCAGCTTCGCCATGGCAGGCTGAATATCGGATCGGAAGACCTCCGCGAACTTGTCGAGGTATGGCGATTGCTTCTGAAGCGTGGCGATCGACTCCATCTCCTCAGGGGCAAATCTGTCTGAGAACAGCGCGGCAACGCGGCGGTTCCAGCCGTCCTGCTGTCGGTCAACGACCGCTGTGATGCTCTCCATCACGATGGTCTTTCCTTTGTCAGCGCCACACAAACTCAGGATGATCTGTACCGAGGTCGTCTGCAGGTAGTTTGCCAACAGCGCCGGTTCGTAATTGCCCGAGATCCCGATCGCCTCGACGAAACGGAGGGCAGCATCCGATCGCTCATCCGACTCGACCGGTCCAGACCACAAGATCGCCAACAGCGCCATGCTTACGCACGCCCACACCGAACAGGCTCGCATCGCGAAGCTCCTGGATAGCTTGGCCGAGTCTGGGCGAGTTCTTTCGCGCGCGACAGCCGAGAAAACTACCGACCCAGCGTTTCCTTGACCGCCACAGCGAGCTGCTTGAGCGAGAACGGCTTGGGCAGGAAGTGGAAGGTCTCGCCCTCGGGGAGGTTCTTGCGGAACGCCTCCTCGGCATAGCCGGACACGAAGATGATCTTGAGCTCCGGCCGGGTCTTGCGGAGCTCGCGCAGCAGCGAGGGCCCATCGAGCTCCGGCATGACCACGTCGGAAACGACGAGATCGACCTGGCCGCCCGACTCCTCCATGACTTCGAGCGCCTCGACGCCGGACGCCGCCTCGTAGACGCGGTAGCCGCGCGACGCCAGCGCCCGCGCCGCGAAGCTGCGCACCGCCTCCTCGTCCTCGACGAGGAGGATCGTGGCGCTGCCGGTGAGGTCCGAGATCTTCGGCTCGGCATCAACGGCGGCGGCGGCCCTCTCGCCCTCCGCCGGCACATGGCGCGGGATGAACAGGCGGAACGTCGTTCCCTTGCCGACGGTCGAATCGAAATAGATGAAGGCCTCGGTCTGCTTGACGATGCCGTAGACCGTCGAGAGCCCGAGCCCGGTCCCCTTCCCCACTTCCTTGGTCGAGAAGAACGGCTCAAAGATCCGCCCCTGGACCTCAGGCGGAATGCCGGTTCCGGTATCGGCAATCTCGAGCAGGACATAGTCGGCTGGCGGCAGCGGTCGGTAGGGGAAGGCCGAGACCTCGGCGGCCGGCAGGTTGCGGGTGCGGATCGTCATCGAGCCGCCCGCCGGCATCGCGTCGCGGGCGTTGACTGCAAGATTGACGATCACCTGCTCGAACTGATTGAGATCGGCCTTGATCGGCCACAGGTCCGGCCCCGACGAAACCTCCAGCTTGACGTTCTCGCCGAGGAGGCGCCCGAGCAGGGCGGTGAGGTCGGAGATGAGGTCGCCGAGCTGGAGGACTTGCGGGCGCAGCGTCTGGCGCCGCGAGAAGGCAAGCAGCTGCCGCACCAGGCCCGCGGCCCGGTTGGCGTTCTGCTTGATNNGGAAGGACGGATCGCTCGGCCGGTGATTGGCGAGGAGAAGGTCCGAGAAGCCGATGATCGCGGTCAGGAGGTTGTTGAAGTCGTGGGCGATGCCGCCCGCGAGCCGGCCAACGGTCTCCAGCTTGTGCCGCTGGGAGAGCTGCTGCTCGAGCACGCGCTGGTCGGTGATCTCGATGGCGTTGACGATCACCGCCTCGCGGCCGTCGGCATCGTCGACGGCATTGAGATAGAAGCGGGCGCTCCGCTCCCCTTCGCCAACGATGCCAACGTCGATCGGCGGGATCGCGCCCGGCCGCTTCGTCGTCGATTCGAGCGCTCCGGCCATTGCCTCGCGATCCGGCTCGGCCACGAGGTCGACGAGCCGACGCCGCCCCGTCCAGCCGGCAAGCGCGCCCTTGAACAGGCGCAGGAACGCGGCATTGGTCCGGCCGATGGCGCCCGACTTGTCGATCGAGGCGATGGCGATCGGCGTGTTGTTGAAGAAGCGGGTGAAGCGCACTTCTGCGGCACGGAGCGCTTCCGCGCTCTCCTCCCCCGGGCTGCGGTTGAGGACGATCGTGCGGGTCGCTCCAGGCGCTCCGTCGGCGGCAACCGGCACGCGATGGAGAAGACGGACCGGAAGACTCTGTCCGTTGCGCCTGACCAGATCGAGATCGATCGTCTCGGTGCGGTCGTGACCGCGCTCGCCGAGCGCGCCGGCGAGCAGCGCGACGCTCTCCCCGTGGACGATGTCGTGGAGCGCCAGCGCGCCCGATTCAAACCGGGAGATGTCGATACCGAGCCACTCGGCGAGGGTGGCGTTGAGGTAGACGATGCGGCCGTCCGGCTCGGCGGAGAAGAAGCCGGCCGGGGCATGATCCAGATAATCGATGGCGTGCTGGAGCTCCTGGAACACCGACTCCTGCCGCCCGCGCTCGCCCGTCACGTCAGCCACGGTCCACGCGGCGACCGGGCGGCCGCCGCGTGCCGCCGGAATCGCCCGCGCCCGGATGCGGTACCAGCGCGCCCCGCCGTTCCGACCGCCGGACAGAGGCGCCGACAGCCGCACCTCCTCCTCGGCGTCGTGCCCCTCGCGCACGCCCTGGGCGATCCGGTAGACCGCCTCGGCAGCCTTGGCGTCCCCGGAGAAGAGCCTCTCAATCGGCCGCGCCGCGCCCCCGCTGTCGCTTCCGGTAATCTCGAGATAGGCCGGGTTGGCGTAGACGATGCGTCCGGCACGATCGGTGATGACCACGCCTTCGCCGACCGTGTCGAGATAGCCGCGGGCGATGTCGGGGCCCGGCTTGCGCACCCCGACGCGGAGAAGCCCAAGCGCCAGCAGAAGCAGCATCGCCACGCCGACGATGGCGAGCATGGCGAGAAGGCCGAGCATCAGCGGCTCCATCTCCTCGCCGTCCACCAGAACGAAGCCGATTGCCGCGCCGACCAATCCGAAAGCGACGATGATCAGCCGGCCTGCACCGCTGATGCGATCGGGCCGGTCGTCGACCGGCTCGAGGCGCACCGCGTCGTCCATCCGCCCGTTCATCCCGTTCCGTCTTCTCCCTCGCGGACGATCGACACCGTCCATGACCGCCGGCCGGCGAGGTGGTCCCGGATCACGGCCCGGCCACGGCCGTATTTCCGCCGTTCATCTGCCCCATCTGTCCGCGCCGCGGTCGACACACCGCGAACCGAGGCGCCAGGAAACGACGCATGGGTCCGTGGAGGGCATAGGCGCATGTCCGGATTCCGCCCTTGCAATCGAGAGGCTTCGCTCGAAAACTGTGACCATCCGACGATTCGCCACCGACGAATGTGCCGATCAAGGCCAAATTGAGCAAGGTCGACGATCGTCGGCGGCGTCAGGAGACGCCTGAATGCAGGACATGCTGGTCCCGATCTTCGGCGAGGACGGTGCAATCATAGTTCAGTACGTCGTCACGGCCGCGGTCGTTTTCGGGCTCATCGTGCTCGTGGTCTGGAGCATTCGCCGCTATACCGGCGGCGGCGCCCGGCCGCCGGCGCGCGGGCGGCTGCCGCGACTCGCGGTGGTGGACACGCTCGACATCGACAAGAAGCGGCAATTGGTGCTGGTTCGGCGCGACAACGTCGAACACCTCATCATGATCGGTGGTCCCAGCGACGTGGTGGTGGAGCCCTCGATCGTGCGCCAGCGCGTCGCCCAGAGACCCGGTCATGCGACAACGACAGCAGCGACCGCCGCCGTCGCTTCGCCGGCATTGGAGCCGGAGGTCCCCGTCGGTCCCGAACCGCCACCGCCCCCGGCCTCGCCGCTCCGAGCGGTGGCGCCGCCTCCGCCGCCGCCCGCCCGGCCCTCGCCGGCGCAGCGCGTGATGCCAACGCGCGGCGCGGCGACGGATCTTCTTACGCCGGATCGCCGGCGGGACCCGCTCGCCTTCCCGCCGCGGCGCAGCGCCTTCCGCGGCGCCGCCGTCGCTCCGGCGATGGAGGCGGCGGCCGACGAGCCGGTTCCGGAGCCCGAACCGATCCTGCCGCCGCGCCGGGTCGGGCCAGTGGCTGCCAGCGAGCCGCCGCCGGATGGCCCGGTGCCCGGCTACGCGGCAGTGATCGACGGCGATCAAGACGGCGTGAACGCCTTTGCGCTCCCGCGGGCCGACCGATTCGATCCGGTGGAAGCGAACGAGCCGGCGGATGACGAGCAACCCGCCGCGCGGCCCGACACGGCACCGCCGGAATCGCCCGAGCCGGCCGCACAAGCGGCGGAGGTGAGCGATCTCGAAAAGGAGATGGCGCGCCTCCTTGACGAGATCTCCTCGACCCGCAGGGACTGATCGGCCGCAGAAACGGGTCGCCCGCCGCCGCCACATCGGCGCCATTTCGGCCTCATCAAACCGTCACCTTTGCAGGGCTATCCGGTTATTGTCCCAGCCGACTCGCGTCGCTATATTCCGCGCCGCGTTAGAGCCTAGTAAGAGGGTCGTCCATGCCGCGTTCGTCCGCCCAGGTCAGTGTTCGCGAATACCGGCCGACCGACTCCGAGCCTTTCATGAACGAGCGGCAGCGGGAGTATTTCCGCAACAAGCTGCTCGCCTGGAGGGAAGAGATCCTGAAGGAGGCGCGGGAGACCCTCCAGCACCTTCAGGACGAGAGTCAGAACCATCCCGACTTCGCCGACCGCGCCTCGTCCGAAACCGATCGCGCGATCGAGCTTCGCGCCCGCGACCGCCAGCGCAAGCTGATCGCCAAGATCGACGACGCGTTGCGCCGCATCGAGGAAGGTACCTACGGTTATTGCGAGGAAACCGGCGAACCGATCGGTCTCAAGCGGCTCGACGCCCGGCCGATTGCCACGCTTTCCATCGAGGCGCAGGAACGCCACGAGCGCCGCGAGAAAGTCTATCGCGACGACTAGAGCGTTGTCGGCCGTCGCCTGACACCCAGATAAGAATATTGTTTGTGAATCAGCTGTTTGGCTGGTTTTCCGGCGGTTGCATTACCTGTCCGCCGGCCTTGACGTTCGGCAATGCGAATTAGTGTTAGTTCGGCTTCGATCCGGACAGTTCGCTGAGCAGGCGCTGCATCTCTTCTTCCATGTTCTCACCGCGTGCACCCGGTTTGGCGGGTACTTGCGGAGCCGGAGCAGGGCGGGTGGCGACGGGCCGCTCGGCGGCGACCGCGGGCGCGCGCGCCGGAGCTTCGGCCGTCACGGCTGCGTTCTCCCTGGAGAAAGCCGCCTCGAGACCGTCCGTCAGTTCCTTGTCGAGATCGTCAAGCGCATTCGTTCCGTTCCGCGCGTCGCCGCCGGCCGGCTGGCTTTTCTGGGGTGCGCGCTCCTGCTGCTGGCCGCTCGTGCTGGCCGCCAGCAATTCCCTCACCGGTTCGCTCGTCTTGGCGGGCCGGGAAGCAGGTTCGGTACGGGCGCCTGTCTGTTGTGCGGGTTTGACGGAGGCGCTGGGCTGCAACGGGGCTTCATGCGCTGCCGCCCCGGCATGCTTGTGCTCAGCCTCTCGCGCCGGCGCGATTTCCGCTGACGCGTGATGGGCGGCATGCTCTTCACGGTGCTGCCCGCCGTGGTGCGTATCCTCGCCGTGATGATGCGCGGCGCGATGAATGTGCTGTTCGATGACGATGTCGGTCGGTCCGCCAATCATCACCAGATGTTCGACATTGTCGCGGCGGACCAGGACGAGACGGCGCTTCTCGTCGATGATCGCCGCATCCGTTACGGAAAGCCTTGGACGATGCCCCTGGCGATGCTTGACGTCGCGGTCTCCGGCGATCTTCCGGAATATCCAGAACAGCAGCACCAGCGCAACGGCGAGGCCGATCACGATCAGCGTCAGTGTCACTCCGGTCGATTCAATGCCGGTGATGGATTGCAGCAGGGACATGCTTTACTCCTGATATACCTACTCGACGGATGACGCCATTCTTGTCGCGCCAATTTGCCATGTGCCCCGCTAGGATAGGCCGAAAACCTCTTCGACTTCTAAACACCGGACAATAACCCGATCGCGGTTCGCGTAAACGGCTCATTTCGTCTTTCCGCCTTAATACACAGCGCCATGTGGACAAATTGAGACCAGATCGTGGCCAATTGTGCGCCAGGATGGCAATACCCATCGCGATTTCCGCCAACATCGCGGTGACAGGCATCAATCCTGTCAGCAGACTGCAAAAGTGCGATGAAGGGCTTCCGCCGGCAACGCGAATATGATTCAAGTTGGCTGTTGCGGCTTGAGGTAATTGGTGTCGGGCGCTGAACCGGTACGGGTTCCCGTCCGTGATTGCGCGATATCCAGAGGTTGGCGCATTTCATCGGTCCAGCGAAACGATGAGATGCACTTGGCGGGACGACAGGATGACGGACGGAGCCAGGGACAAACCCCTTGAGCCGATCATAAAGCAGCCGGTCGGCAGTCAGAGCGTGGTCCGCCTGATCGTGCTTGGCCTGGCGTTGGCCGTATTGGCCGGCATCATCTACGTCATCGGCCGCGAGCGGCTGGGCGAACCGGCCGTCCTCGCCATATTGGGCGGCCTTGCGGGGATCGGCGTCTTTTTCCTGTTTTCGGTGTCGCTAGGCCTGTTGCAGCTTTCTGCCAGGAAACATGCCGACGACCTCTACACCAGTCTTGTCGACGGAATGGATTCCGGCGTTGTCGTGACCGACAAGCAGGGCCGTATCGTGTACGCCAACAGGGCCTATGCCGACCTGTTGGGTGCGACGGACGAAAGCGAGGTGGTCAGCGTGGAAACGCTGTTCTCGCGCCGCGTCGAGGCAGCCGACATCGTCTACCGTATCGCCAATGCGGTGAAATCGGGCGAGGCCCGGGTCGAGGAGTTTCGCCTCACCAACGGCCTGAAGGCGGACGAGGAGGGCGCGCGCTGGTTCCGGCTGCGCGGCCGTTCCATGAAGGTCGACAGCCGTTCCGGCCCGCTATCCGTCTGGCAGGTTTCCGACATCACCGAGGACCGCCGCCGGCAGGAAACCGCCTTCCAGGAATTGCAGAACGCCATCCACTACCTCGACCACGCCCCTGCGGGTTTCTTTTCGAGCGAGGCCAACGGATCGCTTGCCTATATCAACGCGACGCTGGCGGACTGGCTCGGCATCGATCTCGCCCGTTTCCAGCCGGGCAGCGTCAACATTTCCGATCTCGTGTCGGGCGACGGCATGGCGCTGCTCAGGGCCGTTAAACCAGACGCGGAAGGCATCAAGACGTCGATCATCGATCTCGACCTGATCAAGAGCGATGGCACGAGGCTTCCGGTCCGGCTCTATCACCGTGTGCCGGCTAATGCCGACGGCGCGCCCGGGGCGACGCGTACCCTGGTCATCAACCGGCTCGTGGGCGAGGGCGGTGACGGGCTGGGTGACGCCGACCTGCGGTTCACCCGTTTCTTCGACAATACGCCATTCGCCATTGCCTCCTTCGGCACGGATGGCTGCGTGCGGCTCACCAACGCGCCGTTCCAGCGCATGTTCGCCGCCGCGATAGACGCAAATGGCGGCATTGACGGCCTGTCCTATGACGGACTTGTCAGCGAGACCGAAAGCGGTTCTCTCAATCGCGCATGGCAGGCGGCGTTGTCCGGTCAGGCGACGATCGATCCCGTCGAACTGCCGATCAAGGCCGAGCCGGACCGATTTGTCCGCTTCTTCTTCAATCCCGTCCCCCGCAAACCTGATCAGGATGGGCCCGATCAGGACGACGATACCTCACATGATGAGGACGAACGGGTCATCGCCTATGTCATGGAGACGACCGCGCAGCGCGCACTCGAGGAGCAATTCGCGCAGGGCCAGAAAATGCAGGCGGTCGGCCAGCTTGCCGGCGGCGTGGCGCACGACTTCA
>JAGRKZ010000010.1:0-8910 GCA_020442065.1 Bauldia sp.
GGTGATGCCCTGCTCGCGCTCGGCCACCAGTCCATCGACGAGGAGGGCGAAGTCGATGTCGCCCTCGGTCGTTCCGAACTTCTCCGATTCCGACTGGAGCGTGGCGAGCTGGTCCTCGAACAGCTTCTTCGAATCGAAGAGCAACCGGCCGATCAACGTCGACTTGCCGTCATCGACGCTACCGCAGGTGAGGAAGCGGAGGAGATCCTTGCCCTCGTTATCGCGGAGGAAGGCTGCGAAGGCGTCGTTCTCGACCATGGTATGCGCCATCAGAAATAGCCCTCGCGCTTCTTCATTTCCATCGCGCCAACCTCGTCGTGGTCGATCAGCCGACCCTGGCGCTCGCTGGTGCGGGCAACGAACATCTCGCCGACGATCGCGGAAAGGGTCGCGGCATCGGATTCGACCGCGGCAGTCAGCGGATAGCAGCCTAGCGTCCGGAACCGGACGCGTCGCATCTCGGGCTCTTCGCCGGGAAGGAGCTTCATGCGATCGTCGTCGACCATCAGCAGTTGGCCACCACGCGTCACCACCGGACGCTCCGCCGAGAAATAGAGCGGCACGATGTCGATGCCCTCGGCGAGGATGTACTGCCAGATGTCGAGCTCGGTCCAGTTCGACAGCGGGAAGACCCGGATCGACTCGCCGGGCTTCACCCGGGTGTTGAACAGGGACCACAATTCCGGCCGCTGGTTCTTGGGGTCCCAGGCATGGCTCGCCGAACGGAACGAGAAGACGCGCTCCTTGGCGCGGCTCTTCTCCTCGTCGCGCCGGGCGCCGCCGAATGCGGCATCGTACTTGCCGAGGTCGAGCGCCTGCTTGAGCGCCTCGGTCTTCATGACTTGGGTGTAGTAGGACGAGCCGTGATCGAACGGGTTCACGTTGCGGGCCGCGCCGTCCTGGTTGGTATGGACGATGAGATCGAGATTGAACTTCTTCGCCGTCTCATCGCGGAACTGGATCATCTCGCGGAATTTCCAGGTCGTGTCGACATGGAGCAGCGGAAACGGCGGCGGCGCGGGGAAGAAGGCCTTGCGCGCCAGATGCAGCATCACCGACGAGTCCTTGCCGATGGAGTAGAGCATCACCGGCCGCTCGAAATTGGCGACCACCTCGCGCATGATGAAGATCGCTTCGGCTTCGAGCCGCTGAAGGTGCGGCAGAGGCTGGTTCATCGGTCGATGTTCCTCGGGGAGTTTTCGCGGGCGGACCCTAACCATAGTCCGATACCCGGCTCAAGCACCGAAAGCCCCCGGTTGCGCATGGCGGGTGTGCCGGATTGGCGCGGATCGGGCGGGATTGGGAATGGATTTGCGTCCTCGGCGCCGCCGGCGCGCACGATGACGATCCAGATCGCCGACACAGCCAGAAATATGGCTTCTATCGCAGAGGATTACAGGGCGCTCCGGCTCGTTCGCCCGAATCACATCGACAGGATCGGCACCTTGCCGGCGGCGATGAACCAGGGGTTGCGAAACGCCGTCACACCTTCGGCACCGCTCGGGCCATAGAGCAAAGCGCCGCCGTCCACGGCCTCGACCATGCCGCCTGCCGCCCGCAGCACGGCGTCACCGGCTGCCGTGTCCCACTGCATGGTCGTCCCCATCCGCGGATAGAGGTCGGCCTTGCCTTCGGCCACCAGGCAGAACTTCAGCGACGAGCCGGCCGAGACAAGATCCCCTACGGCGTATCGGGCGATGTAGTCGTCGGTCTCCGGAGTCCGGTGCGACTTCGAGGCGACGACGTCGATCCGCTCCGGCGGCGTGCGCACTGCAATCGGCCTGCGACCGCCCGATCCCACGGCGGTCCACGCCCCCCTGCCGTGCACGCCGCCGTATATCGTGCCGGTGGCCGGAGCGAGAACGACGCCCATCACCGGCACGTGGTCGCGAACGAGCGCGATGTTGACGGTAAAGTCGTCGCCGCCCTTGACGAACTCCTTGGTGCCGTCGAGGGGATCGACCAGAAAGAACTCCCGGCCGACAGAAGGCAGCCGCCCGGCCTCGACGGCCTCCTCGGCCACCACCGGCACACCCGGCGCAAGGCGCTCGAGATGACGGAGGATGATCGTCTCGGCGGCACGGTCGGCCTCGGTGACGGGCGAGGAATCGGCCTTGTGGCTCACTTCGAGACGGCCGGCACGGACATCGAGGATAGCTCGGCCCGCCTCGATCGCGACAGGCACGAGCGCTTCGGCGAGATCGGTGTCGGAAGGGAGGGAGAGTGTGTTCATGGGGGCTGGTGTTAAAGGATTTCGTCGGGGGAGCAAGGCCAAATCCACGTTGACACGGGCCGCGCCACTGCCCCTCGCCGTCCACGCCACGGCGGATCACTCGCCGCGCACGAACGCCACGAATTTCACGGCATCGGTGATCTCGATCTTGCCGTAGGCGGAGCGGACCAGCCCGCGCTCCTCGAGGAGGCCGATGGCGCGGTTCACGGCGCTGCGCGAAAGCCGGGTCAAGGCGCCGAGGTCGGCTTGCGAGACCGGGATAGCAGAAACCCCGCCCGGATTTGAGAAGGCCAGGTTGAACAAGGTGGCCGCGACGCGGTCGGTCGGGTCGGTGCAGCGCATCGCCTCAAGCACGTCGAGGGCGACGGCGAGATTGAGCGCTGACAGCACGGCGAAGGAGCGCCACGCAACGGGTTCGGCGTCGGTGATGCTTGCCATCGCCGCCCGGGTCAGCCGCAGCAGCGTGCAGTCCGAACCGGCGATGATGGTGATGCGACGCCGCCGCCCGGTCAGGGCCGCCAGATCTCCCGTCCAAAAACCCGGACCGGCCATGTGGGCGAGCGTCGGCCGCCCGTCCCTGGTGCACATATGCATCTCGAGACGGCCCTCGACGACGCCGAACAGACCACCCGAATCGTCGCCGGCATCGTAGACACGCTCGCCTCTCCGAAACTTGAGTACGTCGCAGCGCGCGGCGACATCCTGCTGAAACTGGGGCGGCGTCATGGACAACCAGCCGTCGCGACCGATGCGCTCGAAAGCCTGATCTTTTTGCATGCACAAACGTTGTGATTGTCGTTAGCGCGACATTCTGAATATGACGGACATGATACAGAATCGTGTCAACAAGAAGGGTCTAGGGAGAAAACGCCCGTCTCGGCGGCAGACAACGCCTCCACCTCAAGAATGGTTGGCTGTTTGCCTCTCGACCTGGCTGGGCAACAGGCTGGAAATGCCGGTCTTGACGCTCTCCGAGCGTCCCAGGACACCGGCTCGACTCCAGTCAGGGCACTCCCTGCGGAGTGCCTTCGTTCCTCTTCGCGGCTCGTCCGCGAGGAGAACTGCCAAGGGTTCGCCTCAACCGGCGAACCCTTTTTTTTGGCCAAGCGGCCTGAAAAACAGCAGATCAGGCCGCTAGGTCAACCTCGGTGAGATCGAGGCCGAGGGCCTCGGCGACCGCCGGATGGGTGATCTTGCCGTTGTGGACATTCAGCCCGTTGCGCAGATGCTTGTTGCGTGCGAGCGCCGCAATGCCGTGGTCCGCCAGCATCAGGCCGAACGGAAGCGTGGCGTTGTTGAGCGCCTCACTCGAGGTGAGCGGCACTGCGCCCGGCATATTGGCGACGCAATAGTGAACGACGCCATCGACGATGAAGGTCGGCTCGGCGTGGGTGGTGGCGTGTGAGGTCTCGAAACAGCCCCCCTGGTCGATGGCAACATCGACCAGGACCGAGCCCGGTTTCATGTTGGACAACATCGCGCGGGTGACCAGCTTCGGCGCCGCGGCCCCCGGGATCAGCACCGCGCCGATCACCGCGTCGGCGGAATAGACCTCCTCGGCCACCGCGTCGCGGGTCGAGTAGCGGGTCCGGATCCGGCCGCGGAACATATCGTCGAGCTCGCGAAGGCGGGGCAGCGACTTGTCCAGCACCGTCACCTCGGCGCCGACGCCGACCGCCATGCGCGCCGCCTCGGTCCCGACCACGCCGCCGCCGATGACCACGACCTTGCCGGGCTTAACGCCGGGGACGCCGCCGAGCAGCACGCCGCGGCCGCCGTTCGGCTTTTGCAGCGCCGTCGCCGCCGCCTGGATCGACAGCCGGCCGGCCACCTCGCTCATCGGCGCGAGCAGCGGCAGGCCGCCAAAGTCGTCGGTCACGGTCTCGTAGGCGACGGCGGTCGCGCCCGACTTCATCAGACCGCGCGCCTGCTCGGCGTCGGCGGCAAGATGAAGATAGGTATAGAGAATCTGGCCCTTATGGAGCATCGCCCATTCGAGGGGCTGCGGCTCCTTGACCTTCACGATCATGTCGGCCTTAGCGAAGATCTCTTCCGTCGTGGCGGCGATCCGCGCACCGACCGACGTATAGGCCGCGTCGTCGACGCCGATGCCGGCGCCCGCACCGGTCTCGACCAGCACGTCATGGCCATGCGCCACATACTCCGAGGCCGCACCCGGCGTGACGCCGACCCGGGCCTCGCCGCTTTTGATTTCCTTTGGAACGCCGACCAGCATCGTTCAGTCCTCCCGATCAAACCTCATGCACATATACGGCTTGATCGGGGGTGTTTCCGTGCTATTTCAATGATGGTAACCGTCTTTGTTGCAGGAATTCACGGTTTCTAACCCAATTTTCGGAGATTCCGTGCAGGTGGATCATTTCGACCGGAAGATCATCGCCGCGCTCGCAGAGAGCGGGCGGCTATCGACTGTCGAGTTGTCGACCCGCGTCGGCCTCTCCCCATCGGCCTGCACGCGACGGGTCCAGAGCCTGGAGGCCGCTGGGATCATTGCGGGATATCGCGCCGTCATCGACCCTCACGCGATCGGACTCGGCATCACGGCCTTCGTCGAGATTACTCTGGAGCGGCAGAACGACGACACGCTCCGGGCCTTCGAAGCGAGCCTCGCCGCCTGCCCCAACGTGCTCTCCTGCCACCTCATGTCCGGCGCCAGCGACTACCTCGTCCAGATCGTCGCCCGCGACCTCAACGATTTCGAACGCCTCCATGCCAATGTCCTCGGCCACCTGCCGGGCGTGGCGCGGATCGAATCGAAATTCGCACTGCGGACGGCGATCGACCGGCCGCTGGTGGCCGTTGCCCCGACGGAGCGCGAGGGGCGGTAGCGGCCCCCTGCACCCTTATCCAAGGCGGTGGGATTGCGGCGTGGTTTGTCCTTCGGGATGTGCGTCAGCGAAGGGCGAGGAGTGGGTTGCGGGGCGGTGGCAGGACCGCTGCCCCGCCACCGCCCTGTGGCGTTTGGCTATTCGTCGCCCTTCAAGGCATCGGCGATGATAGCACCACCGTTCTGGGTGCAATACGCCCTGACGTCGGACACGGTATCGTCCAGCATGTCGCCAAGACCGCCGTCATCGCCTTCAGCGGCCTCGACCGCGGCGTTCTGGGCGCTGGAATCCATGGCCAGGAAATCTTTGCAGCTCACGCCGGACTGTGCGAACGCGGGCATTGCGAAGGCCCCCGAACACAACACAGCAAGCAGAATCCTTTTCATCTCACTCTCCTATCTGCTCCTCTGGTTGAAACGTCGAAACGCTAACACCGCCGGTGGTCCCGGTCGACCCTTTGGCCGCGCGAGGGGTAAACCGTGCCTTACCCCGGGGACGGCTCCGACCGGACATCGCCGGGTTGCATGACGCGGGACGTGTTCACCAGAACAGCCGCTGGCGGGTGCGTCATTCGCCTGCCGTGACAACCGCTTCAAGAGGTGGTGAAAGGGGCGCCGGCTTGTCCGGTTTAGGCATCAGCGCTTTGACATCGATGGCCACCTACGACGTCGTCATCATCGGCGGTGCCGCCCACGGGGCCTCCGCCGCGTATCACCTCGCTGCCGACCCGGGCTTTTCCGGCCGGATTCTGCTCATCGAGCAGGACCCGACCTTCGCCCGCGCGGCAACCGCACTCTCGGCCGGCGGCATCCGCCAGCAGTTCTCGACGCCGGTCAATGTCAGCCTCTCCCTTTACGGCATCGATTTCCTCCGCCGGGCCGGGGAGCTTCTCGCGGTCGACGGCGAGCGCCCCGACATCGGGCTGGTCGAGGGTGGCTACCTCTTCCTTGCCTCCGCGGCCGGCGCCGACATCCTTCGTCGCAACCACGCGCTCCAGGCCGGGCTCGGCGCCGACATCGTCCATCTCGACGCCAGCGCCCTCGTCGCCCGCTTCCCCTGGCTCGCCACTGACGGCATCGTCGCCGGCTGCTTTGGCGAGAGCGGCGAGGGATGGTTCGACGGCTATGGCCTTGCCCAGGCGCTCCGGCGCAAGGCCCGATCGCTTGGCGTCGAGCTAATGCATGCCGAAGTGGCCGGCATTGAGACCGCCAGCGACCGCGCGACGCACGTCCGCCTCGCCGACGGCGCGCGGATCGCCGCGGGCGCGGTGATCGTCACCGCGGGAACCGCTACGCCGCGCCTGCTTGTGCCGCTCGGCGTGGCATTGCCGGTCGAGGCGCGCAAGCGCTACGTCTTCAGCTTCGCCTGCCGGCAGGCGCTTCCCCGTATCCCGCTGACCGTCGACCCCAGCGGTGTCTATGTCCGCTCCGAGGGAGACGTCTACATCTCCGGCGCCTCGCCGCCCGACGACGCCGAGCCGCCGGCGGACTTCGAGGTCGACCATTCCTTCTTCGAGGAGACGATCTGGCCGGTGCTGGCCGCGCGCATCCCGGCCTTCCAAGCCATCCGACCCGGCCGGGCCTGGGCGGGGCACTATGACTTCAACACCCTCGACCAGAACGCCATCGTCGGCGCCCTCCCCGGGTTCGACAACCTCCACGTCGCCACCGGCTTCTCCGGCCACGGCCTCCAGCAGGCCCCGGGAGTCGGTCGCGGCCTCGCCGAGTTGATCGTCCACGGCCGCTATGCGAGCCTCGACCTCGCCCCACTCGGGTTCCAGCGGGTCGCCGACGGCCGGCCGTTGACCGAGGCGAATGTCGTCTGACACTCGACGCGGGATGAAGGTTGTCGGCTTCTGTCGACACCCTCTTGAAGCTGGATGAGGACCTCCAGTGCGCTACCGCGGGCTGTCGCCCGGGCGTAAACTGCCCGCGTCGCTCATGCGATGCGGGAGGGTTCATGGTCAACGAAGTCGATGCCTGGATGGCAAAGTACGAGAACCCGATGAAACCGGTGGTCGAGGCGGTGCGGCAGGTCGTGCTCAAGGCCGACAAGCGCATCGCCGAGACGATCAAGTGGCAGTCGCCGACCTTCGTCTACAAGGGCAACCTTGCGTCCTTCAATCCCAGGGCCAAGGCGCATGCGAGCCTCATGTTCCATACCGGGGCAAAGATCGCCGGGGACTTCCCCTCGCTTGAAGGCGGCGAAGCGGTCGCGCGCTACATGCGCTTCACGTCTGTCGCCGAGGTCAAAACCAAGGCGGGGGAGTTGAAACGCATCGTCAAGGCCTGGTGCGACCAGCGCGACGCCGCGTAGGGGAGGCGCCAAGACGAAAACGGGCGCCCGAAGGCGCCCGTCCGTTGCTTCTCGATTGAGAGGCCTACATCGCGGTCTCGATGCCGGCCTTTTCAGTGACGGCGTGGGTGAAGGCACCCTCCGGCTTCTTGGTGATGACCGGGTCGGATCCGCCCGAGAGCAGGATCTCGACGGTACGGTCGTAGTCGCCCTCGACGAGCGAGCCGTTCGAGCCCTCGGTGAGCTTGTTGATCTCGCCCATCATCCGCTTCTGGTGCTCTTCGGTCTGGGCGCCGGTCTCGTCGTTCTCGAGCACGATGCCGGCGGCTTCGTCCGGATTGGCGCGGGCGTATTCCCAGCCCTTCATCGACGCCTTGACGAAGCGGGCCATGACATCGACGAACGCCTCGTCCTTGAGCTTGTCCTCAAGCACGTAGAGGCCATCCTCGAGCGTCGCCACGCCCTGGTCCTCGTACTTGAACACGACCAACTCGTCGGCCGGGATGCCGGCGTCGATGACCTGCCAGTACTCGTTATAGGTCATGGTCGAGATGCAGTCGGCCTGCTTCTGGATCAACGGGTCGACGTTGAAGCCCTGCTTGATCACGGTCACGCCGTCAGCGCCGCCCTCGGTCGGGATGCCAAGGTGGGCCATCCACGACAGGAAGGGATATTCGTTGCCGTAGAACCAGACGCCGAGGGTCTTGCCGCGGAAGTCCTCCGGCTTGGTAATGCCGGTCTCCTTGCGGCAGGTGAGCATCATGCCCGACTTCTTGAACGGCTGGGCGATGTTGACCACCGGCACGCCCTTCTCGCGGGTAGCGAGCGCCGAGGGCATCCAGTCGATCACCACGTCGGCGCCCCCGCCGGCAAGCACCTGCTGCGGATTGATGTCCGGGCCGCCCGGCTTGATGGTGACGTCGAGGCCTTCCTCTTCGTAGAAGCCCTTGTCCTTGGCGACGTAGTAGCCGGCGAACTGGGCCTGGGTCACCCACTTCAGCTGCAGCGTCACGGCATCCGCGGCGTTGGCCGAGGCGAAGCCGAGCCCGAGTCCGAATGCGAGCGTACTGAACAGAACCTTGCGCATAGTCTGACCTCTCCCGATCGAGCTGTTGAAGCCGTCCCTACGCACGGAAGGACGGATGCCAGAACGTCACGGCGCGCTCGATGAGCGCCATGATGCCATAAAACACGGAGCCGGCGAGCGCCGCCACCGCGATCTCCGCCCACACCATGTCGATCGCCAAGCGACCGACCTCGGTGGAAATGCGGAATCCCATGCCGACAATCGGCGTGCCGAAAAACTCGGCGACAATGGCGGCGATCAGGGCGAGCGTCGAATTGATCTTGAGCGCGTTGAAGATGAAGGGCAGCGCCGCCGGCAGCCGTAACTTGAGAAGGGTCTGCCAATAGTCGGCGGCGTAGGTCCGCATCAGGTCCTTCTGCATGGCGTCCACCGCGGCGAGGCCGGCGACCGTGTTCACCAGCATCGGAAAGAAGGTCATGATCACCACGACCGCCGCCTTCGACTGC
>JAGRKZ010000010.1:8932-15834 GCA_020442065.1 Bauldia sp.
TCGGCGCCATGCCGATGATCGGCAATGCCGAGACGAGGTTTCCCACCGGCAGAAGCCCGCGGCGGAGGAAGGGACTGCGATCGGCGAGGATCGCGACGACGAAGCCCGACAGACAGCCGATGGCGTAGCCGGCGAGCACGGCCTTGAGAAAGGTCTGGCGAAAATCGGCCCACAGGACCTGCGGAGAGGCGACAATCTTCGCCCACACCGCCGACGGGGCCGGCAGCAAGACCGACGGCACGCCGGCGCCGCGGACGATCACTTCCCACAGAAAGAGCAGCCAGACGCCGAAGATGAACGGCACTGCCACCTTGAGCAGGCCCGACAGGACCCGGTTTCGGGTGCGGGCGACGGCGAGGATGCTGACCAGCCGCCAGGCAAGCAGCCAGGACGCCACCACCAGCGCCCAGTAGCCCCAGCCGGCAACGCCCTCAACCGTTGGGAGCACCGCGAGCGCCTGCCAAGCGCCAAGATGGGCGCCGAGGAACACCACGAAGCCATCCGAGAAGCAGGTCCGCCGCGGCTCGGCGGCGACCGCCGTGGCGATCAGCATGATCAGCAGCACCGCGGTCGGGATCGGCCCAAGGTCGATGAGACGCCCCCCCCCGTCACCGGCGGCGAGCGGCAACGTCCCCGCGGCAACGATCGCAACGAGCGCGAGCAGCGCCTGCCAGGATCGCAACAGGATCACGCGGCGATCCCGAGGACGTCGCGGGCGACCTTCTCCCCCGACAGCCGGGCGCCGCCGCAGGTCTGCATCAGCGGGCCGGCCAACGCTTCGCCGGCAAAGTAGATGCGGTCGGCGACCGGCACCGACAGCGTCTTACGGGCCGCCGCCCGCCCGGGCCGGGCGGCGGCATAGGCGCCGCGGGTCCAACGCTCGCCGCCCCAATTGGTCATGGCGCCCTTCTTCACCGCCTTGCGGGCATCAGCGCCGAAGGTCCGCGCCAGCCGCTCGGTGGCGAAGTCGATCGCCGCCTCCTCGCCGGCGCACTCGATCTCCCAGGCGAAGTCGCCGCCGACGAAGCCGACCATGAGATCGAGATCGAAGGGAAAGCAGAGGAAGTAGATGTCGTGGCGGCTGCGACGCTCGATCAGGAGGTCATCGAACGGTTGCTTGCCGAAGCGCTCGCCCTCGACCACCAGCGGAATCTTGGTGAGCAGTCCCATCGGCAGATCGTCGAAGGCCTCGTCGTAGCCCTCCGGCAGGTCCGGCGAGAAGCGCAGGCCGGCATGGGCGAGCACGCCGGTCGAGACGGTGACGACCACCTTGCCGGCGCGGACGACGCCGCGATCGGTGACGACGTCGACGCCCGGGCCACCCCAGCGGATCTCGCGCACCGGAGTGGCGAGCTCGACCGCGACGTCGGCGCCCCAGCGGGCGACGATGCTGCCAAAGCCGTCATAGGTGAAGTAGTTCGGATCGAGGTCGGCGGCGCTGGCGAAGTCCGCAGCCGAAATCTCGTCGGGGTCCATCGCGAAGTCCATGGGGCCGCCGAAGGTCGCCGCGGCGTCGGCGGCCAGGTTGTCGGGGAGGAGTTCGGACAGCACGTCGCCGGAACTCGGGCCGGGCCGTGCCAGCGCCGCGGCGAGCGCGGCATCGGCCCTGGCCATTGCCGCCATCGCCTCGGCTTGGGCCTTCGACCGTCCGTAGTAGAGGTGGTCGAGCGACATATCGTGATGAAAGAGCCGCAGCCCGGCGGCGCTTGCCTCGGCATAGAACGGATTGCGGTCGGCGGCGTGAAGCCAGGCGCAGCCGCGATCGAAGGGAAAGCCGAAGGTCTCGGTTTCGGTCCAGGCCCGCCCGCCGATCCTATTCATGGCCTCGAAGACGGTGACAGAGCGCCCCGCTGCGGCAAGGCCCTTGGCTGCCGCGAGCCCGGCGGCGCCAGCGCCGATCACGACCACGTCGATATCGCTCATGCGCGGATCCCCATGCGTCGAAGGACGATCTTCTGGACGAGCCCGACAATGCCGACAAGGACCGCGGCCAGTACGGAGGCGGTGACCAGCGCCGCCCAGATCTGCACCGTCTGCCCATAGTAGGAACCGGTCAGGAGACGGGCACCAAGCCCGGCGACGGCACCGGTCGGCAACTCGCCAACGATGGCGCCGACCAGGCTCGCAGCGATCGCGACCCGCATCGAGACGAACAGGAACGGCACCGACGACGGCCAGCGCAGCTTCCAGAAGGTCTGGGCGCTGGTGGCGCTGTAGGTCCGCATCAGGTCGAGGTTGATCGGGTCGGGCGAGCGAAGGCCCTTGGCCATCCCGACCACGACCGGGAAGAAGGACAGGTAGGTCGAGATGATCGCCTTGGGCAGCAGACCGGTCAACCCGATCGAGGCCAGCACGACGATCACCATCGGCGCGATGGCGAGGATGGGAATGGTCTGGGAGGCGACGACCCACGGCATCAGGCTCTTGTCGAGGCTGGGGACGTGGACGATCGCGGTGGCGAGGGCGACGCCGAGCAGCGTGCCGAGCGCGAAACCGAGCAGCGTCGAGGAGAGTGTCACCCAGCCGTGATAGACGAGACTCCGCTTCGAATCCGGAGCGGTGAGGACGATCGTCTTCCACAGCTCCTGCCCCACCTGATGCGGCGCCGGCAGCACCGGCCGCTCCTGCGACCAGGTCGATTCAATGAACTCGATGATGGTCGGGTCGGCATCGGCGCGGCCGTCGAGCTCGCGCTGGAAGGGCGCGTTGAGGAGCGCTGCCGCCACATACCAGACGGCGACGATGGCGACGACGATGACGCTGACGGCAACGAACCGGCTGGCAAGAAACCGGCGGACGATGCCGAGCGACGGCGGGCGGCGCAGATCGGCGTCGGCGAGCGCAGCGGTCACGGCTGGTACCACGCCCGACCTCCCCCTTGAGGGGAGGTCGAAATCGGCAAGCGCATGCGAAGCCGATTTCGGGAGGGGGCAACTTGCGCTTCACTCGACAACGTCCGTGAGAAAAGGAACACACCCCCTCCCGAAACCCGCTTCGCGCGTTTCGACCTCCCCTCAAGGGGGAGGTTGGAACGCGTGTTCCTCGTCTCAGTCGTCATAGCTATGCCCCGCCCGGAGGCCCTCGCGGACGCGGTGGGCGATGGCGAGGAACTCGGGTGTCTCGCGGATGTCGAGGGTGCGGTCCGACGGCAGGCTCGATTCGATCACGTCGTGGATGCGGCCCGGACGCGGCGACATCACCACGATCCGGGTCGACAGGAACACCGCCTCGGGAATCGAATGGGTGACGAAGACCACGGTCTTGTTGGTCTTGGCCCACAGCTGCAGCAGCTGTTCGTTGAGATGATCGCGGACGATCTCGTCGAGGGCGCCGAACGGCTCGTCCATCAGGAGCAGTTCCGGCTCGACCGCCAGGGCGCGGGCGATCGACACCCGCTGCTGCATCCCGCCCGAAAGCTGCCAGGGGAACTTCCGCTCGAAGCCGGTGAGATTGACCAGCGCGAGGTTATCACGAACCCGGGCGTCGCGCGTCGGCCGGTCGAGGCCCATGATCTCGAGCGGCAGGGCGACGTTGCGCGCGATGTTGCGCCAGGGATAAAGCGCCGACGCCTGGAAAACGTAGCCATAGGCGCGGGCGAGCCGCGCCTCGCCGGGACTGACGCCGTTAACGGCGATCCTGCCCCCGGTCGGCTGTTCGAGGTCGGCGATGACGCGGAGCAACGTGGTCTTGCCGCAGCCGGACGGGCCGATCAGCGAAATGAACTCGCCCCGCCGGACGTCGAGATCGATCCCGGTCAGCGCCGTCACCGGACCGTCGGCCGTGGCGAAGGTCAGCGACAGGTCGCGAATCTCGATGACCGGGACTGCCGCCGGCTTCGACGGACCCGACTCGGTCAGGGCGCTGCTCACCGCCTCCAAACTCCGCTCCCCCGTCTCGCCGCGACCATCCTTACGGCGCCGCCAAAGCCGCGCACCGACGCCACCTCCCGATCAGTCGGGTCAGGCGTCGCCGTCCTCGTCGTCGTCCGCCTCCGGATTTGGGTCGGCGTCGATCACGTCGAGCCGGGTCACGAAGGGTCCGTCGAAGCTGAAGATGTGCCCGACCTTCTTGTTCTGGAGCACCGCGCCAGCGAGCGACGTCACGAACTGCTGCACCCGGACGTGCACTGCTCCGTCCACGGTCTGCATCTCCATCGGCTCGATAAGCGGGTTGACCTCCTTCCAGGTCTTTTCCCAGAACGCCCTGACCCCGGCGCGACTATGCTCGCGGCCGCCGTCGATGCCGTGGGCCCACTCCACCTCCGGCGCCAAGTGCTCAAGCAACTCGTCGAGGTCGCGGGCATTCAGCGCGTCGTAGATGCCGGCGACGATCAGTTGCCGATCCACGCTCATTCCACGATCTCCGCCGTCTCGACCGCGGCGTGGAGCAACACGTCGGCCCCGGCGGTCGCCCATTCCTTCGATATGTTCTCGTCCTCGTTGTGCGACAGTCCGTCGACGCAGGGGCACATCACCATCGCCGTCGGTGCGACGCGGTTGATCCAGCAGGCGTCGTGCCCGGCCCCCGAGATGATGTCGCGGTGGGAATAGCCGAGGCGGTCGGCCGCATTGCGCACCGCCTTGACGCAGGCGGCGTCGAAGGCGACGGGATCGAAATGCCCGACCGGTTCGATCGCGATGCCGAGGCCGAGCTCCTCCGCAATCTTCGGCGCCGCGGCCTCGAGCCTCGCCTTCATCCCGTCGAGCGTCGCCTGGTCGGGCGAGCGGAAGTCAACCGTGAACACGACCTTGCCGGGGATGACATTGCGCGAGTTCGGATAGACATCGACATGGCCAATCGCGCCGACCGCGGCGGGCTGGTTGGCCATGGCGATGGTGTGGACGAGTTCGGTGATCCGGGCCATGCCGAGCCCGGCGTTCTTGCGCATCGGCATCGGCGTCGAGCCGGTGTGGGCCTCCTTGCCGGTCAGCGTCACCTGCAGCCACCAAAGGCCCTGGCCATGGGTGACGACGCCGATGTCCTTGCCCTCGGCCTCGAGGATCGGCCCCTGCTCGATGTGCAGCTCGAACAGGGCGTGGAAGGGCCGCCCGCCAACCGGCTCCGGCCCTTTGAAGCCCAGCCGCTCCAATTCGTCGCCGAAGCGGAGACCCTTGGCGTCCTTGCGGTCGTAGGCCCAGTCGAGCTCGTGGACACCGGCGAAGACGCCGGAGGCGAGCATCGCCGGCGCGAAGCGCGTTCCCTCCTCGTTGGTCCAGTTGACCACGACGATGGGATGCTTCGTCTTGATCCCCAGATCGTTCATCGTCCGCACCGCTTCCAGCGCGCCCAGAACGCCCAGCACCCCGTCATACTTGCNNGGCTGGGTGTCGAGATGGCTGCCGATCACCACCGGCGGCAATGACGGGTCGGCGCCCTCGCGACGGGCGAACATCGTCCCCATCGCATCCACCTTCACGGTCATGCCGGCGTCCTCGCACCAGCGCTGGAACAGCCGCCGGCCTTCGCCGTCCTCGTCGGTCAGGGTCTGGCGATTGCTGCCGCCGCGCACACCGGGACCGATCTTCGCGATCTCGTGGATCGTGTCCCAAAGCCGGTCGCCATTGATGCGGAGATTGTCTGCCGGTTTCGCCATACCACCACCTTAAGTCCGATCGTGACGCCTCGACAAACCTACTCGTCCACGATCCTGAAGGAATCGAAAAACCGCGTCGCAGCCGCGCTCGCCTCGACGCCGTCGGGTCCACCAGCCGAGAGCCGATAGAGCCGATCGTCGACAAGATGCACGCGCTCCGCCACGCGGATGCCCCCGCCGCAGTCATAAATGATCGCCTGCGCCGCACCCGGCCCGCCGAGATAGGGCTCGACGGAAACCGTCTCGCAGGTGGGACCGATCAGGGCGGCGGAGAAGTCGAAGATCTCGGCGTCGGTGAGGGCTTCACGCTTTTCGGCGCGGAAACGAAAGGCCGTTGCGATGAAGTAACCGCCCGCGTAGTCGGCGCCGTAGTCCTTCGCGCTCACAAAGAGCTCGGGATCGTGGTTGTTGTCGCGCGACCGGGCCCCTTCGCCCGGCATTTCGACGCTGAAGCCTTCGCCCGGCGGAGCAAGCGTAAACCACGCCTCCTCGCCGCGCGCCGGCGCGGACTGCGCCAAGGCTGCGAACAACAGGAGCGCGGCGACCGCAAACCCTCCACCGTGAACGGGTGTTGCCGTTATCCGCGCCGCGGCCACCATGACCTCCGTCAGCGCGGCTAGTGCGTCGAGGGGAAGGTGAACACCGCGCCCGACTTGATACCGTCCGGCCAGCGCGAGGTTACGGTCTTGAGCCGGGTGTAGAAGTGCACGCCCTCGGGTCCGTAGATGGCGTGATCGCCGAACAGAGAGCGCTTCCAGCCGCCGAAGGAGTGATAGGCGACCGGCACCGGGATCGGCACGTTGATGCCGACCATGCCGACTTCGATCTTGTCGGCGAAGCTTCGCGCCGCGTCGCCGTCGCGGGTGAAGATCGCGGTGCCGTTGCCGTATTCGTGGTCGTTGATCAGTTTGACGGCGTGGTCGTAGCTGGGCGAGCGGACCACCGACAACACCGGGCCGAAGATCTCTTCCCGATAAATCGACATGTCAGGGGTGACACGGTCGAACAGCGTGCCGCCGACGTAGTAGCCGCCCTCGTAGCCCTGGAGCTTGAAGCCGCGCCCGTCGACGACGAGCTCGGCGCCTTCCTTGACGCCGGCATCGATGTAGCCGAGCACCTTCTCCATGTGCTGCTTGGTGACGAGCGGTCCCATCTCGGCGTCGGGATCGGTGGAGGGACCGATCTTCAGCGCCCGCACGCGCGGGGCGAGGGTCTCGACCAGCCGGTTCGCGGTCTCCTCGCCGACCGGCACCGCCACCGAGATGGCCATGCAGCGCTCGCCGGCCGAGCCGTAGCCGGCGCCCATCAG
>JAGRKZ010000010.1:15876-29271 GCA_020442065.1 Bauldia sp.
CATGTGGTTCTTGGCGCCGCCGAGCGCCTGCACCCGCTTCCCGTGCGCCGTGCCGGTCCGATAGACATACTCGGCGATCGGGGTCGACCCCACGAAGGAAACCGCCTTGATTTCTGGGTGGGTGAGGATCGCGTCGACGATCTCCTTGTCGCCATGGACGATGTTGAGCACGCCGTCGGGGAAGCCGGCCTCGCGGAACAGCTCGGAGACCACCATCGAGGCCGAGGGATCGCGCTCCGAGGGCTTGAGGATGAAGGTGTTGCCGCAGGCGATCGCCACCGGGTACATCCACATCGGCACCATCGCCGGAAAATTGAACGGCGTGATGCCGGCGACGACGCCGAGCGGCTGGCGGTCGGAGTGGGTGTCGATACCCGGCCCGACGTGGCGGGAGAACTCGCCCTTGAGGAGGTGCGGGATACCGCAGCAGAAATCGACGACCTCGATGCCGCGCTGCAATTCGCCAAGCGCATCGGCATGGGTCTTGCCGTGCTCGGCCGAGATCGCCTCGGCGATCCGGTCCTGGTTGGCATCAAGCAGCGCCTTGAAGGCGAACATATGCTTGGCGCGGCGGAGCGGCGGCGTGTCGGCCCAGGCGACGAGGGCCTTTTTCGCCGCCTGCACAGCGGCATCGAGTTCGGCGGCCGTCGAAAGCGGCAGCACCGCCGACTGCTCGCCGGTCGCCGGATTGAACACCGGGGCGGTGCGCGTGCTGGCCGACCGCACGCGCTTGCCGTTGACTACGTTGTCAATCGTCTGCATCGCGCCGTTTCTCCTCAATCACCAGAACTTCAGAACGCATATTCTGTTTCCGGCGCAAATGAAACAAACATTCTCGATTTCGTATCGTCGCGCGCACCGGCGTCGTCGCTTCCGGCGCCGCGTCTAGTCGAGGCTCTTCAAGACGCTCCGCAGCGTGTCGAAGAGCTGGTCAATCTCGGCCTTCGATATGATGAGCGGCGGCGACAGGGCGATGATGTCGCCGGTCGTGCGGATGAGCAGGCCCTTCTCGAAAGCCTTGAGGAAGGCATCGAAGGCGCGCTTCACCGGCTGGCCGGGGATGGGCTCGAGCTCGATCGCCCCGATCAGGCCGCAGTTGCGAAGATCGATGACGTGAGGGAGGCCCTTGAGGCTGTGGACCGCGTCCGCCCAGTAGTCGACGATTTCCTGATCGCGGTTGAGCAGCCCCTCCTCCTCGTAGATGTCGAGGGTGGCGAGGCCGGCGGCGCTCGATACCGGATTGCCCGAGTAGGTGTAGCCGTGGAAGAACTCGATGAGATGCTCGGGCCCGGTCATGAAGGCGTCGTAGATCTCCTTCTTGACGAACACCGCACCCATCGGGACGACCCCGTTGGTGACGCCCTTGGCGGTCAGCACGATATCCGGCGTCACGCCGAAATAGTCGACCGCAAACGGCTTGCCGAGCCGTCCGAAGCCGGTGATCACCTCGTCGAAGATCAGCACGATGCCATGCTTGTCGCAGATCTCGCGGAGGCGCTCGAGATAGCCCTTGGGCGGGATCAGGACGCCGGTCGACCCCGCCACCGGCTCGACGATCACCGCGGCGATGGTCGAGGCGTCGTGGAGGGCGATGACCCGCTCGAGATCGTTGGCCATCTCAACGCCACCATGCTCGGGCTGGCCGCGCGAGAAGGCGTTCCGCGCGATGTCGTGGGTGTGGCGGATATGGTCAACGCCGGTGAGCAGGGTGCCGAAGTGCTTGCGGTTGTTGACGATGCCGCCGACCGAGATGCCGCCAAAATTGACGCCGTGATAGCCGCGTTCGCGGCCGATCAGACGCGTCCGGGATCCCTCTCCACGGACGCGGTGGTAGGCCAGCGCGATCTTGAGGCCGGTCTCGACCGATTCCGAGCCGGAATTGGTGAAGAATGCATGGTCGAGACCCGCCGGCATATGGCTGACGAGGCGGGCGGCGAGCTCGAAGACATTGGGATGGCCCATTTGGAAGGCGGGCGCATAGTCGAGCGTGCGGAGCTGCTCGGCAACGCGGTCGGCAATGTGACCACGGCCATGACCGGCATTGACGCACCACAGGCCGGCAGTCCCGTCGAGAATCTTCCGACCGTCCGCGGCCCAGTAATTCATGCCCTCGGCCTTGACCAACAGGCGCGGCGACTTCTTGAACTGCCGGTTCGCTGTGAACGGCATCCAGAAGGCTTCGAGATTGTTGGCAGTCAGGTTCTGCGGCGAAATCTTCTCGGCGTGCGACATCGGGCTTGTCCTTGCTCAGCGCCGTTCTAGGCGGGGTGCCGCCGCCGCGGCAAGCGCGACGGTGCGGACAACCCGGCCAAGTGACGGGCGAGATTTTCTGACCATTTGGTCAAGGGAAACCCTAGACAAGTTCAAATGCCCGCTCAAGGGGGCAAGTCGCCGCGATTGCGGATGCCGCGCGCTGTGATCCGGCTTGCCGAACGATTGTAACGCCGGCTCGTTTCCTCTACGACACTCGGCAAATTCCTGACCAACCGGTCAAGGAAGCCGGGAACGCCCGATGACCGCAGCCATCGCCCGCGCCGGGCGCACCCGCCGCCGCACGCGCATCCAGGAGGAGAACGAGGAGAAGATCCTCGATGCGGCGCTCGAGGTATTCTCGACCTGGGGCTACCGCGGCGCGACCGTCGACCAGATCGCGGCGCTCGCCGGAATGACCAAGCCCAACCTCCTCTACTATTTCCGCCGCAAGGAGGACATCTACCTCGCCGTCCTCAACCGCACCCACGAGATGTGGCTCGAACCGCTCGAGCATCTCGACGCCGCCGGCGACCCGGCGAAGGAGATCACCGCCTATATCGACCGCAAGCTCGAGATGGCCCGCGACAACCCGACCGCCTCGCGGCTCTTCGCCATGGAGATCCTGCAAGGCGCGCCGGTGCTCGGCGCGACGCTGCGCGGCCGGCTGAAGACGCTGGTCGACGACAAGGCGGCGGTAATCCAGGGCTGGATCGACGCCGGCCGGCTCGCGCCGGTCGATCCCCGCCACCTCATCTTCATGATCTGGGCGACCACCCAGCACTATGCCGACTTCGAGACCCAGATTCGCGCCGTGCTCGGCGGCAAGGCGCTTTCCCCCGATCAGTTCGATGCCGCGAAGGCCACCCTCGACCGGGTGTTCCTCGGCGGCATCGGCAGCGGCAGGGACTAGGCCGCGGCCCTTTCGCGCCGGACAGCCCGGGCAAAATCACGCTTACTCCCCCGCCGCGGATGATAGTGTCCCGCGATGCTCAGGATGATCCTCGTCACTTTCCCGTTGCTGGCTGCCGTGGCCGTTGCCTCGGCCGACGAGATCGACGTGCTGCCCCCGGACATCTTCGACGTTCCACACGACCGGGCGGCGGTCGAAGACGACAATTCAAGTGGCGAGGCGCAGGCGGTCCCGACCTACTGCGACCGCTACGGGCCTGGCTACGAGCAGGTCCCCGGCACCACCACCTGCATCAAGGCCAGCGGCTATTTCAGCGTCGACGTCTACAGCCGCTCGCACCGTCGCTAGCGGTCACGACGCCCGGCCGGCCCTTGTCCGCCTGACGGCGCGGACGTAGGAGAGGCGGACAAGAGGGCTCATCGCCGCGCCATGCGCACCACCGCCGACCCGCCGCTGTACGACTTCCTCCGCAAGGCACTCAGCACCGCCGATGGCGGCGCCACGGTGCTCTATCGCAAGCTCGAGGTTGGGCTCCGCGCCGCCCTCACCGAAGGCATGCTCGAGGCGGGTGCCTCGCTCCCCGGTGAGCGCGAACTGGCCGAAGGGTTGGCCCTGTCGCGCGCAACCGTCCGCAAGGCACTCGACCGTCTCGTCAGCGAGGGCTTCCTGGTCCGCCGCCACGGAGCCCGCACTGCCGTTGCGGGGCGCATCGAGAAGCCGCTCGCAAGCCTCAGTTCCTTCACCGAGGACATGCGCTCGCGCGGCTTCGAGCCCGGCGTGATCTGGCTCCACCGCGGCGTCGGCGAGGCCTCGCCCGCCGAAGTGATGGCCCTTCATCTCTCGCCCGGCGCCTCGGTCTGCCGCCTCCACCGCATCCGTACCGGCGACGGCAAGCCGATGGCAGTCGAGCGCGCGGCCGTGCCGAGCCGCTTCCTGCCCGATGCCGGTCTCGTCACCGCCTCGCTCTACGAAGCGATGGACGCGCGCGGCTGTCGCCCCGTACGCGCGCTCCAGCGCCTCCGTGCGGCAGTCGCCACGCCCGAGATTGCCAAGCTGCTCGATCTCGAGCCGGGCGCGCCCCTCCTCGTCGCCGAGCGACGATGCTTCGCCGAGGACGGCAGCGCGGTCGAGTTCACCGAAACCACCTATTGCGGCGAGCGCTACGATTTCGTCGCCGAGTTGCGGCGGACAGAGCGAAATACAGACCAGTAGCATACCAATATTGCATGAATGGCCGATTTATCCGCCAGCTTGTTGCCAACTGGTCCGGTTATGGTTAGGCTTCTCGTCGTCGGAGGCCGCGCGTGGATATTGAAGCCACACTCAACGGATCGCTGATCGTCTCCTGCCAGCCGGTGCCGGGCGGCCCGCTCGACCGGCCGGAGATCGTCGTCGGCTTCGCCCTTGCGGCACTGGCGAGTGGCGCGGTCGCGGTTCGCATCGAAGGCATTGCCAATGTCGCCGCAGTGCGCATCGCAACGCGGGCGCCGATCATCGGCCTGGTCAAGCGGGACTTCGCCGATACCCCTGTCCGCATCACCGCGACCGTTGCCGACGTCGACGCGCTGGCCGAGGCCGGCGCCGACATCATCGCCTTCGACGCCACCGCCTATCCCCATCCCGAGCCGATCGCCGACCTCTACGCCGCCATCCGCCGCCACGGGCGGAAGGCGATGGCCGACATCTCGACCGAAGCGGAGGGCCGTGCCGCCGTCGGGCTCGGCGTCGATTTCATCGGCACCACGCTCTCCGGATACATGGGCGGCCCCGTCCCCGAGGATCCCGACCTGCCGCTGGTCGCGGCGCTCGCCGGCTGCGGCCGGCCGGTGATCGCCGAGGGACGCATCCGCGTGCCGGAGCAAGCGCGCGCCGCGATCGCCGCCGGCGCCGCCGCCGTCGTCGTCGGCTCGGCCATCACCCGCCCCGAGCACATCACCGAATGGTTCGCGCGCGCCGTCGCCGCCGGAAAGCGGCCGGAAGCGGCATGAGCGGTGATACGATCCTCGCCGCCGATATCGGCGGCACCAAGATGCTCGCCGCACTGGTCGACGGCACGACCGTGCGCGACGAGCGTGAGATACCGACGCCGCGCGATTTCGACGCCGAGGGCTGGTGCGATGCGCTGGCCCATCTCGTCGCCGATTGGGCCGGCCGGTATCGGGCCGCCGCCGCGGCCGTCACCGGCCGGGTGAGCGACGGCCGCTGGTACACGCTCAATCCGGCCATCCTGCCCGTTCCCGACGGCTTTCCCCTCGGCAAGGCGCTCGGCGAGCGGCTCGGCGTCGCCGTCACCCTCGCCAACGACGCCCAGGCTGCGGCCTGGGGCGAGCACCGTCACGGCGCCGGCGAGGGACAGGACATCGTCTTCCTCACGCTCTCGACCGGCATCGGCGGCGGCGTGGTCTCCGGTGGCCGGTTGCTGGTCGGCGATCGCGGCGTCGCGGCAAGCGTCGGCCAGACCTCGCTCGCGGTCGACTCCGGCATCCGCGTCGAGGATGTCGCAGGCGGCGGCGCGATGGCGGTCGCGGCGCGGGCCGCGGGCTACGATACCGACGCCCGCGGCATCTTTGCCGCAAGCGCCTCCGGCGAGGCGTGGGCCGAAGGCATCGTCGCCGGAGCTGCGACGGTCATCGCCCGCCTGGTGCTCGACCTTCAGAGACTCTTCGACCCGGCCTTCGTCGTCATCGGCGGCAGCATCGGCCTTGCGCCCGGTTTCCTCGACCGGCTGCGCGCCGCGCTCGCCGACATTGCCGAGCCCTTCCACCCCGAGATCCGCGCCGCGGGCCTCGGCAAACACGCCGGCGTGATCGGAGTGGCCGATCTCGCCCGGCAGGCTTTCACCGCAGAGGGAGACTGAGACATGCCTCGCATCGTCAAGACACTTGCCGCGGCGGCGCTGTTCGCCGCACTCGGCGCAGCGCAATCCTCCGCCGAGGTCACGGTCCTCGGCTGGCCGGGCGGCCCCGAGGAGACCGCGCTCCGCGCCGTCGCCGACACCTACAACAAGACCGCGGCGGACGCCGACAAGGTCAACCTGATCTTCTTCAATCGCGACGGCTTCTTCGACAAGCTCGCCGCCGATCTCGGCGCCGGCTCAAAGGAATTCGACATCAACCTGCTGGCGACCTACGCGCTCGGCCGCTACGCGCCATTCATGGACCCGATCGAGCTGCCGGCGGCGGCGTCCGAGACCTTCAGCGAGAAGGTGCTCGCCACCATGCAGTACGACGGCAAGCAATACGGCGTGCCGACCGACCTGTCGCTCCACTTCATGTACTACCGCCAGGACCTCATCGACCAGCTGCTCTCGGACGACGCCTGGAAGGCCAAGTACACCGAGATCGCCAAGGAGAAGATGGGCAAGGACCTCGCTCCCAAGAATCCGGACGAGTGGACCTGGGATGACTTCGAGGCGACTGCCTACTTCTTCACCAAGTCTATCAACGCCGACAGCCCGACCCGCTACGGCGCCGTGCTGCAGATGAAGAACCTCCTGTTCAACATCATGGTCTGGCACTCGACCGCCCGCTCCAGCGGCGGCAACTGGATGGACGCCGAAGGCAAGGTCACCGTTGACGGCCCGGGCTTCCGCACCGCGCTCGAGCTCTACAAGCGGCTCTATGACGCCGGCGTCACGCCCAAGGACTCGACCACCTACGAGTACGCCGAGGCCAACGCCGCCTTCGGCTCGGGCCAGGCCGCCACCATGCTGCAGTGGAACGCCGCCTTCGGCGATCTCGACGACCCGGCGAAGACCCCGGCCGTCGCCGGCAAGATCGGCACCGTCGCCCCGCCGGCCGGATCGGACGGCCGCTTTACCCACATCCACGGTCTCGGTCTCGGCATCAACGCCGCCTCCGAGCACAAGGACGGGGCGAAGAAGTTCCTCGACTGGCTCGCAACCCCCGCTGCCATGGAAGAATATGCGCTTGCCGGCGGCTCGCCGGCGCTCAGCGCGACGATCATCGAAAAGGTCTCCGGCAAGCGCCCCGACCTCGTCAAACTCGGCAACTTCGCCGGCTCCTACGGCTTCGTCATGAACGGCGGGACGGCGGCCAAGGCGCTCTCGGTCTACGAGCTTCAGGCCAAGGAGTTCACCGCCTACTGGACCGGGGAGAAGTCGCTCGACGACGCCCTCGCGGCGACCGCGAAGGGGATGGAAGACCTGCTGAAGCAGCAGTAAGCGTGTCGGGCGGGCGCCGGCTGGTCCGGCGCTCGCCCAACGCCTGCCGCATTCCCCGATGGCCTCCGCCGCCGACCTTCAGCTCCGCGAGCGCCGCCGCGAAGGCGCGTGGCTCATCGCGCCGATGACCCTCTTCCTGCTCATCCTGCTCGGCTTCCCGCTCGTCCTCGACATCATCTATTCGATCTCGAAGGTCGGCTTCGAGACGCTGCGTGACCCCGAGATCGTCGGCATCGGCAACTATGGCGGAGCGATCTCCGATCCGGAGTTCTGGGCGGCGGCCTGGTTCTCGTTCCGCTTCGGCATCATCGTTGCCACCGCGCAAGTGCTGATCGGCCTCTTCCTCGCAATCTTCCTGGCGCCGCTCCTCGACACGCGGCCGTGGCTGATGGCGATCCTGATGCTGCCGATGATGGTGGCGCCGGCGCTGGTCGGCCTCATGTACCGGCTGATCCTGCACGAGTTCGTAGGGATCCTGCCCTACTACCTGTACCTCTGGCTCGGCGACTCGCCGTCCTTCCTCGGCGCCCAGACCGCTTTCAACACGCTTGTCACGATCGAGATCCTGCAGTGGACGCCGTTCGCGCTTCTGATCCTCTACACCGCCTATGCGGCGATCCCGAACGAGATCCGCGAGGCGGCTGCGATCGACGGCGTGCGCGGTTTCGCGACCATCCGCTACATCGACCTGCCGATGCTGATGCCGGCGATCGGCGTCACCTATTTCATCCGCTTCATCGATTCGTTCCGGGTGTTCGACAACGTCTACACCCTGGTCGGTCCCGGCGCTGGCGGCTCGACAACGACGATGAGCATCTACATCTACCGCGCCTTCTTCCGGGTCGGCGATATCGGCCTTGCCGTCGCCGCCTCGATGCTTCTCCTCGTCGCCTCCTTCGCGGTCCTCTATCTCATCAACCGCCTCACCGCCCGGAGGAAGCCGACGTGACGTCCTCCCGCAGCACGATGGCGCTCCGCTGGCTGGTGTTCGCGCTGGCCGCGTTCCTGATGAACTTCCCGGTGATCTCGACGCTGATCACATCGCTGAAGAGCGAGGCGGAGATCACCCGGTATCCCGGTTTCTGGATCGAGGAGCCGACGCTCGAGAACTACCGGGAGATCTTCCGGATGAGCGACCGCTTCGACATTACGCACTACCTTGCCAACAGCCTGATCATGTCGCTGATCGGCGCCGGGCTGGCGCTACTCCTCGCCTTCCCGGCCGCCTACGCCATGGTGCGCTTCGAGATCGGCCAGAAATGGCTGATGCCGACCGTCGTCAACCTCCGCGCCATTCCGCTCATCATCTTCGCGATCCCGATCTACCTGATGTACCAGCAGGTCGACCTCCTCGACACGCGGCTCGGCATGGGGCTGATCCTCTGCCTGGTCAACCTGCCGCTGGTGCTGGTGTTGCTCGCCACCTCGATCGCTGAGCTGCCGGAGGAGATCGAGGAAGCGGCGCGCGTCGACGGCGCCAGCACGATCCAGATCATCACCCGCATCGTCGCACCGATCTCGGTCAATGTCATCGCCGCCTCGGCGGTGCTGAGCTTCATCTATTCGTGGAACGAGTTCCTGTTCGGCCTGATCCTCACCACCAGCAACGCCGTGCCGATCAGCGTCGGCGCCTCGTTCTTCTTCGCCGCCTCCGGCGGCGGCGTGCGCTGGGGGGTGGCGGCGGCGGTGATGATGCTGGCGACGCTGACCCCGCTCGTGCTCGGCCTCCTGATGTACCGCCAGATCGGCCGCTCGATGACCGCAGGTGCGGTCAAAGGGTAGGTCGCCGCCTCCTCCGAAACAAAGAGCCCGGGCACACGCCCGGGCTATCGACTCTGTCGTGAGGCCGCCGCGGGCAGCCCGGCGATGGGCCTCAGTCGGCCTCGTTGGCGGGCTCGGCCTGGAGGAGGCCATAGCGCTCCGCGCCGATCTCGCCGAGAAGCCGGATCTGGGTCTCGAGGAAGTTGATGTGGCCCTCCTCGTCGCCCAGCAGGTCCTCGAACAGCTTCATCGACACATAGTCGCCGGCGGCGCGGCACACTTCGCGCGCCTCGTTGTAGAGGTTGCGCGCGTCATACTCGCCCTCCAGGTCCGCCTCGAGCACTTCCTTGACGTTCTGGCCGATGCGCAGCGGGTTGAGCTGCTGCATGTTCGGGAAACCTTCGAGGAAGATGATGCGCTCAACCAGCTTGTCGGCGTGCTGCATCTCCTCGATCGACTCCGCCCGCTCCTTCTTGGCGAGCTTCATGTAGCCCCAGTCCTCGAGCAGCCGGTAGTGCAGCCAGTACTGGTTCACCGCGGTCAGCTCATGGCGGAGCGACTGGTTGAGGTAGTCGATGACCTTGGCGTCACCCTTCATCTCGGAGATTTCCCTAGTTTGGAATGTTTCCAGAGTCTAGGCGACCTTCCCGGTCTGGTCAAACGCGATCTCGATTTCGGCCGCCGTGACATCCTGCTCGGCCACGGTGGCGAGCGGCTCGGGGCACGTGACCGACAGTCCTGCATCCGCGACGATCCGGCGGATCAGGGCAAAGCAGGTTCCGCACTGCGGCCGGGCGCCGAGGGCGCGAGAAATCCGGCCGGGCGTGACCGGCTGGCCCGGAGACTCCCGGGCCAGCTGATCGGCGGCCGCCACGATCCGTGCCTTGGTGATGACGTTGCACGAGCAGATGATCATGCCCGAGACATGGCACCAAGCGCGATGCGGCGCAACGTATCGCGCCGCTTGCGGGTTATCCGGCCGCAGCCACGGCGCGCTTGGCCATCACCTTGACGAGGTTGGCGCGATAGGCGGCCGAGCCGTGGATATCGGAGAGCATGCCGTCGGCGCCGATCGTCACGCCCTGGACGGCGTCCCCGCTCCACGAGCCGGTCAGCGCCTGTTCGATCGCGCTGGAGCGGAAGACGCCCTCGCCATGGGCGCCGGTGACGCCGACGCGGACCGCGCCATCCTTGAGCTTGGCCACGAACACGCCGGCCATCGCATAGCGCGAGGCCGGGTTCTCGAACTTGGCGTAGCCGGCTTTGGCGGGAATCGGAAACGACACCGAGACGATCAGCTCGCCCGGCTCGAGCGCGGTCGAGAACAGGCCGGTGAAGAAGTCCTCCGCCGCGATCGTGCGCTTGTCGGTCTTGATCGAGGCGTTGAGGGCCATCGCCGCCGCCGGGTAGTCCGCCGCCGGGTCATTGTTGGCGAGCGAGCCGCCGATCGTCCCCATGTGGCGGACGGCCGGGTCGCCGATCAGTCCGGCGAGGTAGGCGAGCGCGGGTATCGCCTTTTTCACCTCGGCCGAGGCGTTGACCTCGGCATGGGTGGTGGCGGCGCCGATGGTCACCGCGTCGCCCGAGACGGTGATGCCCTTGAGCTCCGGCAGCTTGCGGACGTCGATGACGTCGCTCGGCGCCGCGAGCCGCTGCTTCATGGTCGGGAGCAGCGTCTGGCCGCCAGCGAGGTAGCGTGCCTCGCCGGCACCGGCGAACAGCTTGGCCGCCTCGGCAATGTCCTTCGGGCGGTGGTAGTTGGTCTCGTACATCGTCTCTTCTCCTACTCGGCGGCCATCTTGGTGGAGGCCTTCTGGAGGGCCAGCCACACCTTCTCCGGCGTCGCCGGCATGCTGAGGTCGTTGTTGCCGATCGCATCAGTGATGGCGTTGATGATGGCGGGCGGCGATCCGATCGCCCCGGCCTCGCCGCAGCCCTTCAATCCAAGCGGGTTGTTGGGGCTCGGCGTGACCTGGAAACCGAGCTCGAGCACCTTCGGCAGATTGTCGGCGCGCGGCATCGAGTAGTCCATGTAGGACCCGGCGACGAGCTGACCGGTCTTGGGATCGTAGACCGCCTCCTCGAGCAGCGCCTGGCCAATGCCGTGGACGACGCCGCCATGGACCTGGCCCTCGACGATCATCGGGTTGATGACATTGCCGAAGTCGTCGATGGCGGTGAACTGGACGATGTCGGTCACGCCCGTATTGGGGTCCACCTCCACCTCGCAGACGAAGGCGCCGGCCGGGTAGGTCAGCTCGGTCGGATCCCAGTAGGCCTTTTCGTCGAGCCCCGGCTCCATGTCCTTGGGCAACTTGTGGAAGGTGTAGGCGGCGAGGGCGACGTCCGTCAGGGTCACCTTGCGGTCGGTGCCCTTGATCGAAAATGCGCCGTCCGCGATCGTGATGTCCTGCTCGGATGCTTCGAGCAGGTGCGCGGCGATCTTCCTGGCCTTGGCCTCGACCTTGTCGAGCGCCTTGAAGACGGCGGACGTGCCGTTGCCGGCGGTCCGCGACCCGTAGGTCCCCATCCCCTGCTGCACCTTGTCGGTATCGCCCTCGATCACCGACACCGAGCTGACCGGAATGCCGAAGCGCTCCGCAACGATCTGGGCGTAGGTCGTCTCATGGCCCTGGCCGTGGCCGAGCGTGCCGACCAGCACCTCGACGGTGCCGACCGGATTGACCTTGATCTCGCCCATCTCCCACATGCCGACGCCGCAGCCATAGGCACCGCCGGCGGCCGAGGACGGCGCAACGCCGCACGCCTCGATATAGCAGGAGAGGCCGATGCCGCGCAGCTTGCCGCGCTTGGCAGCCTCGGCCTGGCGTGCCGCGAAGCCGCTCCACTTCGAGGCGGCGAGCACCTTGTCCAGCAGGCCGTCATAGTCTCCGGAATCGTACTTCCACAGCACAGGAGTCTGGTGCGGGAAGCTCCGCACGAAGTTCTTCCGCCGCAGTTCGGCGCGATCGACGCCGAGCTCGCGCGCCGCCGTCTCGATCAGGCGCTCCAGCACGTAGGTCGCTTCGGGCCGTCCCGCGCCCCGCACCGCGTCGACCGGCACGGTATGGGTGTACACCGCGCGCACGTTCACATGGATCGCCGGGATGGCATACTGGCCGGACATCAGCGGGGCATAGAGATAGGTCGGGATCAGCGAGGAGAACAGCGACATGTAGGCGCCGAGATTGGCGATCGTGTCGACCCGAAGACCGAGCATACGGTGATCGGCATCGAACGCCATCTCCGCGGTCGTCACGTGGTCGCGGCCATGCGCGTCCGACAGGAAGGCCTCATAGCGTCCGGAGGTCCACTTGACCGGCCGGCCCTGCTTCTTCGCCGCCCACAGGCAGACGACCTCCTCCGAATAGGTGAAGATCTTGGAGCCGAAGCCGCCGCCGACGTCGGGAGCGATGATCCTCAGCTTGTGCTCGGGCGCGACGTTGATGAAGGCCGAGAGCACGACGCGCAGGAGATGCGGGTTCTGCGTCGTGTTCCACAGCGTGAAATGCTCATCGGCAGCCCGGTACTCGGCGACGACTGCGCGGGTCTCCATGGCGCTCGGAACCGTGCGGTTGTTGACCACCGCGAGCTTGACGACGTGCTTGGCCTTGGCGAAGGCCGCGTCGGTTGCCGCCGAGTCGCCGAGCTCCCAATCGAAGATCTGGTTCGCAGGCGGCTTGCCATGCTCCCACGCTTCGGGACCGGCGTCGAAATCGTGCACGACCGGCGCACCGGGCTTGAGGGCCTCGGCCGGGTTGGTCACGGCGGGGAGGGCCTCATAGTCGATCACCACCTCGCCCGCGGCGTCCTCCGCCTGGTCGAGCGTTTCGGCGAGAACGACGAGGACCGGCTGCCCGACGAAGCGCACCTTGCCGATCGCGAGCGGCGGATACGGGCCCATCCGCATCCCGGACCCGTCCTTCGAATGAATCATCCAGCCGCAGATCAGGTTCTTGATGCCGTCGTCGGCGAGTTCCTGGCCGGTATGCACCGCCACCACGCCCGGCATCTTGAGCGCCTTGCTCGCATCCACCGACTTGATCTTGGCGTGGGCGTGCGGCGACCTGATGAAATGCGCGTGGAGCTGACCGGCAAGGTTCACGTCGCTCGTGTAGCGCCCCTGACCGGTGATGAATCGGCGATCTTCCTTGCGCAGCACCCGTGCGCCCAGTCCGTCATTTGCCATGGCTTCCTCCCGAAGGGCGTCCGTTGACCGGCGCCCATTGTCTCGAAACTACATCTGCGCGGCGCCTGCCTGGATCGCCTTGACGATGTTGTGGTAGCC
>JAGRKZ010000271.1 GCA_020442065.1 Bauldia sp.
CAGGCGCCGCAGCGAATGCAGCGGAGCGCATCCTGAAAGCCGGAGCCGAGCATCTCGGAGCGGCCGTTGTCGAGGATGACGACGTGGTACTCGTCCGGCCCGTCGGGGTCATCCGGGCGGCGCGGGCCGGTGGAAAAGGTCGTGTAGACCGACATGTCCTGGCCGGTGGCGGACCGCGCCAGGACGCGCAGGATCTCGCTCACGTCGTTCAGCGTCGGCGTGATCTTCTCGATCGAGGCGATGACGATGTGGACGCGCGGCAGGATCTGGGTGAGGTCGCCGTTGCCCTCGTTGGTCACGATCACCGACGTGCCGGTCTCGGCGACGAGGAAGTTGGCCCCGGTGATGCCGACATCGGCGGCAAGGAAGCGCCGGCGGAGCATGCCGCGGGCCTCGCCGAGCAGCGAGGTCGGCTCGCTGAGGTCGCGATCGGGGGGCAGCGCCGTATGGGCCTTGCGGAAGCTCTCCTCGACCTGGGCCTGGGTGAGGTGGACGGCCGGGGCGATGATGTGGCTCGGCCCCTCGTGGCGGAGCTGGATGATGTACTCGCCAAGGTCGGTCTCGACCGGCTCGACCCCGTTCGCCTCCAGGTGCTCGTTGAGGCCGATCTCCTCGGCGATCATCGACTTGCCCTTGGTCACGGTGCGGGCGCCGGCCTTGCGGCAGATCGACAGGATCAGGTCGCGGGCCTGTTCGGCGGTCTCGGCATAGTGGACGTGGCCGCCGGCCGCGTGGACCTTCTCCTCGTAGGCTTCGAGGTAAAGGTCGAGATGCTCGAGCGTATGGTTCTTGATGTCGCGCGCGGCGTCGCGGATGTCCTCGAACTCGGGGAGCGCGTCCGCCGCCTTCGCCCGCTTCTCGATGAAGCCGACGCGGACGTGGCCGAGCGCCTTCTGGAGGTTGGGGTCGCGGAGCGCGTGCTTGGCGTTGGCCTTGAAGGTCGATGTCGAGATGTCCATGGCGCTCAGCCCGTCTCGCCGATCGGCGGGGTGTCGTCGGTCATCCCGGCCAGCACCTCGGCAACGTGGCGGGTGTGAACCGGCACGCCGTCGCGCTGGAGCTTGCCGGCCATGTTCATCAGGCAGCCGAGGTCGCCGGCAAGCAGCGTGCCCGCGCCGGTCCCGGCGATGCAGCGCGTCTTCTCCCCGACGATGGCGTTCGAGATGTCGGGATATTTGACGCAGAACGTGCCACCGAACCCGCAGCAGACGTCGGCGTCGGGAAGCTCCTTGAGGGTCAGTCCCTCCACCGATTTGAGGAGCTGACGCGGCTGGGCGCGGACGCCGAGCTCACGGAGGCCCGAGCAGGAATCGTGATAGGTGACGGAGCCCTCGAACCGCGCCGCCACTTCGCGCATGCCGCGGACATCGTGGAGGAAGCTCACCAGCTCGTAGACCTTGGCGCCGAAGGCTTCGGCCCGCGCCTTCCACGCGGGCTCGTCCGCAAACAGCTCGGCGTAGTGGAACTTGAGCATGCCGCTGCAGGAGCCAGAGGGGGCGACGACGTAGTCGTAGCCCTCGAAGGCGGCGATGACCTGCCGGGCGATGGCCCGCGTGTCGCGGCGGTCGCCGGAATTGTAGGCCGGCTGGCCGCAGCAGGTCTGGGTTGCCGGAGCCTCGACGTCGCAGCCCGATTCCTCGATCAGCTTCGCGGCCGCGAAACCGATGGTGGGGCGGAACAGATCAACCAGGCAGGTGACGAACAGCCCGACCTTTGGCCGCCGCGCGGTGTCATTCATGGAACAGGCGTCTTCCCGGGTCAGGATGCTTTGCCGCCAGTCGATAGCAGGCGGCGGGACAGGTTATCAACATCAAGCACCTCGCCCGACGCGGCAAATTTGTCTCGGCGGGACGCGACGGCCTTGCCGCGACCGCCCCGACATCGGCTATCATGCCCGCCGGAGGGAACAGGTTGCCATGAACGCCATTGCCATGCCCCCGGTCGACGCGGGTGTGATCGCCCGCCGCGACGAGATCATCGCGGCCCTGCGCGCCGCCATCGGGGACGAGCACGTCATCGTTTCGGAGGACGAGCGCCGGGCCTACGAGACCGACGCGCTGACCGCCTACCGCGCGGTGCCACTGGCGGTGGTGCTGCCGGGCTCGACCGAGGAGGTCGCGGCGGTGCTCAAGGTGCTGTCGGCGGCGAAGGTCAAGGTCGTCGCGCGCGGGGCGGGAACCTCGCTCTCCGGAGGCGCGCTGCCCTCGCCCGATTCGGTGGTGGTCGGGCTCGCCCGTCTCAACCGTATCCTCGCCATCGACTACGACAACCGCGTCGCGCGGGTCGAGACCGGGGTCACCAACATCAACATCACCAACGCCGTCTCCCACAAGGGCTTCTTCTACGCGCCCGACCCCTCGAGCCAGCTCGCCTGCACCATCGGCGGCAACATCGCGATGAACTCCGGCGGCGCCCACTGCCTCAAGTACGGCGTCACTACCAACAATATCCTCGGACTGAAGATGGTCCTGCTTGACGGCACGGTGCTCGAACTCGGCGGTGCCCACCTCGACGCGCCCGGCTACGACCTGCTCGGCCTCGTCATCGGCTCGGAGGGACAGCTCGGCGTGGTCACCGAGGCGACGGTGCGCATCCTCCGGGCGGCGGAAGGGGCCCGGCCGATGCTGATGGGCTTCGCCAGCGCCGAGGAGGCCGGCGGCTGCGTCGCCGCAATCATCGGCTCGGGCATCATCCCGGTGGCGCTCGAATACATGGACCGGCCGGCGATCAAGGTCTGCGAAGCGTTCGCCCATGCCGGCTATCCGCTCGACGTCGAAGCGCTGCTGATCATCGAGGTCGAGGGCTCCGAGGCCGAGATCGCCGACCTGATCGCGCGGATCACCGCGATTGCGGCGGCGTTCAACCCGACCACGACCCGGGTGTCGCGCTCGGAAGCCGAGAGCGCCGCGATCTGGAAGGGACGGAAGTCCGCCTTCGGCGCCATGGGCCGGGTCGCCGACTACATCTGCATGGATGGCGTCATTCCGACCGGGCGGTTGCCGGAGGTGCTGCGCCGCGTCGCCGACATCTGCGCCGGCCATGGCCTCCAGGTCGCCAACATCTTCCATGCCGGCGACGGCAA
>JAGRKZ010000095.1:0-312 GCA_020442065.1 Bauldia sp.
CGAGCCCTTCACCTTCGACTACGAGCACCTGCAGAAGGCGCCGGAGATGGGCGCCTTCCCGACCGCGCGCCCGCGCTCGCTCGTCTCGGGCGAGCGGATGGAGAAGATCCACTGGGGTCCCAACTGGGAGGAGATCCTCGGCGGCGAGTTTTCGAAGCGCTCGGAGGACGCCAATTTCGAGGGGGTGCAGAAGGAGATCTACGGGCAGTTCGAGAACACCTTCATGATGTATCTGCCCCGGCTCTGCGAGCACTGCCTCAACCCGGCCTGTGTCGCCGCCTGTCCGTCGGGCGCGATCTACAAGCGCGAGGA
>JAGRKZ010000095.1:336-32764 GCA_020442065.1 Bauldia sp.
GCCGCGGCTGGCGGATGTGCGTCTCCGGCTGCCCCTACAAGAAGGTCTACTACAACTGGTCGAGCGGAAAGTCGGAGAAGTGCATCTTCTGCTTCCCGCGCATCGAAGCCGGCCAGCCCACGGTGTGCTCGGAGACCTGCGTCGGACGCATCCGCTACCTCGGCGTTGTCCTCTACGACGCCGATCGCATCGAGGCGGCGGCGAGCGTCGAGGACGAGAAGGACCTTTACGACGCCCAGCTCGGCATCTTCCTCAATCCGCACGATCCGGACGTGATCGCCGAAGCGCGGGCGCAAGGGATTCCCGAGAACTGGATCGAGGGCGCCGTCCGCTCGCCGATCTGGAAGATGGCGNTGGAAGGTCGCCTTCCCGCTCCATCCCGAATACCGGACGCTGCCCATGGTCTGGTACGTGCCGCCGCTTTCGCCGATCCAGTCGGCGGCCGAGGCCGGCAAGATCGGCCATGACGGCGAGATGCCGGACGTCCGCAGCCTCCGCATCCCCTTGCGGTACCTCGCCAACCTCCTCACCGCCGGTGACGAGGAGCCCATCGCCCGATGCCTCGAACGGATGCTCGCCATGCGCGCCTACATGCGGGCCAAGACTGTCGACGGCGTCATCGACGAGGGCATCGCAAGCCGCGTCGGCCTCAGCACCGGGGCCATCGAGGAGATGTACCGGATCATGGCGATCGCCAACTACGAGGACCGCTTCGTCATCCCCACCGCACACCGCGAGATGGGAGAGGATGCCTACGACCTTCGCGGCTCGTGCGGCTTCTCCTTCGGCAACGGCTGCTCGGACGGCGCCGGCCAGCCCGGCCTGTTCGGCAAGCCCGGGCGCGCCCGCAATCCGGTGGAGGTCGAGTGATGAAGACGTTCAAGGTGCTTTCGGCGCTGATCGGGTACCCCACGCCGGAGCTTCAATCCGCAGGATCGGAGCTGCGCGGCGTTCTCGTCGGGGAGGCGATCGTCGGCGCCCCGGACCGCCGCGGCCTCGAAGCGTTGATCGACGAGCTCACCGCCGGCGACATCTATGATCTCCAGGAGCGCTACCTCCTCCTCTTCGACCGGACCCGCTCGCTGTCGCTGCATCTCTTCGAGCACGTCCATGGCGAGAGCCGCGACCGCGGCCAGGCGATGATCGACCTCAAGGCGCTGTACGAAGGCTCGGGCCTGGAGATCAGCGCCACGGAACTCCCCGACTACCTGCCGATGTTCCTCGAGTACCTCTCGACCCGCCCGCTCGACGACGCCACGGAACTGCTTGGCCAGACCGTGCACATCCTCGAAGCAGTCGGCGACCGCTTGGAGCGGCGCGGCTCCGCCTATGCCGCGGTCTTCCGGGCCCTCCTGTCGCTGGCGCCACCGGCCGACGCCGAAGCCGTGGCCGGGCTCGTGGACGAGGACGAGCAGCCGGACGACCTCGCCGCGCTCGACGCGGCCTGGGAGGACCAGCCGGTATCGTTCGGTCCCGAAGCCGCCGACGGCTGTCGTGACGGTCTCATCGCGCGGCTCAGGGCAGCAAAGCGACCTGCGTCGCCAATCCCCGGCGAGGGCAACCATGCGTGATTTCCTCAACCACGCCATCTACGGATGGTACCCCTATCTCTGCCTCACCGTGTTCGTCGTCGGGAGCATTCTTCGCTTCGACTACGACCAGTACAGCTGGCGAAGCGGCTCCAGCCAGCTGCTGCGGCGGCGGCAGCTGATCTGGGGGTCCAACTTCTTTCACGTCGGCATCCTGATCATCTTCGTCGGTCACCTCGTCGGCCTGCTGACGCCGATTTGGATCTTCGACTGGCTCGGCATCGGTCACGGGTTCAAGCAGGCGTTGGCGATCGTCGTCGGTGGCGTCGCCGGCCTGATGTGCCTGGTCGGCATCGCCCTCCTCACCCACCGCAGGCTGTTCGATCCGCGCATACGCCGGAACTCGAGCTTCGGGGACATCTTTATCCTCCTTCTGCTCTTCGCCCAGCTGCTGCTCGGGCTCGCCACGATCCCGGTGTCCTTCAGCCATCTCGATGGTGGCGAGATGGTCAAGTTCATGACCTGGGCACAGGGCATCCTGACCCTGCAGCCAGGCGTCTCGGCGCTGATCGCCGACGTCAACCCGGTCTTCAAGCTCCACCTCTTCCTCGGCATGACGATCTTTCTCGTCTTTCCGTTCACGCGCCTCGTCCACATCTGGAGCGCGCCGGTCTGGTATCTCGGCCGCCGCGGCTATCAGGTCGTGCGCTCCAGGGGCGGCGCGCGGGGACCGGCCGTGCAGCCGTCGACCGTCGCCGCGCGACCCGCGCAGTGGCCGAAGCCGGGGGGTATCCGCCAGTGACAACTGTCGTCGAGAAGTCTCCCGAGGCGCGCACCCCGGTCTCGGTCAACGGCGTGGCGATCCCGCGTGCGGCAATCGCCGGCGAGGCCCAGCACCACCCGTCGTCATCGCCCGGCGCGTCCATGCGTGCGGCCGCCGAGGCCCTGGTGGTTCGCGAGTTGCTCCTTCAGGAGGCGCGGTGCCGCGGCATCGCGGCCGAACCTGCGACGGACGATCGCGGCCGGCGCGAGACCTCCGAAGAGGCCTTGCTCCGGGCGCTCCTGGATGACGCCGTCGCGGTGCCGACTCCGAGCGAGACGGAGATCGCGCGCTACTACGAGGCAAACCGGAACCGGTTCCGGACCCCCGCCCTCTACGAGGTCCGGCACATCCTGATCGCCGCGCGGCGGGACGATCCCATCGCCTTCGCCGAAGCGCGCGGCCAGGCGGAGGCCATCGCCGCCGAGGTGGCGGCGCGGCCCGACCGGTTTGCCGACCTCGCCCGGGCATGCTCCGCGTGCGCGTCGGCCGGCGAAGGCGGCCATCTCGGCCAGATCACGGCGGAAGAAACCACGCCGGAATTCGCCGCGGCGCTGGCCGGCCTCGGGGAAGGCGAGACGACGGCCAAGCCGGTCGAGACGCGCTACGGCTTCCACGTCATCCGCCTCGAGCGCCGCTTTGCCGGACAGGTTCTGTCGCTCGCGTCGGTTTCGGCAAGGATTGCGGACTATCTCGTCGAGCGCAGCCGCCGGCTCGCCTGTGCGCAGTACATCGCCCGCCTGGTCTCGGCCGCGGAGATCACCGGCATCGAGCTCGCCGGCAGAGAGGCGCTTCGGGTCCATTGATGCAATGATGAGCCGCAACCATGACCTTGCGAGGGGATGATGCTGCTGGGCGATCTGTTGCAGCGGCTGGACGACACAGCGGTCGTTGGGACGACGCTCGACGCTCTTGATGATCCGGAGCTGGTCAAGCGGGTCACCGAGGCTGCTGCCACGGCCGGGGTCGACATCGGGGAGTTCGTCTCCGCGGCGGCTCGTCGCTACCTGAATCAGGCGCCGGCCGAGGAGTGGACGACGGTGATGGGCGCGATGGGGCGCGCCGACGATCCCGGATCGATCATCGTCAAGCGATCGCTTACATTCCTCCTTGCTGGCGGGTCATGAGCCGTCGCGCTCGCGCCGTATGATCGTCTGCATGAGTCAGATGCCGACCGCAGTGTAACCAGGGAAGAGCCGCCCGGGGCAATACGGCGTAGGCACGGGAGCACCAGGAGGAACGTATGTCGAAGGACAAGGAATTGCCGGCGGCGGCCAGCCGGTTGGCGCGGAGCCAGCCCGACATCTGGAAAGCCTATGCCGGTCTCGGAAAGGCGGTCGCCGAAGCGGGACCTCTCGGGGGCGAGACGCTTCGCCTGGTCAAGCTTGCGCTCGCCATCGGCGCCTCGCGCGAGGGCGCGGTTCATTCGCACGTCCGGCGCGGCCTGAGCGAGGGCATATCGGCGGATGCGCTCGCCCATGTCGCCCTCCTCGCGATCCCCACCCTCGGCTTGCCGCACGCCGTCCAGGCCTTGACCTGGATCGCCGACATCACCGAGGACGGCGACCGCCCGTCGGACGGCTGACGCCCGTCGGGTCGGCGCTCCTGCACGCCGCCGGCCCCGCAATTTTGCTCCGCTTCGGATGAAACCGAACGAGGATTTTCGTCGTATACTGGGATCATCCAGCATGGAGGGAGCATCCATGACCGGCATCGTCCCCCGTATCCTCCTCGCCCTTGCCCTCGCGGCAGGTAGTTTCGGCCTCGCCCGGGCCGAGGTCGCCGACGCCGACCGCGAGGCCTTTCGCAGCATCATCTCGAACCAGATCGAAGCGTTCCAGCGCGACGACGGCACCGCCGCCTACGGCTATGCCTCACCGACCATTCAGGGCCTGTTTCCGACCGCCGAGCGCTTCATGGCGATGGTCCGCAGCGGCTATCCGCCAGTCTACCGGCCACGTTCGGTGACCTTCGGCACGGCGGCCGACACCCCGCGCGGCCCCGAGCAGCACGTCTTCATCACCGGCCCCGACGGCCGTAACTGGGTGGCGATCTACTCGCTGCAGCAACAGCCGGACGGCAGTTGGCGGATCAACGGCTGCCGCCTCGTCGAGGACAGCGGCGAGTCGATCTGAGGGGTCATCCGAGCGCCGGCAGGTCGCCCTGGGCGAAGCCGTCGATGGTTTCGGCCGCGAATTCCTCGAACCGGTGAGCGGCGATGGCGGCCCGGATCCGCGCCATCAGCCACTGGTAGTAGGCGAGGTTGTTCCAGGTAAGCAGCATCGCCGCAAGGTACTCGCCGGACTTCACCAGATGGTGGAGATAGGCCCGTGAATAGTCGCGCGACGCCGGACAGTCCGAGTAGGGATCGAGCGGCCGGGGGTCGTCGGCGTGCCGGGCGTTCTTGAGATTGACCTTGCCGTAGCGGGTGTAGGCGACGCCGTGGCGCCCGGCGCGGGTCGGCATCACGCAATCGAACATGTCGACGCCGCGGGCGACCGCGCCGAGGATGTCCTCCGGGGTTCCCACCCCCATCAGGTAGCGCGGCCGGTCCGCCGGCAGCGCCGGCGTCGTCGCATCGAGCATCGCAAACATCGTCTCCTGCGGCTCGCCGACGGCAAGCCCGCCGACGGCATAGCCGTCGAAGCCGATGGCAACCAGCCCCTCGGCGGAGCGGATACGCAGCTCCGGGATGTCGCCGCCCTGGACGATGCCGAACAGCGCCCGCCCCGTGGTCGCGCCGAACGCCGCCTTCGAGCGTTCCGCCCAGGCGAGCGACAGCTCCATGGCCTTCTCGACCGCGGGCCGGTCGGCGGGCAGCGCCACGCATTCGTCGAGCTGCATGCGGATATCGGAATCGAGCAGCGCCTGGATCTCCAGCGACCGCTCGGGCGTCAGCCGGTGCTCGGAGCCGTCGATATGGGAGCGGAACGTCACGCCGTCCTTGTCGATCCGCCGGAGGGCGGCCAGCGACATCACCTGGAAGCCGCCTGAATCGGTGAGGATCGGCCACGGCCAGTTGGCGAAGGTGTGCAGCCCGCCAAGGGCGGCGACCCGCTCGGCCCCGGGACGGAGCATGAGATGGTAGGTGTTGCCGAGGATGACGTCGGACCCGAGCGCGTGCACCTGGTCGAGGTACATCGCCTTCACGGTCCCGGCGGTGCCGACCGGCATGAAGGCCGGGGTGCGGATCCGGCCACGCGGCAGGGTCAGCGCCCCGGTGCGCGCCAAGCCGTCGGTTGCTTCGACCGCAAAGGCGACGTCGGGGGTCATCGCGCCGCCTCCGGATAGAGCAGGCTCGCATCGCCGTAGGAATAGAACCGGTATCCGCCATCGATCGCGTGACGGTAGGCGGCGAGCATCGTCTCGCGGCCCGAGAAGGCCGAGACCAGCATGAACAGGGTCGAACGCGGCAGGTGGAAGTTGGTCATGAGCAGATCGACGGCGCGAAAGCGGTAGCCGGGTGTGATGAAGATCGACGTCTCGCCCGAAAAAGCACGAATGGTGCCATCCGTCCCTGCGGCGGATTCGAGCAGCCGGAGCGAGGTCGTCCCGATCGCCACGATCCGGCCGCCGCGGGCACGGGCGCGGTTGAGCGCGGCCGCGGTGTCGTCCGCAACCGTCCCCCACTCAGCGTGCATGCGATGCCCCGCGGTGTCGTCCGCCTTGACGGGCAGGAAGGTGCCCGGCCCGACATGGAGGGTGACCCGCCGCATCTCGATGCCGGCCGCATCGAGCCGCTCCATCAGGGCGTCGGTGAAATGAAGGCCCGCCGTCGGCGCCGCCACCGCCCCTTCGGCGGCGGCGTAGACCGTCTGGTAGTCGGCGCTGTCCGCAGCATCGACCGGCCGCCGCCCGGCGATATAGGGCGGCAGCGGCATCCGGCCGATGGCATGGATCGCTTCGTCGAGCACCGGGGCGGCAAGGTCGAAGCGGATCGTCACCTCGCCCGCTTCGCCCTTGGCCTCGACCACCGCGTCGAGCCCGGCGACCAGGCACGCCCCCTCCGCCGATGCGCCGAAGCGCAGGCGGTCGCCCGGCGCGAAGCGCCGGCCGGGCCGGGCGAACGCCCGCCAGCGCGAGCCGTCGAGGCGCTCGAAGAGCGTGACCGAAACCGGCGTCGCCGCCTGACCGCGGAGGCGTTCGCCGTGCAGCTCGGCCGGCATCACCCGCGTGTCGTTGACGACCAGCACATCGCCGGGCGCGAGCAGGTCCGGCAGGTCGCGGACGTGATGGTCCGCGAGCCGTTCCCCCGGTTTCACCACGAGGAGCCGCGCGGCGTCACGCGGGCGGACCGGACGAAGCGCGATGCACGCCTCGGGAAGCTCGAAGTCGAAGAGATCGACGCGCACGGTGGAAGCCGTCTGTTCTCGCGGGGTGAAGTCGCGCCGCGGGCAAATCCCGGACTTCCGCCGGGCGCCCGCGGCCGAGACGTCAGGCGGCGTCGGCCATCACCTTCATCGAGACGATCTTGTCGGGATTCTGCACCGGCTCGCCGCGCTTGATCTTGTCGATCGAGTCCATGCCGTCGACCACCTCGCCCCACACCGTGTACTGGCCGTTGAGGAAGGAAGCATCGGCGAAGCAGATGAAGAACTGGCTGTCGGCGGAATCCGGGCTCTGGGCGCGCGCCATCGAGCAGGTGCCGCGAACGTGCTTGCCGGCGTTGAACTCGGCCTTGAGCTTCTGGCCGGAGCCGCCCATGCCGGTCCCGGTCGGGTCGCCGCCCTGGGCCATGAAGCCCTCGATCACGCGATGGAACGGCGTGCCGTTGTAGAAGCCCTCACGGGCGAGGGCCTTGATGCGCGCGACGTGGTTCGGCGCAAGGTCCGGACGGAGCTGGATCGTCGCCGTGCCCTTGGTGGTCTCGAGGATCAGCGTGTTCTCCGGATCGAGTTCGGCCATGTCTGTGGTCTCTCCTGCTTTGGTCGTGTCGTGGTTGGGGCGATGGACGCCGGAAGGGCGGCTCTCGCCGCCCCCGCGTGTCTCGGCGTCTCAGTTGACGTCGGCCTGGACCTTCATCGTGACGATGCGGTCGGGGTCCTGCACCGGCTCGCCGCGCTTGAGCGCGTCGACGAGTTCCATGCCCTTCACCACCTGGCCCCAGACCGTGTACTGGCCGTTGAGGAACGAGCAGTCGTCGAAGCAGATGAAGAACTGCGAGTTGGCGGTGTCGGGGTCGCTGGTGCGGGCGGCGCCGATCGTGCCGCGTCCGTAATTGGCGTCGCTGAACTCGGCCTTGAGGTCGGGAAGGTCGGAGCCGCCCGTTCCGGTGCCGGTGGGATCGCCGCCCTGGGCCATGAAGCCGTCGATGACGCGGTGGAACGGGGTGCCGTCGTAGAAGCCCTGGCGGGTCAGCTCCTTCGCCCGCGCGACGTGGTTGGGCGCCAGGTCAGGACGGAGCTGGATGACCACCGTGCCGCTGTCGAGCTGCATCAGGAGGGTATTCTCCGGGTCGAGGTCCTGCGCAGCGGCGGGCAGCGCCGCGAACGTCAGGCACAACGCGACGATCAGGTTACGGAACATCATTCATCCTCTATGCATGAGATCGGGTAGATACCTTCGCCGACGACGTGAAGGTAGCCGATATAGACCGGCGGCTCGTCGCCTTCCTCGGCGCGAAGAAGCCGGATCTTGATGACCGCCTCGGCGTAGTCCTCGTCGGTCAGATCGATGTTGAAGGTGTCGCCGCCGTCGAACGCCTGGCGCGTCGAGATCGGAATCGCGTCCTCGTCCATCGACAGCGAACTGAATTTCCGCGTTGCCGAGAAGACGCGCACCCAGTTGGGCGGCGTGCCCGGCGAGCGCGGCAGGTTCATCTCGACGCCCGCGCCCGAGCCGTCGAGCGCCTCGCAGCCCATGCCGGCCGTGGCGTGCGCGACGCCCGGCATCAGCATCTGGGCCGCTGCGAACAGGGCCGGAGCAAGCGCGAAACGGAACATCCGGGAACCTGCCGTCAGCGTCGGAACTTGCGTTTGATCTTTGCGGCGACCGCCGCGGGGACGAAGGCCGATACGTCGCCACCCATGGCGGCGATCTGCCGGACAAGCGTGGCGGTGATGTGGCGGGTCGCCGGGCTCGCCGGGAGAAACACCGTACGCACGTCCGGCGCCATCGCGCCGTTCATGCCGGCCATCTGCATCTCGTAGTCGAAGTCGGCGGCGTCGCGGAGGCCCCGGATGAGCACCCCTGCCCCGGCCTCGCGCGCGGCATCGACGACCAGGCCGTCGAACGTCGCGACCCGCACCCGGCCGGCGCCCCCCGGGATCGCCCCGACCGCCGCCGCGATCATCGCCTTGCGCTCGGCGAGCGTGAACATCGGCTTCTTCGAGGGGTGGACGCCGATCGCGATCACCACCTCGTCGACGAGGTCGAGCGCGCCGGCGAGCAGGTCGACGTGACCATTGGTGATCGGGTCGAAGCTGCCCGGATAGAGCGCGGTGCGCGGCATGGTTCCTCTCGTCCGACCGCGGCGCGATCACCGCCCCGCGTCGCCGGGCTTCTAGCCCCTGGCGGCAGGGGCGGCAAGTGAAGCACGACCGCCGTTCAACATTACCCAAGCTTCATTTGCGGTGTGATCCCCACCACACCAGTTCTGTGACGGTCATCACTGTTGCGGCTCTCGCACGGAACTATGTGTGGGTCATGAAGATTGATTGGCCGAGACCGCAACGAGCTGGTCGGCCAAGAAAAGGGGTAGGAACGATGACCACCAGGACCCGCCAGATTTTCGCCGCTGTCGCCTTTGCCGCCACCGTCGCGGCGGCCGTGACCGGCGCCACGATGCGCGGCGAGACCCACGAAGCGCCGACTGTCGCCGAGGTCTGCGCCAAGGCCGATTGGCCGAATATCCCCGCGGAATGCCTCGATGGCGCCGCCAGGCAGGACGTTCGCGTCGTCACCGACAGTGACCGCGGTCCGGCGATGGTTGCCGCGGCCGAGATGAGCGATCGCTTTGCGGTAGCGTTTCAGTGATCGGCCTTGCTGGTCGCCAAGCTGAACCATAGATGAACGCCGCGTACCGGAACCTTTCAGGCGGTTTCGGCGTTTATGAGGCGGTCGGAATACTCGCGCCGCCGAAGGAACAAGACCATGACGATACGGATTCACACCACGATCGTTGCGACCTGCGTCGCCGCCACCATCGCCGTCGGCATCGCCAGCGCCGCCAAGTACGACGCCGCGACGGCGGTTGCACCCAAGGGCGACCTGCTGCCCGTCTCGAGCGCGCCGGCGCCCTCCACCGCGTTCGTCACGGTGGAAGAACGCGGCGACGGCGTATCGATTCTGGCGCGTGTCCCGGTTGAGCAGGCTACGGCCGCCGCGGCCACCGATGCGTCTGGCACCACATTCGAGTAAGCACGGGCTTGGAGATCCCGGGGCCGTTCGGCCCGCCGCGGCCTGAGGTGCGCGGCGTCGGTTTGCGACAGTCCCGGCAGCCGTCCGATATTCAGTGAAGCGGGAGCCGAATGAACCGGCTCCCGCTTTCGTTTGTTCAGGCTGCGGCGCGGGCGCCGTTGCCGTTCTTCGCCGACTTGCGGCGCGCGCCGGCCTTGGCGCCCTTGGCCTCGCCGTGGTGGATCTCGGTGCCGAGCACCTTGTTGCACTCGCGCATGAAGGCCGCGAGCCCGGTCCAGCCCTTGGCCGAAACCAGCTTGCCGTCGACATGGGCGCCGGTCGGCGGCACGTCGATATAGACGCCGCCCACCGCCGTCACTTCCGGCTCGCAGTACTGGAGCGCGGCGACTTCCTTGCCGCGGATCGTCTCGGGAACGGCCATCAGAACCTGCACCCCGTGGCAGATCGTGAAGATCGGCTTGTCGTGCTCGTGGAAGTGCCGGATGATCTTCTGGACGCGCTTGTCGATGCGGATGTACTCGGGGCCGCGACCGCCCGCGATATAGACCGCGTCATAGTCGGCCGGATCGACCTTGGCGAAGGTCTTGGTCACATGGTGATTGTGGCCGAGCTTTTCGGTGTAGGTCTGATGACCCTCGAAGTCGTGCAGCGAGGTGTGCAGCAGTTCGCCCGCCTTCTTGTCGGGGCAGACGATGTCGACCTCGTGGCCGATCGCCTCCATGCCCTGATCGAAGACGAAGATCTCGTACTCCTCGGTGAAATCGCCGACGAGCATCAGAATCTTTTTGCCTGCCATGTATCTTCTCTCCTCCCGATGGTCGGCCCCGCCGTCTGGCGAACCGTGCCTGATCGAATTCCTTTAGAGAATTGCGCCTGAAAGTTGAACCGGAATTTCTGTCGCGAGTCCGGTCATCTCGGCGCCGCGACGTATCGGATCCGAACGGTCCACGACCGCGCCGGTTGATCTGGTTTCGCCGCTCGCAATCCGCGTCATTGCGCGGCATGGTCGGGGGGTCGTTTCCGAACAGGGAAAAGGGGGGTGCCGCCGATGGCCTCCAAGCCGACCGACCTCATCTATGGCGTCGACGACGTCCCTCCCCTGCCACGGCTGATCGCGCTCGGCTTCCAGTACGCGATCATGATCAGCGTCTATCTCATTCTCGTGCTGCTGGTCGCGCGCGCCGCCAAGCTGTCCACCAGTGAAACCGCCGGCCTCATCAGCCTTGCCCTCATCGCCTGCGCGGTCGCGACCGCCCTCCAGGCTTGGCGCGGCCGCTTCTTCGGCTCGGGCTACCTCGTGCCATCGGCCTATTCGGCGATCTACTTCGGCCCCGCCATCCTCGCCGCCAAGGCGGGCGGTATTCCGGCCGTTGCCGGCATGACCGTGTTCGCGGGGCTCATCGAGATTCTCTTGTCCCGCCTGCTCGAGCCGTTCCGGGTGGTGTTTCAACCGATCATCGCCGGCCTCGCCGTCTTCGTCGTCGGCCTGCAGCTCGGCCTCGTCGGGGTGAGCGAGGCCTTCGACGTCGACGGCGAGCTCCAGCCCGGCTTCGCCGACGCTGTCGGGGTCGCGCTCGTCACCCTCGCCGCCTGCATCGGCTTCTCGATCTGGGGCCGCGGCATCCTGCGCCTGGTGTCGACGCTCCTTGGCCTCGCTCTCGGCGTCGTCGTGGCGATGCTGGCCGGGTTGATCGGCGCTCCGACCTTCGATGCCGTCGGTGCGGCCCCTTGGCTGTCCCTGCCCGACCCGTCCTACCTGTCCTTCGGCTTCGAACCGGCGCTGATCCCGGCCTTCATCGCCTCGGCCATTGCGGCGACGCTCCGTACCGTCGGTGTCGTGACCACCGCTCAGCGCATCAATGACGCGGATTGGAGGCGACCGGACATGGCCAACATTTCCCGTGGCATTGTCGGCGACGGCCTCGGCTGCCTTGTCGCCGGGCTGGTCGGGGCGCCTGGCCAGAGCGGCGCTCCCTCGCTCGTCGGCCTGTCGAGCGCGACTTCCGCCACCAGTCGCGCGATCGCCTTTGCGGCGGCCCTCTTTCTGGTCGCCTTTGCCTTCCTGCCCAAGTTCGGCGCCGCCATCATCGGCCTCCCACCCGGCATCGCCGGCGGGATGCTGATGTTCACCGCGAGCTTCCTCGTGGTCAGCGGCATCGAGGTGATGTTCACCCGCGGCATCGATCTTCGCGGCGGCTTCGCGGTCAGCGTCGCCCTCTTTGTCGGGCTGCTGACCCAGGCCAAGCCGGAATACTTCGAACACCTGCCGGCCTGGATCCAGACCATCACCAGCGACATGCTCACGGTCTCGCTTGCCACCGCGATCCTTCTGACCCTGATCTTCCGGATCGGCATCCATCGCCGCGGCTCCGCCGACTGGCAGGCCACCCGGGACGCCCATGCCGAGCTCGCGCGCTTCCTCGCGACCGAGGGCAAGGCGTGGAAGCTCCGGGACGACGTGATCGGCCGCGCCAGCGACACCGCCGCACGCGTGGTCGACGATCTGGACCACGACGGATATCTCGCCTCTCCGGTGGCGATGGAGGCGAACTACGACACGCTCGAGCTGGCGGTCACGCTGGTCTATCGCGGGCGACCGCCGCCCGTGCCGCACCACCACACGCCGTTCCACCCTCTTCACCATCAGGAGACCGCCGCCTCGAGCGGGCTCGCCACCTTCTTGCTCGATGCCGGCGCCGATCGAACGAGCGTGACAACCCGCGACGATAACGTCACGATCCGGCTGGGCTTTTCCGCATGAAGACGACGGGGCAGACATGAACCGGCGGTCACGCGAAGGCAGTTCGAGACGGGGCGGCGCCCCCGCCGCGGCGAACCGCGGGCCGGGCTGAGCGATGCGGCAGGCCGTCGACACGCTCGTCATCGACACACGCGGGCCCGGACTGGTCGAGATCACGCGACCGATCCGCCGCTTCGTTGAGGCCGAGGCGATGGCCAGCGGCCTCCTGACGGTGTTCTGCCGGCACACGTCGGCGTCCCTGCTGATCCAGGAGAACGCCGATCCGGACGTGCGCACCGACCTTGAGGCATGGTTCGCGTCCATCGCCCCGGAGGACCCCGGCCGCTATGTCCACGACAGCGAGGGGCCGGACGATATGCCGGCTCACCTGCGGACGGCTGTGACCCAGGTCTCCCTCGGCATTCCCTTGGTCGGCGGGCAGCTCGCCCTCGGCACCTGGCAGGGCGTCTATCTCTTCGAGCACCGGCGCCGCCCGCATCGCCGCACGGTGGTGCTCCATCTACTCGGCGAATAGCGCGCGGCTCACCGCGCCCGCAAAGGCCCCTCGACATCCTTCAGCTTGCGCACCAGCGCCGACAGGCGGGTCGTGGCCGTCTTTTCCTTGACGCGCTTGAGGTGGGTATAGACCGTGTTGAGGCTGAGCCCGGCCGTAGACGCATATTCGCTTGGTGACTGTCCCGCCTGCAGGGCGTGGGCGAGGCCGGCCTCGGCCTCGGTCAGGCCGAAGGCCTCGCGAAGCACGTCGATCTCGGTGGCGACACGGCCGAGCGGATCGTGGATGACGACCATCGCCACCGCATCGCCTCCGACGGTGTCCGGGGCGAGGATCGGACGTACCGAGATGACGTAGGCCGGCGCCCCGCCGGGCCGCGCGACGGCGAAATCGCCTGCCGCGGTGCCCACCGGCTCGCCGTCGCGAAGGCTGGTCACGCGCGCCATCGCCACCCCGAACGCACGTCGGGCCACGGCGAGCGCGAACGCCAGTCGCTCCGCCTGCACGAGGATTCCGTCGCGCCTCTCGGCGATCGCGAAGAAGGCCCGGTTGCCGTAGAGGAGGCGTCCGTCCGTGTCGACGAGCGCGACGCCATCGGCAAACCATTCGAAAGCCTGTTCCAGGGACGCCGCTCGGGTATCGCGCGCGGCGCTGACCCGGCGTGACATGTCGAACGCATTCTGGACGTGCGGCACCAGCACCCGCAGCCTGCGGATTTCGGCGCGCTCGACATGACCCTGCGAGCGGGCGCGATGAACGGCGATGCCGGAAAACTCGCCGGGCGTTGCCGTGAGCATGCCATATGCGAAGTAGCGGAAGTCGACCCGCGCGAGGAAGTCCTCGTAGAAGTCGGAGCGGGACATCTCGTCCTCGCCCATAATGCTGTAGTCCCAGCCGAGCTCCCCCGCCTGCTGATGGAGCACCAGCGACCAGCGCGGATTGACCGAGGCATAGTGCGACAGGTACGCGAGCTCGAGGACGCTCGGCAGTCCGTGCTCCCGGAACTGGCGATGGGTCATGGTCTGACGGTCGATCAGCTCGAGCGTGCAGGCGATCCCGCCAACGGTCTTGCCGATGCGGGCGAGAGCGTCTTCCCAGCGCGACGGATCGAGCCCCGCGGCATAGACCGCGCCAACGGTTTCGACCAGCTCGTCACGGACGGCCATCGCCTTCCCCCATGCCCGAAGGGTGCATTCGCCACTGGTAAATCTAGTGTAGAGCCGCTCGCCCGTAAGTCCATATCGTCACCAGTTCTGGTGACGACAACCGCGCCACGATGTGTCGTGCTTGCGCCCCGCGCGTTCGCCGCCGGCCGCGCCATGGTTCCCTTTCCACCTCAACGGTCCGGGAGGACGCCTCCATGCTTGAGCACTACGAAAAGAAGGGAAAGAAGAAGAAGCCGGTCAAAATCAAGTTCAAGACCGAGACCGATAATACCGACAACATCACCGTCACTATCGAGCTCGGCAAGCTGAAGCTCAAGAACAGCTCCACCCTGGTTGTGAAGGATGGTAGCCTTTCGCTTGAATTTTCTGGAGATTTCAAGAAGAGCGGTGGTGCGTTCGACGGCACCGTTACCGGCTTCAAGCTTTTTGACGGTAATGTGCAGCTGGTCGCTGCGTCGCACTACAATTTCTCCGTCTCAAAGCTGCGCAAGGCCCAGAAAGCACTCGAGGACGGCGATAACGGACCAATCAACAAGCTCCTGTTCGGCAAGGCCATGGACATCAAGGGGTCCAATGGCGACGACAGCCTCACCGGCGGCCCGAAAGGCGACAAGATCGACGGCAAGGGCGGCACCAACACGATATTCGGCCTCGACGGCAACGACGTCCTGATCGGCGGCGACGCCAACGACTTCCTTTACGGTGGGTTCGACGACGACTTTCTCGACGGCCGTGGCGGCCAGAACGTGCTCCACGGCGATCTCGGCGCGGACTATTTTGCATTCAGCTCGATCAACGGCTTTTCGCAGGTGCTGGACTACGGACCGGGCGACTATGTCGGCGTGGCGAAGAGCGCCTTCGCCGGGATCGGCCCGACCGGGCCGATCAATCCTGGCCTCATCGAATACAATGTCGCCGCGGCGACCCAGAGCGACACCCGCTTCTTCTTCACCCCGTTCGGCGCCTTCTTCTATGATTCGAACGGCAGCGGCGGCGGAGGACAGGTCCAGATCGGCCAGTTCCAGGGCATCGTCCCGTCCACGGACGCGATCCTGATCTACTGAGCCGTCGTGCCGGGCCGGCAAAGGGGAAGCGCTGTGGGGCGTCGGTCCGGCCGCGGCATGGCGTAGCGGGTGGCGTGGTCATGCCTCGCGATCCGTCATGCCGTCGAACAGAGCGGATCCGGAGCGCCAACGCGGACCTTGCATTTTGCGCTGCGAAGGCAAAAGAATGCGCCCCTTCCTGTGACGCGAGGGGGCAATGGCCGACCTTTTCGAGAAGTGTGACGTCTTCATGCAGCGCATGCGCCGGGGCGCAGGCGACGACTTCGACAAGCTTTCCGACGTCTTCTCGCGCGTCTTCCCGCTCGACAACTGCCGGCCGCACATCCAGATGCGCGGCCGCGAGCTGCTGCAGGTCTCGACCAACGATTACCTCGGCTTCGCCCTCCACCCCGAGGCGGTCGCCGCGGCCCGCGCCGTCACCGACGAACACGGCGCCGGCACGCCGCTCGGCGCCCGGCCGCTGACGGGTACGACCGCGCTTCACCTCGAGCTCGAGGAGAAGCTGGCGAAGTTCCGCCGGACCGAGGCGTGCGCGGTGCACAATCTCGGCCTCGGCGCGATGGCCGGTACCATCGCCTGCCTGGTCGGCCGCAACGAGCGCGTCTTCGTCGATTCCTACGCCCATGGCTGCGTCCACGACGGCGCCCGCCTCGCCCGCGGCCAGGCCTCGTGGTTCAAGCACAACGACCTCGCCGACCTCGAGCGCCAGCTCAAGGAATGCCCGCTCGACCAGCCGAAGCTGATTGCCGTCGACGGAGTCTACGGCATGTCGGGCGAGCTCGCGCCGCTGCCGGAGATCGTCGCGCTCAAGAACAAGTACAAGGCCCGCCTCCTCGTCGACGACGCCCACGGCACCGGCGTCCTCGGCGAGAACGGCCGCGGCACTGCGGAGCATTTCGGCGTCGAGGACGAGGTCGACCTCCACGGCGGCACCTTCGCCAAGTCGTTCGGCACCTTCGGCGGCTATATGTGCGGGCCGAAGAACGTCATCGAGTTCATCCGCTTCCAGTCGCAGGGTTATGTGCTCACCAAGGCCCTGCCCGCCGCGATCACCGCCGCCACCATCAAGACGCTGGAACTGATGCAGCGGATGCCCGAGCGTCGGAAGAAGCTGTGGGACAACCTCAACATGCTTCGCGCCGGCCTTCGCAAGGCGGGGCTGACCATCGGCAATCCCCAGGGCGCCGTGACCTCGGTATGGGCCAAGGGCATGCGCGCCCTGCCCACCATCTACGAGCTCGAGCACACCTACGGCATCATCGCCAACCTCGTGCTCTACCCGGCCGTGCCGATCAACACCTCGATCGTCCGCATCACGCTCTCCTGCCTTCACACGCCCGAAGACGTCCAGCGCGTGATCGATGCCCTGGCCGAGATCCATGCCCGCGACCCGTTGCAGGACGGCGAGCCAGCCGAGATCTCGACGGCGCTGGCCGACAACCCGGTGTGACCGGCGCCGTCGACATCCGGCCGGTCGAGACGGCGGCCGACTGGGCCGCCTTCCACGCGCTGCGCCCGGCGCTCTACCGTGACGACCCCGCCTTCGTCCGGCCCCTCGCCTCGGAGGCCCGGCTCGCCATCGACGCCGCCCGCCATCCGTTCTGGCAGCACGCCGAGCGCCAGGCTTTCCTTGCCCGGCGGGACGGCCGTGTCGTCGGGCGCGTCGCGGCGATCGTCGATCGTCTCCACAACCAGCACTACGGCGACCGCACGGGCTTCTTCGGCTTCTTCGAGTGCGAAGACGATCGCGAAGCCGCCGCCGCGCTGATCGCCACGGCCGGCGACTGGCTTCGCGCCCGCGGTCTCGATGCCATCCGTGGCCCGGTCAACCCGTCGCTGAAGGGTGAGTTCGGCGTCGTGGTTCTCGGCAACGACGACCCGCCGGCAATCATGATGGCCCACACGCCGGCCCGCTACGGCCCGCTTCTGGAGTCGGTGGGCCTCGCCAAGGTCCACGATTTCCACGCCTTCGTCCTCGACAAGCAAGGCGTGCTCGGCAGGAGCGAGAACTGGACCAAGCTCAAGCGGCTGAAGGAGCGCATTCTCGCGCGGCACCCGGAACTCCGCATCGAGCGGGCCAGCCGGCAGAACCTCGCTGCGACCCTCAAGGAGGTCAACGAGTTCGGCAACCGTATCCGCGAGACGGTGTGGGGCTTTACGCCGATCACCCCGGCCGAGCTCGCATTCCTGACCCACCGCATCATGCGGGTGATGATTCCGGAGCTGGTGCTGACGATGCGCCGCGACGACGAGCTGGTCGGCTATGTCATGGCCGTGCCCGACGTGAACCAGGCCCTTGCCCGCGCCCGGGGCGGCCCCGATCTGGTCCGTCTCGTCCAGATGCCGTTCCTGATGCCGAGGATCCGGCGCGCACGCTTGTTCGGCATTGGCGCCGACCCGCGCCTCCGCGCCATCGGCATCCTGCCGGCGCTGTTTCAGGCCATGATCGAGGGCGCGCTGCACCGCTTCGACGTCTTCGAGTTCGGCTGGATATCGGAGGCGAACCTTCAATCGCTCCGCGCCGTCCAGCACATCCTGCCGATGGAGCCGCGCAAGACCTACCGTCTCTATGAGGCGCCTCTGATCCGCACCTGATCACGCCACGACGATGTCGTCGGCGGTGATGTCCAGCTTGGGGTCGAGCGTTGCGATCAGGACGTCGCCCTTCCCCTTCTGCTTCTTGCCGTTGGCGTCATACCAGAGGTCGCCATGCTTCTCGTCATAGTAGACGAGGTGCTTGTCCTTCGACGGCTTCTTCTTGCCGCTGTCGAAGGCCTTGCTCTTGAGAACGCCGGGCTTGAGCTTCGGGAACACGGCCGCCGCCAGTTCGATCGTGTCGTCCTTTGACGAGAAGTCGGCAATCTCGTCCGCGTTGGCCGTGGCCTGCTTCTTCGGCTTGATCGCAGCATTGAACACGAAGGTGTCGGGTCCGGCATTGCCGGTGAGAACATCGGACCCTGCGCCGCCATTGATCCGATTGGCGCCGCCATTGCCCTTGATGACGTTGGCGAGCGCATTGCCGGTTCCGTTGATCGCGGCGCCGCCTGTGAGGGTCAGGTTCTCGACATCCCCGCCAAGCGAATAGCTGATGCTGGCCTTGACCAGATCGATGCCCCCTCCTGCCGCTTCGCTGACCTTGTCGCCGCCGTCGTCGACCACATAGGTGTCGTTGCCGGAGCCGCCCGCCATCGTGTCGGCACCGGCGCCGCCGTCGAGGATATCGTCGCCCGCCCCGCCGTTCAGGGTGTCGGTGAGGTTCGAGCCCACGAGGCTGTCTGAACCTGAGGAGCCGTCGACTCTGACCTTGTCCTGCGCCGACCAGAATTCGAACTGAAGATCGGACAGGTCCACGTCGGAACCTTGAATGACCAGGGTGTTTGCGACGGGGCTCGAGTCAACGATCCGCGATATCTTCCCGGCACCGAGCTGGTCGGCGCGGAGCACGGCGACGGTGGCGGCGGACGCCTGAGCGGCCGTGAATTCCAGTGTCTTGATCAGGGATATCTCGGCGACCGTGAAGTCGAACGAGCCGCCCCCCGCGACGACCTCGATGGCGTCGAATGTGTAGAAGGAGCCGGTCAGGGTCTCTCCTGCAACGAGGTCGGACGGCGAGGTGTAAAGGAAGGCGTTGGAAACGCCGGCACCCGTCAGTTGGTCCGCCCCGCCTCCCCCCTCGAAACGATTGAAGGCCGCCGAACTGCCGAAGATCGTGTCGGCCAGTCCCTCACCGACCAGGACAAGTTGCGCGGCGACGACGAACGAGAACCCCTGCGCCGCCGTAAAGAGGCCGCTGATGCCTTCGATGCGGATTGTCGACAGAAAGCCCAGGCTTGGATCAGACTCGCCGAAGATCTGAACCTCGGTGGAAATCTGCACATCGTTGAATTGCGCAGCATCGAACGTCGCTTCTTCGGCGACCCCGTCGTCGTCGAATGTGATCTCGGTGATGTCGGCAAGGACGGTTCCCGAGTAGTCGAAGGATGTCTCGACCTTCAACGTCGCCATGATCGGTTCCTCCGATCTTGAGATGCGGCCGGCGTCAACCGACCTCTCATGCGCTTGAACGCCCGTCATCGCGATAGTTGCAGCCGGGCAGGACACGCGCCAATGGCAGGAAGTACCCGCGCGGGTACGGGAAACCGCACGAATCCGAGTATTCGCATCGCCTGACGGTGGCATCCGCCGCCGCGCGCGACACCCTCCGCGCACCCTCACCGGCCATGGTTGGGTCCCGGGGCGGCTGACACCCATACCGGGAATAGGGCTGGACCGATCCCGCCACAGGCATAAAATGGGGGCGTTCGGCGCGACATGCGGCAATCGCTCGCCGTACTGACGTGGCGGCCACCTGGCAAGGCATCCTCCTCGCGGAGAAGCAATGTCGACGGACGGCGCCCCGGCACCCAACTCGCTCAGCCCGCGCGAGCGTGACTGCTTGCGGCTGATGCTGTCCGGATTCGACACGGGTGCAGCGGCAGCGAGCCTCGGCATCTCGCCGTCGACCCTCAACAAGCATCTTGCTTCGGTGCGGCGGAAGCTCGGCGTGAGGCGGACGGCGCAGGCGCTGTTTCTGTGCATCCGGGAAGGCATCGGGGACCGGGCGCCGGTGATGTCGCGTGCGGATGGCGCCGCGATCGAGGACTTCGCCGCCGCTCTCGAAGGCTGCGCCGCCCTCGACGACACATTCACCGTGCTCCGCGCCTATGCCGCGAAATACGGGGTCACGCAGATAACCCTCGGCGTGTCGGCGGAGCCGCCCGGCCAGTTGACGAATGGCGCGCGGGCGATCGCCATGTCGTACTCGGACGACATGCAGCGGATGTACGACGACATGGGCGGCGCCCTCACCGACCCGACAGTGCCCTATACGGTGACGCATACGCGCGGGCTGCTGATCGACAACGAGCGCCTGATCATGGCCATGAAGCGGGAGCTGCCCAAGGCCGTAATGTCGATGGGCAGCGCCCTTCTCGACAACGAGATGCGCTTTGCCTTCCACCAGCCGGAGCGGGACGACGTCACGGGAGCTCCGATGCAGACCGCCTTCGTCATCGACCCGCGCGCGGTCGATGCGTATCGCGATGCCGATGCGCCCGCGCGCAGCATGCTCCGGGACATGTCGCGTGTCTTCTGGGATGCCGTCCAGGGACGGGGCATGCTGCGGGAGTTCGCGGGGCTGACCCCGCGTCAGGCCGAAGGGCTGATGCTCGCCGCGCGCGGGTTCACCGTGCCCGAGGCCGCGGAGCACATGCGGGTTTCGCAGCGCGCCGCGGAGAAGATTCTGGCGGCGGCCCGGAATCGTCTCGGCGCGAGGACGACGGCGGCTGCGGTGTACCGCGCGATGGTCTACCGCGCTCTGGCATGAGCGGCCCGGCCTGTCGTCCCGGTTGTGGACTCTTCCTTGGCGATGGAATACCCCTGCGGATGCCGCTGGGGCGGTCGCTTAGGGGACTAACCTGTTTCGAAACGCTCGGAGTGCGTCGCTCGATCTCGACGCGCTGTTCAATGCTTCGCCGAACGCCTACGTCCTGTTCGACCCAGGGCTGGTCATCGTCGGCTGCAACGAAGCCTATCTTCGCGTCGTCGGCCGCGCTTCGCGCGACGAGATCGTCGGCCGCTACCTGTTCGACGCCTTTCCGAGCGACCCCGAGACGCCGAGCTACAAGCTGCTCAAGGCCTCGCTCGACCGCGTGATCGAGACCGAAGAGAGCGACCACATCGCCCTCATCCCGTACGACACCTCGGGTCCCGGCCAACCGCCGCAGATGCGCTACTGGAGCGCGACCCACACGCCGGTCTTCGATGCCGACGGCCGGTTCCACCTCATCCTTCAGCACACCGAGGATGTCACGGAGCTCCAGCGGCTTCGCTCCGCCACTCGCCGGGACAACATGTCCGAGTCGAGCGTCCTGCGCCGCGCCGCGGAGGTCCAGGCGGCCAACAGCCTGCTCGCCTCGGAGGTCGACCTCGTCCGCAGCCTGTTCCGCCAGGCGCCGGGGTTCATGGCCCTGCTCGCCGGTCCCGACCATGTCTTCCAGCTCGCCAACGCCGCCTACGAAGACCTCGTCGGCCGCCACGACCTGATCGGTCTCCGCCTCGCCGAGGCTCTGCCGGAAGTCGTCGGCCAGGGCTTCGTCGAGCTTCTCGACCAGGTGATGAGGACGGGCGAGCCTTTCATCGGCCGCGGGGTTCTGGTGCAGCTCGCGCCGACGCCGGGCGACCCGCCGGTCGATCACTTCCTCGACTTCATCTACCAGCCATACCGCGATGCGTCCGGCGAGGTTGTCGGAGTCTTCGTCCAGGGCCACGACATTACCGAGCAGAAGAAGGCCGAGCAGGACGTGTTCCGCCAGACCGAGATCCTCCGTCTCGCCCAGGAGGCCGGCGGCTTCGGCACCTTCGAATGGGATCTTGCCACCGGTCTGCTGACGGCCTCGCCGGCCTTCCGCCGCCTCTACGGCTTCGACGGCGTGGAGGAGATTCCGGTTCGTGCGTTCCAGGAGCGTGTCCACCCCGACGACGCAGCCAAACTCGCCACCAGCCCGGGCCAGACGCTCGAGGAGGCGCTGCAGTATGCCGAGTACCGCGTGCGCCAGCCCTCGGGCGACTACATCTGGGTCGGCCGCCAGGGCACCGTTCTCAACGACGCTCAGGGCCGCCCCTCGCGCGTCGTCGGCGCCGTCCACGACATCACCCGCCGCAAGCAGTTCGAGGCCCAGCTCGAGACCCTCGCCCGCGAGAGCACCCACCGGGTCAAGAACCTCCTCGCCATCGTCCAGGCGATCGTCAGCCAGACGCTGCGCAAGGCCTCCGACATCGACAGCGCCTCGCTCGCCATCCGCCAGCGGCTCATGGCGATCGCCGCCACCCAGACGGCGCTCACCAATGGAACGGTCGCCGAGAGCGACCTCGACACGCTGGTGCGGAGCGCGCTCGAGCTCCATACCCAGACCCCGGGCCGCGTCCGCATCGCCGGCCCGAACGTCGTCATCGACGGCAAGACGGCCCTTGGCCTCACCCTCGTCCTCCACGAGCTCGGCACCAACGCGGTCAAGTACGGCGCGCTGTCGCGCGAAGGCGGCCACGTCGACATCGCCTGGACGATCGAGGCCGGCGGCCGTCACGCCGACCTGAGCTGGCGGGAGTCGGGCGGCCCGCGGGTCACGGCGCCCGCCCGGCAGGGCTTCGGCTCCCACCTTATCGCCAGGAGCCTGCCGCCGGTCGACGGCGTCGAGGCGACGATCGACTATGCGCCGACCGGGCTCGTCTTCCGCGTCCGCCTCGCCGTCGGCGGCGCCGAGGAGGGATCACCGCCGGCTCAGTAGCCGACCGCGGCTCCTGCCGGCCGCCGCGGGTCGGCGGCGCCGTAGAGCGTCCCGCCGTCCGCCGGGCCGCCGGGCCCGACCAGAATCGCAGCCGCCGCGCCCCAGGGATCGCCCTCGGCAACGGTGTGGCCCATCGCCTCCAGGGCCGCGCGGACGTCCGGCGACAGCGCCGTCGGCTCCGCCAGGATCCGGTCCGGCAGCCACTGGTGGTGGATGCGCGGCGCGTCGACGGCAGCCTGCACGTCCATGCCGAAGTCGACCACGTTCATGATCGTGGCGAGGGTGGTCGAGATGATGCGCGGGCCGCCGGGACTGCCCGTCACCATGAACAGCGCGCCGTCGCGGGTGACGATGGTCGGGCTCATCGAGGACAGCGGCCGCTTGCCGGGGGCGATGGCGTTCTTGGCGCCCTGCACCAGGCCGAACATGTTCGGCGTGCCCGGCCGGATGGTGAAGTCGTCCATCTCGTTGTTGAGGAAGAAGCCGGTGTCGCCGGCGATCACCTTGGCGCCGAACCAGCCGTTGATGGTGTAGGTCACCGACACCGCGTTGCCGTCCTTGTCGACGACCGAGTAGTGCGTCGTCTGCATGCTCTCGTGCGGCGGCGCGCCGGGCTGGACGTCCTCCGACCGGCCGGCGCGGTCGGGGTCGATCGCGGCGCGGAGCGTCGCGGCGTAGTCGTCCGACACCAGCCGCTCCACCGGGTTAGGCGCGAAGTCGGGGTCGCCGAGGAGGACGTTGCGGTCGACGAAACCATGGCGCATCGCCTCGGCGAGGAGATGGATGGCGCGGGTCGAGCCGAACCCGGCCTCGCCGATCGGCCAGCCCTCGACGATGTTGAGGATCTCGCAGATCGTCGTCCCGCCCGAGCTCGGCGGCGGCGCCGAGATGATGTCGTAGCCGCGGTAGTCGCAGGTCAGCGGCGCGGTCTCGCGGACGGTGAAGTCGGCGAAGTCGCGCCGCGAGAGGATGCCGCCGTTGGCGTTGCTTGCCGCCACGATCTTGGCCGCGATCGGTCCGGCGTAGAAGGCGCCGGGTCCGCCGTCCGAGATCGTCTCCAGCGTCGTCGCCAGATCCGTCTGCACCAGCCGCTCGCCCGCCTTGAGCGGCGCCCCGTCGCGGAAGAAGATCGCCGCGACGTTCGGCTCGCGCGCGAGCGCCTCGGCCGACCCGGCAAAGTTCGCCGCGTCGCCCTCCGACAGGACGAACCCCTCCCGCGCCAGCCGGATCGCGGGCGCGAGCAGCGCCTCGCGCGAGAGCGTGCCGTAGGTCTCGCGCATCGCCTCGAGGCCGAGCACGGTGCCGGGCACGCCCACCGCCAGGTAGCCGAGGACGCTGAGGTCCTTCACCGGCTCGCCCTTGTCGTCGAGGAACATGTCGGGGCGGGCCTTCGCCGGCGCGGTCTCGCGGAAGTTGAAGAAGGTGGTCGTGCCGTCGGCGAGGCGGATGGTGGCGAAGCCCCCGCCGCCGATATTGCCGCAGCACGGGTCGACGACGGCCAGCGCATAGCCGACGGCGACCGCCGCATCGATCGCGTTGCCGCCGTCCCGAAGCACGGCGACGCCGACCTCGGAGGCGAGCCGCTGCGAGGAGACCACCATGCCGTTTTCCGCCGCGACCGGCGGCCGCGATCCGGCTCCGACGGCGGCGGACTCGAGTGCGAGCCCGAACGCCGCGAGCAGGAAGGCCAGCCGCGCAACGCGGCGCGCCGCGATCATGGTCGTCCTCCTGCCGGCGTCCTGGCGTCCGCTGGGGCCTCAGGTGACGAGGAAGTCGTTGGCGGCAAGGTCGGCGTCCTTGTTGAACTTGGCGATCTCGACATCCCCGCCCTTCTTGCTGCCATTGGTATCGTAGTAGAGCTTGCCGCTCTTCTCGTGCCAGTAGAGCGTGTGACCGTCCGTCGACGCCTTGTCGGTGCCGGTGTCGAAATCCTTGTTCTTCACCTTGCCGAGCTTGAGCTGGGTGAAAACGTCGCCGTCGAGCTCGACCGTGTCGGCCTTGTGCGAGAAGTCGAGCACCTTGTCCTTGTGCGTGTTCGCCGCCTTCTTCGGCTTGACCGCGAAGTCGAAGACGAAGGTGTCCTTGTCCCCGCCGCCGGTGAGCTTGTCCTTGCCCTCGCCGCCCTTCAGCCGGTCGCGGCCGTCGCCGCCGTTGAGCCTGTCCTTGCCCGCCTGGCCGAGCAGCTCGTCGTCGCCGCCGAGGCCGTTGACCGTCGCGCCCTCGATACGGCTGGTGATGACGTTGTCGTCGCCGTCGCCGGAGATCGTCGTCTCGCGCGGGTCGAAGATCGTGGCGAAGACGTCCGAGTTGGGAATGACCTTCGAGGTGCCGGTGACGAAACGTCCGTCATCGAGCGCTGCGACGATCGAGCTGGTCCGACCGGACCCGGCGGCCAGAAACTCGCCGCCGACCTTGTCGCCGCTCGCATCAAAACGCTGCCCGTAGGTCCCGTTGCGTTCGGTGTCCCGCCAGACGATGACGAACCCGCCGTCCTTGAGCCCGGCAACGTCGGCCCCGGACTGGACACCGGCCGTGGTGGCGTTGGCGCCAAAACCACCGCCAAACTGGTTCGCCTTAACCGCTGTGCCGTTGGCGTTGTAGACGCTGTAGCGGATGCCGGAACTGTCGCCGTCCTTGCCCACCCAGGCCACGACGAATCCGCCGCCCGTGAGCGCCGCCACCTGGACGTCGGTTTCGTCGGTGAGCGCAGTCGATATCTGGAATCCCTTGCCACCCGCAGGACCTGGGATCGCTCCGTTCTGCCCGACGATCTTGAACTCCGGATCACGGTCACCCGGATTCGCGAGATCGATGAACGCGACAACGTAGTTGCCGTTGGTCAGCGCCGCGACCTCGGCGGCATGAGCGCTGGTGTCAGTCGAGTCGAATACCGACTGCTCGGCGTCGACCGTGCCGTTGGCCTTTATGTGCCGGCTGACGATGTCGAACGTGCCGTCGGCGTCGACCTTCCGCGAATAGACGACGACGTATCCGCCGTCGGTCCCCGCGGCGATCGACGGCGCCGACAGCACGTCGTCATTGGTGTCGGCCTGGACCGTCGCGCCGCCGGTCCGGTTGCCGTTGGTGTCGAAGAAGTCGACGGGAATCGAGACATCGGTGATCGACGTGCTGTAGCTCTTGTAGGCGACCGCAAACCCGCCACCGGGACGGCTCGCAACAGCACCGTCTTCCTGGTGCCCGGTCTTCACCGCCTGATTGACCTGAAAGGGATCGCCGAGCGCACTCCCCTCGGTATCGAAGATCTGGCCGACCAGGTTGATCCCGGGCGACGCTACTGAACCATCGAAGTCCGTCCACACCGAGACGAAGCGCCCGCCGCCCATATCGGCGAGCACGCCGTCGAACTGCTCGCTGTTCGTGATCTCGTTGGTCCGGAATTCCGGCTTCCAGATCGTCGGCGTCGTCACCATCAAGCGCTCCCCCGGTTATGCCCCGTGTCGAAAGTCACGCAGCCGTCGACGCCGGCGGCCCGCATTAGGCAGCAGCACGACCGGCCGGACGAGCCCAATTGTTGGGCAGTCAGCCGAACGGACCGATGCGGCCCGACGCCGCTTCCCGTGAAGTCAGATGTGACGTCGCTCGAATCTTCCCAGACGACGTAGTAGCCGCCGTCCTTCCGGCCGATGATCTCGGCATTGTTCTGGACGCCGGACGCGGTCGTGTCGACCTGCCGAACGGACTTCCAGACGGTCGGCGTCGTCACCATGCCGCTCATCCCCGAATAGCCCTCGCCGGGGCGAGCAGCCGTCGATTGCCGCAAGCATTCATTAACGGAGATGTCGGCGGCCTTTGCAACCCCGGATGGCATCGCAATTCCGTGACTTCGGGGGTGCGGGACACGAGCTTCGAAATTGCATACAGTGCCGCACGCGCGGCTGTCAGGCCGATCCGCCTTCTGACCCGGCTTAGGAGGAACATCATGCGCTGGATGACGACGTTGGTTCTCGCCGCGACCGCCGTTGCCGGCAGCGTCGCCGCCCGGGCCGAAACCCTGCCGCTGCCGCCCGACGTCATCGCCTTCGACAGCCCCGAGGGCGAAGCCCTGTTGCTCGGCGCCGAAGCCCGCAACGACTACTTCCCGCTCAGCATGCACTTCGCCAACCAGATCAATCCCGCCTATTGCGGGCCGGCGTCGATCTCGATGGTGCTGAACGCGCTCGACGTCCCGCGCCCCGCCTCGGACATGACGCTGGGGCTCGGCCTGTTCGACCAGGAGAACATGTTCACGCCGGCGGTGGATGCGGTGAAGCCGGCCTCCGCCATCCTCAGCCCGCCCTTCGGCATGACCCTTGACGACGTCGGCCGGGTGCTGACCGCACATGACCTCAAGGTCGAGGTCGTCCATGCCGGCGATACCGACCTCGACACCTTCCGGACGGCGGCGGTCGCGGCGATCGACGACGACGACCACTTTGTCCTCGTCAACTATCTCCGCAAGGCCATCGGCCAGGAGGCGGGCGGGCACATCTCGCCGCTCGCCGCCTATGACGCCGACACCGACCGGCTCCTCATCCTCGACGTGTCGCAGTACAAGTACCCGCCGGCCTGGGTGAAGGCCGAGGCGCTGTTCGGCGCCATGGACACCAACGACAGCGACAACAACGACCTCACCCGCGGCTACGTCGTCGTCGGCAAGTAGGGGTCGCCCCCTACCCCGCCAGCGTCGCCTTGACGGCATCGACGGCGCGGATCGCCATCGCCGCGATGGTCAGCGTTGGGTTGGCGGTCGCCGAGGTCGGGAACACCGCCGAGCCGAGCACGAAGAGGTTGGGATGGTCGTGGCTGCGGAGGTCGGCGTCGACCACCGCGGTCTTGCCGTCCGCACCCATCCGGGCCGTGCCGATGATGTGCCCCGCCCCTTGCGCCACGGGGCTGTGCTTCACCTCGGTGGCGCCGAGCTTCTGGAAGATCGCGTCGTGGGCCTCGACCGAGGCCTTGAACCCGGCCTTGGTGTAGTCGTCGAGGCGATAGGCGATCTTCGGCCGTCCGACGCCGTAGATGTCGAGCGATTCCGTGTCGAGCGTCACCCGGTTCTCCGGGTCCGGCGGCTGCTCGACCAGCGAGGCGAGCCGGATGTGCCGGGCGGTCTGGAAATTGAGGGCGTCATCGAGCGCCGCGCCGCGGAGGCCCTGCGTCGCCAGCTCCTGCGCCGTGGTGATCGGCGCGCCGGTCGGCCACGACCAGCCGTCGTTGCCGATCTCGATCCGGAAGGCGCCTCGCTCCTTGCGGAAATCGCCGTCGCGAAGGTTCTCGATGCCGGACGTCGAAAGCGGCCCGCGGTAGGGATAGAGCGCATCCTTGGCGCGCGCCCAGGACAGCTGGGTGGGATGGTCCATCAGGTTGCGCCCGACCTGATCGGACGAGTTGGCCGCCCCGTTCGGCGTCGCCTCGCTGGTCGAATTGAGGAGGAGCCGCGGGATCTCGATCGCGTGCGCGGCAAGGACGTAGACCTTGCCGGTCGCTCGGCCCTCGCTGCCGTCCCAGCGCTTGAAGCGGATGGCGCTCACCTTGCGATCGGCGCCGACCTCGACGAACACCGCCGTGGTCGCCTCGTGGAGCGTCGCGCCGGCCGAGACCGCGCGCGCGACGTGGACGGTGCCATCGTACTTGGCCTGGATCGGGCAGATCGGGATGCAGCTCGCATTGCCGCAGCACGGCGGGCGGTCCTCGCGTGTCTCCGAGTTCCGCCCCTGTGGCGTCGAGCGCACGTCGTAGATCGTTCCCTCGAGCGCCTTGAAGTAGGCCTTGTCGAGATAGGTCTGGGGGATCTCGGGCATCGGATAGGGGGTGGAGCGCGGCGATCCGAGATCGGAGGCCGAATCTCCGGCAACGCCGATCTCGCTCTCGGCCTCTCCATAGAACCGTTCGAGATCGTCATAGGCGATCGGCCAGTCGACGCCCTGGCCGTAGAGCGTCTTGAGGCGGAAATCGTTGGGCACCAGCCGCAGGCAGGTTCCGAGCCAGTGCCAGGTCGTGCCACCGACTACCTTGATGTAGGTGCTGGCGAACTTGTCGGGCCCGGTCTGGTCGTACCAGAAATCGAGGTCGTTCGAGATCGGGTGCATCGCTTCCGGCACCGGCGGATACGGGCATTCCGGCACCTTGATCAACGCGTTCCAGTAGGTCTCTACCGCGTCCTGCCGGTCGACCGACTTGCCGGCCTCGAGGATCGCGACCTTGACGCCCGATGCCGCAAGCCGCGCGGCCATGATCGCTCCGGAGATGCCCGAGCCGACGATGATGACGTCGGCGGTGATGTCGTCTGCCATGGCTTCGCCCTCCCCCTCACGCTTCCGGCGGATCGGCCCAGTAGCCGGTCTCGCCGCCGCACTCGGCGAACGGCTTGCTGAAGGTCATCGCCTCCCACACCAGCGCCTCGGTGAAGGCCGCCACCCGCTGCGCGGGCTTGCCGTCCTCCACGGTGTCGAACACCCCCGAGTACCATGCCGCCACGATCGCGTCGGCGAGCGGCGTGAAGGCGTCGAATGTCTCGTCGGCGAGCCGTGCCAGCTCCGTGCCGTGCCCGGTGGCGAGGAATCCGCCGAGCAGGGTCGTGGCGACATCGGCATCGAGGTCGCTCTTGCCGGTGAGGCGCTCCGAGATCGCCAGGAACTGTTCAGGCGTCACCGCGCTCTGCGCGAAGAGCGCAGCCGGGAATCCGGCACTGCCCACGGCAGCGATGGCGGCGCCCACCGACGCCAGGATGACGTCTCTTCGCGACAGGCCGGTCATGCGGTTCCCTCCCGAACGATGGCTTCAGACGGCACCATGCGCGCCTTTCATTACGAAAGGCTTCAGACCGCGGCCGGAGCCGGCCGCACCGCTACTCGGGGTAGCCGACCGCGATTTCCGAGACCCGCGGGTCGGCCGAGCGCATGACCGAATCCGACGACGGGATCTGCTGGTCGCCCATGATGGCGTCGAACTCGGGCCCGAAGTCTCTCGTCCAGTCGAGGTCGAACGAAAGGCTGAGCACGCAGCCGCCGGGAATCTCGGCGAGCGCACCCTCCGGGAAGCTCGCTGCCCCGCCATAGTCCCAGCCGAACCCGAGCAGCGCGAACGGTGCCCCGTTGATCGCCTCGACGTCGGTGAGCGCTGCGCCGAGATGGACGCCGCCGGGGCCCATCCAGTTCGAGTCCTCGCGAATGATGATCGCGGCCGGTCGGGTCCGCGCCGCCTCGTCCCACCACAGCACGATCAGTCGTCGCTCGGGATCGTCGGGGAAGACCAGCGTGGCATCGAGCGTGGTGCCTTCGGGGCCGTCGATCGTCTCGTCGCGGATATGGTCGTCGCCGAACACCTGCCTGAGGAGCGCCTCGCTGCTGTCGGCGCCGAACGGCCCGGCGCATTCGAGATGAGTTGGCTCGCTCGACTGGCCGGCGGCGGGTGAGAGCCCCCCTGCAATGAGGACAACGGCGACCGCCGCCCTCGATACCGATGCGGACATGGCAGCACCCCATGGTGGCGAGAAACCCGGTGTTCATACTGACTCTGCGCCCCGGCCCGGCCAATCTCAAAAAGCGTCGCTGCGGCCGATTTCCCCGTTTGTGCCGCATATTTGCTGCAAATCGGCCCGCGCCAGGCCCACGGCTCCGAAGCGTCGGGCCACAACGGGCCGCATTCCGGCCGCATTTCGCCCGATACCCTTCCCCGGTCTCCAGGCTCGTTTGCCCGCACCGTGCGTTGTTCTGAGGGAGTGCCCGAGGGGTGGAGTCGAGAGGGGTCTCGGTTCTGTTGGTTCTTGCCGGTCTCGCCGGCGGCGCGGTTGCGTCCGGCGACGCGCTTGCCGCTCAGTGCGGCAAGGCGGCCTGGTACGATCTCGACGGCCAGACCGCGAGCGGCGAGAGATCCAGCGGATCGGCACTGGCCGCCGCTCACCGCACCTTGCCGTTCGGCACCAAGGTGCGCGTCGACAACCTCGCCAATGGCCGTTCGGTCGTGGTGCGGATCAATGACCGCGGACCGTTTGTCGGCGGCCGGGTGATCGACGTGACCCGCGCCGCGGCCGAGAAGCTCGGCATGATCAACTCCGGCATCGCCAAGGTCCGCGTGTCGGTGGTCGACGGCAACGCCCGTCTCGACGGATCGTGCGAGGACCCGGCGCCGCGCGTCATCACCGCCGACGCTGTGGCCAAGGACGCTTCGAGAAACACCCCCGCCCCCGGGACCAGGCCCGCAACCACGGCCGACGGCAGCGTTTCGGACGAGGTGGCGGCGGCAACGCCGTCCCCGAACGAATCGAAACCGCCCGCGGCCGGGTCGGGCAAGGTTCTCGTCGCCACGGTCCAGTACGACGAGGGAACCGGCGATGCTGCGGCCGTTCCCACCCGGCAGCGGAGCGCCAGTCCTGCGGCAGGGTTCACCGAGGAGCAGCAGCTCGACGACCTCGAGGACGGCAAGATCGTGGCCGCCGCGGATGTCGCGGTCGATATCCCCCTGCCCCGGCCGCGGCCGCCGATCTTCGACGACGCCCCGCCGACCTTCAACCGCACGCTGGCGCTTCGCTTCCTCGACGCCTTCGCGCCGAACGATTCGGGCATGGAACTGACCGTGCCGCTCGGCTATGCGCCGACCACGCCCCGCGGGGCGATCATCACCGAGTGAGGCGGGGCGAAAGAGATTTCGTCTCGTAATCCCCGGATTCCCCCGCTTCCCGACAACCCGGCAGCTTTTGCTGCGCCAACGTCGTTGACCCCTCCCCGCGACTCGGCTTAGCGTCCGTCGAGCGTCACGTGATGGCGCGCCGCGGGGGCTCCGCTCCCCGGCAATTTTCCAGCACAGCGTAGCGTTTGTCGGCTCGTTTCGGGCACGGTTCCGTGCGCCTGAAATGCGTGGGTTTTGCGGGTCGCGGGCACAAAAAATTGGCGCGCAAATCCCTGAGGCGGGGTGACAAAGCCGTCCGGGTAACACTATATTTAGTGTTCTCAGCGATGCTTTGACACAATATCCGGGAACAACCGGATTTCCCGCAGGGACAGCGTCGGATTGGTGGCAGGTGCGCCGAATCTCTCTGGAGAGAATCGCGCACGGGGATGACGGGCGCGTGACAGCGCGGCTCAGGAGTGGGGACCAAATGCGGATTGATCGGCGATACACCAAGGCTGGCGAAGGCGCGTATGCCGGGATCGAGTTCCGGACGACCAAGAGCGAGATCAGGAACCCTGACGGCTCGGTCGTCTTCAAGCTCGACGGCATCGTCGTGCCCGCCGCCTGGAGCCAGGTCGCGAGCGACGTCCTCGCCCAGAAGTACTTCCGCAAGGCCGGCGTGCCGGCGCGGCTGAAGAAGTTCGAGGAGAACGACGTCCCCTCGTTCCTGTGGCGCTCGGTGCCGGACGAGGCCGCCCTCGCCGCCCTGCCCGAAACGGAGCGCACCAGGTCGGAGCACGATTCCCGCCAGGTCTTCGACCGGCTCGCCGGCACCTGGACCTACTGGGGCTGGAAGGGCGGCTACTTCGACCGCGAGCAGGACGCCGAGGCGTTCTTCGACGAGATGCGTTACATGCTCGCCACCCAGAAGGCCGCGCCGAACTCGCCGCAGTGGTTCAACACCGGCCTGCATTGGGCCTACGGCATCGACGGCCCCAGCCAGGGCCACTTCTACGTCGACTTCAAGACCGGCCAGCTCACCGCTTCGGAGACCGCCTACGAGCACCCGCAGCCGCATGCCTGCTTCATCCAGGGCATCGGCGACGACCTCGTCAACGAGGGCGGCATCATGGACCTGTGGGTCCGCGAGGCGCGCCTGTTCAAGTACGGCTCCGGCACCGGCAGCAACTTCTCGCTGCTGCGCGGCGAGGGCGAGCGCCTGTCCGGCGGTGGCCGTTCCTCGGGCCTGATGTCGTTCCTCAAGATCGGCGACCGCGCTGCCGGCGCCATCAAGTCGGGCGGCA
>JAGRKZ010000096.1 GCA_020442065.1 Bauldia sp.
ACCATCGTCGGCTATTCGCTGAACGATACCGTCGTCGTCTACGACCGGATCCGAGAGACGCTCCGAAAATACAAGAAGATGCCGTTGCCGGAGTTGCTCGACCGGGCGATCAACGAGACGCTGTCACGCACGACGATCACATCGCTGACGACGCTGATTGCGCTGCTGGCGCTTTATCTGTTCGGCGGCGAGGTGATCAGCGACTTCGTCCTGGCAATGATGTTCGGCGTGCTGATCGGCACCTATTCGTCGATCTTCATTGCGGCGCCGCTTCTCATCTATTTCAGGCTCCGGCCGAGCGACCTTTCCCCTGAGGAGGGGGAGAAGCCCACGCCCGTAGAGGCCTGAGCCGCATGGCGGGCATCGTCGTCCGCTCCGCGCACTATCCGGGCCGTGCTCCCGTCGACACCTACGGCAACGGCGGCTTCCGGTTCGCCGGCATGTCGCACCGCGGATCGCTCCTGTGTCTGCCGAGCGGCATCTACGGCTGGGACCCGGGCGGCAGGATCGATCGCGAGGCGCTCGCAAGGGTGTTCGTGGAGGCGGATCAGATCGAGGTCCTCCTGGTCGGTACGGGAACCGCTATGGAGCCGCTGGCGACCGAGCTCGCCGCCGCACTTCGCGAGAGCGGCATCGTCGCGGACGCGATGTCGACCGGAGCCGCGGTCCGGACCTTCAACGTGCTCCTTGCCGAAAATCGCGCAGTGGCCGCGGCACTGGTCGCGGTGGACTGAGCCCGCCCCGCGGGCCATATCTCCGGCGTGAGCGACCCTCTTTCCCACCTCGGCGCGATCGTGCGGGCTGGCGATCCCGACCGCTACCTCGCGGACCTGTTCGCGCCCGCCGACGCTCGTCGACACCTCTTCGCGCTCCACGCCTTCGACATCGAGGTGGCCGGCATTCGCTGGAAGGTGAGTGACCCGACCCTTGGAGAAATGCGGCTGCGGTGGTGGGAGGCGGCGCTTCGCGGCGATCACGGCGGTAGCCCGGTGGCGGCTGCGCTCGCGGAGACCATCGCCGTGTTCGACTTGCCCCGATCCGCCTTTGACCGGCTCCTCGAGGCGCGGATATTCGACCTCTATGACGATGGGATGCCCACGCTCAACGACCTCGAGGGCTATGCCGGGGACACCCGGTCCTCCCTGCTGCAACTCGGGGCGATGATTCTCGCCGGCGGCAGGGATCCCGGCACCGCCGAAGTGGCCGGCCTCGCCGGTGTCGCGACGGGGCTCACCGATGTGCTGCGGTGGCTGCCCCGTAACGCCGCGGCCGGCCAGACATTCCTGCCGCAGGATGTGCTGCTCCGGCATGGGGCCGCCGGTCCCCTGGCCGCGCCGGCGGGTTCGGAGCTGCGGGCTGCGCTGGCAGAGCTGCGGCATCTCGCCCGCACGCGACTGGCCGAGTCACGCGATGCTGCGAAAGGGCTGGATCAGGCGCTGTTGCCTGCCTTCCTTACCACCGCGACCGTGGGACTCTACCTTGACCGCATGGAAGGCGCTGCCTTCGATCCGCTCCGTGACATCGCCGACATCTCGCCCGTGCGGCGGCAGTGGACCTTGTGGCGGGCGGCGCGGAAAGGGATCTTCTGACGTCTACTCTGCCGCCTCCGAGGCAGCGCGGCCGAGCCAGCGGTCGAGATCGGCGAGGGCGCGTGCGCTCATCGCCCGCTTCCTGGCCCTGCCGCGCTCGACGCCCGAAAGCCGCAGTCCCGGCTGGCGGACGATCTCGATGGGCGGAAACAGGCCAAAATTGACGTTCATCGGCTGGAAGGAGCGCTTGCCGGGCTCGTCGTCCGCCTCAAGATGTCCGCCGGTGATATGGTCGAGGAGGGCACCAAGGGCCGTGGTCGGAGGGGGCGGGTCGATGGCCTCCCCGAGATGGTCCGCGGCCGCGAAGCGGCCGGCGAGCAGCCCGATGGCTGCAGATTCGACGTAGCCCTCGCAGCCCGTGATCTGCCCGGCAAACCGGAGGCGCGGCAACGCCTTGAGGCGAAGCGTGCCGTCCAGGAGGCGCGGCGAGTTGAGGTAGGTGTTGCGGTGGAGGCCGCCGAGGCGGGCGAACTGGGCCTCGCCGAGACCGGGGATCATGCGGAAGATGTCGGCCTGGACGGCGTAGCGGAGCTCGGTCTGGAACCCGACCATGTTGTAGAGCGTGCCAAGAGCGTTGTCCTGGCGGAGCTGGACGACGGCGTAGGGCTTCTTGCTCGGGCGGTGTGGGTTGGTGAGCCCCACCGGCTTCATCGGGCCGTAGCGGAGGGTTTCCCGGCCGCGGGCCGCCATGACTTCGACCGGCAGGCATCCATCGAAATAGGGGATTTTCTCCCAGTCGTGGTGCTTGTGCTTGTCCCCGGCGAGCAGCGCATCGATGAAAGCGTCGTAGGTGGGTTTGTCGAGCGGACAGTTGATGTAGTCCTTGCCCGTTCCCCCCGGTCCGGCCTTGTCGTAGCGCGACTGGAACCAGGCAATGTCGAAGTCGATCGATTCGAAATGGACGATGGGGGCGATTGCATCGAAGAAGGCGAGGGCGTCCTCGCCGGTGAGGCCGCGAATTGCATCGGCCAGTGCGGGCGCCGTGAGCGGACCGGTGGCGACGATCACGCTGTCCCAGTCGTCCGGGGGCAGGCCCGTGACCTCACCGCGCTCGAGGCGGATCAGCGGATGGCCCTCGACGATCCCGGTCACGGCGGCGGCGAAGCCTTCCCGGTCGACCGCCAACGCGCCACCGGCAGGGACCTGGTTGGTGTCCGCCGCCCGCAGGATCAGGGAGTTCGCCCGCCTGAGCTCCTCGTGGAGGAGGCCGACGGCATTGGTCTCACGATCGTCGGAGCGGAAGGAGTTCGAGCAGACCAGTTCCGCCAGCCGATCGGTCTTGTGGGCTTCGGTGCTCCGCAGCGGGCGCATCTCATGGAGGATCACCGGCACGTTGCGGCAGGCGAGCTGCCACGCCGCTTCGGACCCGGCGAGGCCACCACCGACAATGTGAACAGGTCTCATGCGCGGGAAGCTAGTCGCGGCGGCCGCCGGTCGCAATGCCGGTCGCCAAAAAAGAAAAACGCCCGCCGGGGAGGAAGGATCGGCGGGCGTTTCTCTATAGTGAGAGCCGAAGCCAGGGAGGAGGAGGCTTGGCTCTCGATCGCCCCAAGCGCGGGAGGAGGGCGCTTGGAACGAATCTGGTCAGATCTTGGTCGACTGCCGGGCGATGCTCGGGATATCCACGCGGTTGATGCCGAGGTCATCCAGATCGCGCTGGGTGAGGCGCATCAACTCGTTATACGTGTCCCGATACTTCCGCCAGTTGCGGTAGCCCTGGACAAACTTGTTCGTCATCTTCGTAGCCCTTTCAGTCCGAATTCCGCGGCGATGTGTTTGTTCATCCGCATCGCTCGAACGGGAAGGTAGGAGCCCCACCTCGATCTGTGCAGCCGGAAATTTCGCATGGCTGCGATGCATTTGGTGCAACGCAGCACAAACGACCCATGCAATGATGCAATGCAGCGGATCGTGAGAAATGGCGAGCCTTGCGGCGGCGACGGGACGGAGGTCTTGACGGGCTGGCGATGCCCCACGATACCGGTGGGCATGGGGACAGCGACATGAACGAAGCTCCGAGAGGAATGAGCCGCGGCCGACTGATCAAGGGCGCCACGGGCGATTTCGAGATCGTCGTCGGGCTCGAGGTCCATGCCCAGGTGACGTCGAGCGCCAAGCTTTTTTCCGGCGCGGCGACCACGTTTGGGGCGGCGCCCAACAGCCATGTCAGTCTGGTCGACGCTGCGCTGCCCGGCATGCTGCCGGTGATCAACGAGGAATGCGTGGCGCAGGCCGTCCGGACCGGTCTTGGACTCAACGCGCGGATCAACCGTCGCAGCGTATTCGACCGGAAAAACTACTTCTATCCCGACCTTCCGCAGGGCTACCAGATTTCGCAGTACAAACAGCCCATCGTCGGCGAGGGTGTGGTGTCGGTGGATGTTCCGGACAGCGACACCATCGAGGTGGGCATAGAGCGGCTGCATCTCGAGCAGGACGCGGGGAAGCTGATCCACGACCAGAATCCGGAGCTCAGCCTGGTCGACCTCAACCGCTCCGGCGTCGCGCTGATGGAGATTGTCTCCCGTCCGGACCTCCGATCGGCCGAAGAGGCGAAGGCTTTCGTCACCAAGCTCCGCTCGATCCTGCGCTATCTCGGGGCCTGCGACGGGGACATGGAGAAGGGCAGCCTCCGCGCCGACGTCAACGTCTCGGTGCGCCGTCCGGGGGCGGAATACGGTACGCGCTGTGAGATCAAGAACGTCAACTCCATCCGCTTCATCGGCATGGCGATCGAGTCCGAGGCGCGGCGCCAGATCGCGTTGATCGAGGACGGTGGTACGGTCGAGCAGGAAACCCGGCTCTTCGACCCCGTCAGGGGCGAGACGCGGCCGATGCGGAGCAAGGAAGAGGCGCACGACTACCGCTACTTCCCGGACCCCGATCTTCTGCCATTGGAATTCGACCAGGCCTATGTCGACGCGCTCGCGGCGACACTGCCCGAGTTGCCGGACGCCCGAAAGACGCGATTCACACGTGACTACGGGCTGAGCGCCTACGATGCCGATGTCCTGGTCGCGGAGAAGGAGAGCGCTGATTATTTCGAGGCCGTGGCAGACGGTCGCGACGCCAAGGCAGCGGCCAACTGGGTGATCAACGAGCTGTTCGGGCGCCTCAACCGCGAAGGAAGAGCGATCGAGAAGAGCCCGGTGTCGGCAGGTCAGCTCGGCACAATGCTCGACCTGATCTCAGAGGGAACGATCTCGGGCAAGATTGCCAAGGACCTGTTCGAGATTCTCTGGAGCGAGGGCGGCGACCCGCGGGCGGTGGTCGAGGCGCGTGGCATGAAACAGGTCACCGATACCGGCGCAATCGAGGCGGTGGTCGACGAGATCATCGCGGCCAATCCCGACAAGGTGCAGGCGGTGAAGGAGAAGCCGAGCATGCTCGGCTGGTTCGTCGGCCAGGTGATGAAGGCGAGTGGCGGCAAGGCCAATCCGCAAGCGGTGAATTCGCTGCTGAAGGAGAAGCTGGGACTGTAGGCGCGGTCCGACCGACGGGGGGGTGAGTTGGCGACATCTTTCTGGGGCGTGGTCGAGGCGCATGCGCCGCGACACACGCAGGGCAAGTCGGACGGCCTTGGCTATACGGTCGGTCTGCTCACCTGGGTTCTCGCGGGCGGAACCTTCGTCGCCGGCAAGGCCGCCGTCGCCGAGATGCCGCCCTGGACCTTCGTCTTTGGCCGCCTGCTGATCGGCGTGCTCGTGCTGCTGCCGCTGGTCCGGCACCACCTTCCCGAGATGCGCGGCTTCCTCAAGGCCTTTGGTCTCCAGGCGTTGGCGATCGGGGCGCTTGGCTTCGGCATCACGCAGGGGCTGATGTTCACGTCCCTCCAGTACAGCAGCCCGGTCAATGCCGGCATCATCTTCTCCACCACGCCTATGATCACCCTGCTGATGGCCCGCTTCTTCCTCCACGAGCCGATGGGCACATGGCAGTACGTTGGCTCACTCCTCGCCTTCTTCGGCATCGTCGTGGTGGCGGTGAAGGGCAGCCCGACGGTGTTGCTCGGCCTTGATCTCGGCGGCGGCGACCTGATCATGGTCGGCGCCGCGATCATTTTTTCGAGCTACACGGTGCTGCTGAAGCGCGCCCACTTCCAGCTGGACCGCCTCCCGCTGCTTGTCATCCTGATGTCGGGATCGCTCATCGCGACGACTCCATTCTTTCTGTGGGAACTCGCCAATGGCGAGCACACCCATCTCGGCCTTCACGGCTACCTCGCCTTGGCCTATGCGGCGATCCCGGGCGGTGCGCTGATGTACCTGCTCTATAACTGGAGCGTGGACATTCTCGGGGCAGGGCGGGCGCAGGGCCTTCTCTATTCGCAGATGGTGTTCACCGCGATCATTGCCTGGCTCGTGCTCGGCGAAGCCATCGAGTGGTACCAGTACGCCGGCGGCGCCTTCATCGTAGCCGGCGTGGTCCTGGTGACGTTTCTCAAACCGGCCCAAAGCGGCCGGGGCTAGAGCCCGGGCAGGAAGGGCTCGGCATAGCGCTCTCGCGTCCGCTCTCCGACCAGGCAGTCCACTGGGTCGCGCAGCGCGACGGGAACAGGGCGCGCCTCGATGGCCGGGCCGCCCGCGACCTCCAGCACGAGTTTCCGGCGGATCGCGAGCGAGAACTCATCTCTCGACCGAACCGGCAAAAGGAACGCTCCAAGCCCGCCAATCACGCAATCGGCGTAGTAGCGATCCATCGCGGGATAGATCGGTGAGGGCCTGACAAGGACCGGCAGGCCATTGATCACCACGTCGTGCGCGACGGCGAAGTCCCGTGCCGTGGTGACGGGCCGGCCGTAGTTGTTCGGCCCATCGCCTGAAACATCAATGACCCTTCGTATCCCCTTGTATTTATTAGTCTCCAGCGCGCTGACGCCATACAGGATGGCCCCCGAAATGGAGGTGCCGCGGGATGTGGTAAGCGGTTGAGCCGCGAGGTCGTCGGCGAACGCCGCGGCGGCCTCGGGGCCATCGACCACGCGCCACGGCACGCGAACCACCTGATAGTCGGGACCGGACCATTCCACATAGGTCAGGGCGATGCGTCGCTCGGCGCCCGACAGGATTGCGTTCACGAACTCGGAATGGCGGATCGCGGCGACGTATCCGTCGCGCTGAAGGGCGAACTCCTCGGCATCCATCGAACGCGACACATCGACCGCGATCACGAGTTCGAGGTCGACCAGGGACGAGGAGGGTGGCTCGGCGGTGGCGGTTCCGCAGAGCGCCAACAGAGCGGCCGCCATCATCGAGTGGACGGAAAGGGCCATGCCACGCCCTCGGCTGGGGGACCGGACCTGCCGATCCTATCGCCAACTGGCCGAGGCCGCCACGCGCCGGCCTACTCGGCCTCGAGGATGCGGTATTCAGCGTCGGGCGCCGCACCGGCCAGGATGCGCGCCCTCGCGTAGGCGACATAAGCGCCGAGATCATCGATGCAGACGGAGGTGTCGCACAGCGACAGGCCCGGTACGGCCTCGAAGTCGTCCGGCCGGATCGCAGCATGAGACGCGATCCGGCGACCGTCGGCACTCACCGCGAGAACGGCGTAGAGCGGGCCCGGATCGTCTTCGCCCGGGGGCGCCTGCAGCTGTGCGACGTAAAAGCCTTCGCCGAAGCCCTTGAGGCGGAGCCGGGCATATCGTTCATCCTCGTCCGACGGCCGGAAGAGGTAGGTGTCGCCATCGCGCTGCAGGATGAGGCGATCCTCGGGGCGGTCGATCGCGACAAAGACAATCCGATCATAGGGAAACTCTGCCTCGTCGGCTCCTATCAATGGCGACTTGGCGGTGAAGCACCCGGCAAGGCTGATTGAGAGCAGCACCGCGCAGAGGATGCCAGCGAATTGTCGCATGACGTGACCTTGTCTCGGGATGACGGAGCTTCCATCCTCACCAGGCTCGCGGCAATTTTGCGTCCGTTCAGACAGGCCAGCTCCACCATGCAGTCACTGCCAATCAACGTGTACTACTGGTCCACCCCGAATGGCCGGAAGGTGACGGTGATGCTCGAGGAGCTCGCGGTCCCCTACACCGTGACCTACGTCGATATCGACAAGCGGGAGCAATGGACGCCCGCGTTCGAACGGGTGTCGCCCAATCACCAGGTTCCAGCGATCATCGATCCGGAGGGACCCGGCGGCGAGCCGATCGCGGTGTTCGAATCCGGCGCGATCCTGCTCTATCTCGGGCGCAAGTTCGGGCGCTTCTACCCGCAGGACGACGAGCGCGCGCGGACCGCCGTCGAGACCTGGCTGATGTGGCAGATGGGGAGCTTCGGGCCGTTCCTCGGTCAGGCGCACCACTTCAACCTTGGCGCGGCGGAAGACGTGCCCTATGCGATCGAGCGCTACGGTGCGATCGCCCGGCGACTCTATGCGGTGCTCGATGCCCAGCTCGGCCGGCAGGCCTGTGTCGCCAGCGATGCGTTCACCATTGCAGACATCGCCATCTACTGCTGGGCGGCCCGTCACGAACGGCATCGCATCCGGCTTGCCGACTATCCCCGTGTGGCGGATTGGTTCGAGCGCATTGGCAAGCGACCGGCCGTCGTTCGCGGCATGGCGGTGATCAAGCCCGGCCACGAGGACAGGGCCGTCGTCAATCCGGCCCGCGCGACGGCGGCTAGCCGCGCTGCTTCCGCTTGAGGAGGGTTTTGGGGCGGCGACTCTCGGCCACTTTGAACAGCGAGAACGTGCGGTTCATGTAGTTGGCGACGGCCGTCACACCCTTCTGAAACTCTCGGATCTCGTCGGTCCACTCCGCCTCGAAGAGGCGGATCGGCCGAGCGGGATCCGTGGCCTCGAAGCGAACGTAGAACCACGGCTCACCGCGACGGAGCTGGAGCGGCTTCTTGGTGTCGTACCACTCCAGGGCCCACATCATCTGCCGCGGCCAGATGTGGGCAGGGAAGCGCCCACCGATCAACACGCCGGGCCACTGGTGCATCGTGTAGCTGGCGAAGGGCGGGAGCTGGGTGAGATAGACCGGCTCGTCGGCAATGAAGAGGTAGGGCGTCACCAGCTGGAGGATCGGCCGATCGGGATGCCGCCATTCGCGGCGATTGACGATGACGAGCATCTCGTTGAGGGCGGTCGGGCGGATTGCGGAGCGATCTCCGTCGAGATTGATCACCGCCGGCCGGCCGTCGGGATCGAAGCGGAAGCCGAGGTTCACGTCGATCGGGCAGGTCACTTCGAACAGCCGCGCCTCGTGATCGAGCACAGCCGGGCAGTAGGCGACCGCCTTCGAATGCTCGGGCGCGGGCTCCGTGCGCGTTAGGCGTTTCGGCGGGTCCCAGATGAAACCGGCCTTGCTGGCCTCGATCAGCCAGCCGACGTCGACAGCGCGCGCGGTCGGCGCTGTCTCGGGATCACGGCGCAGGAACGGCGGCAGTTTCATGGCTGATGTCCTGTAGCGGTTCCATGAATGTGTGGCAAACCAGTCCTTAAGCAAGCGTTCAGCCGGCGTGTGTTGACCTGCATCCATGGAGCGAGGACGGAATCGCCGCGCCTCGGGTGAAAGGAAGAGCAGGAGTCGGTCATGGCACGGTTCGAGATCGGAGCACCGGAATTGGCGACCATGGCGGAGCGCCAGCCGAACGCCGACGGTCTATTCGCCCTCGGTGTGCTGAATGCCGATGGCGAAGCGGGAGCGATCGACCTGATCGCCGCTCACAAATGGTTCAATCTGGCTGCCCTTCGCGGTTACGCCGATGCGGCCTGGCACCGCCAGCAGATCGCCGAGGAGATGACCCCCGCGGAAATCGCGACGGCACAACGCGCCGCCCGCGAGTGGCTGCGCACGCACTGAGCGATGGCACACGACTGGGGTTAGCGAGACAGTTTCGGCACAACGACACCCCGCCGCCGCATTTCCTCGGCCAGTTTCACCGGCACCGGCCGGCAGGCGCAATGCGCGGCGTGGCCGAGGTGCCAGGCGATCCGCTGATCGAGCGTCGGGTTCTTCGGCATCGGGTTGGCTTCATGCCACGCTGCGTTCATCGCGCGTTCCGATCAAACGCCACGGGTGCGGCCGGCCCCCCGGAGGGAGAGCCGGCCCCCAAACGTCAATGGTTGTCGCGCGGCACGCCCATGGCATGGGCGACGTCCTGGTACTTGATCGCCGGTTTCAGGACCATGCCCTCCGAGAACTGATCGACCATGGAGCGCTGGATCTCCTGCCAGGGGGTCTGGCTCTTGGGGATCGGGAAACCGCCACGGGCCGCAAGGTCGGCGCGGCGCTTTGCGAGTTCGTCGTCGGAGATCAGGATGTTGGCCTCGCCTTTGTTGAGGTCGATGCGGACCCGGTCCCCGGTCTTGAGGATCGCCAGCCCGCCACCGGCCGCCGCCTCCGGTGAGGCGTTGAGGATCGAGGGCGTTCCCGACGTGCCCGACTGGCGGCCGTCGCCGATGCAGGGCAGCGAGAGCACGCCGCGCTTGATGAGGGCGGCAGGCGGCTGCATGTTCACGACTTCCGCGCCGCCCGGATAGCCAATCGGCCCCGTGCCGCGGATGAACAGCATGCAGTTCTCGTCGATGGCGAGCGAGGCATCGTCGATCCGGTGGTGGTAGTCCTCCGGGCCCTCAAAGACGATCGCCCGCCCCTCGAAGGCGTTGGGGCTGTCCGGATTGGACAGATAGCGTGTCCGGAATTCCTCCGAGATCACGCTCGTCTTCATCACGGCGGAATCGAACAGGTTGCCCTTGAGGACGATGAAGCCGGCATCCTCGAGCATGGGATGGTCGATCGGGAAGATGACATCCTTGTCGAGCGTCTCGCGGCCGCGGCAGTTGTCGCCCATGGTCTGGCCGTTGACGGTGAGGGCCTTCTCGCGGATCAGCCCCTTCTTCATCAGCTCGTTCACGACCGCGGGCACGCCGCCGGCGCGATGGTATTCCTCGCCGAGGTACTTGCCGGCCGGCTGGAGATTGACCAGCAGCGGGACCTTGTGACCGATGGTCTCCCAGTCCTCGATGTCGAGCTTGACGCCGACGTGGCGGGCAATGGCGTTGACGTGGATCGGCGCATTGGTCGAACCGCCGATCGCGGAGTTGACGATGATCGCGTTCTCGAAGGCCTCGCGGGTAAGGATATCGGAGGGCTTGAGATCCTCCCACACCATCTCGACCGCGCGCTTGCCGGTCTCATAGGCGATCTGGCCGCGCTCGCGATAAGGCGCGGGTATGGCGGCGCACCCCGGCAGGCTCATGCCCAGCGCCTCGGCCACCGAGTTCATTGTGGATGCCGTGCCCATGGTGTTGCAGTGACCGACCGACGGCGCCGAGGAGGCGACGATGTCGATGAACTCCTTGTAGTCGATCTCGCCGGCGGCAAGGCGTTCGCGGGCCTTCCAGACCACGGTACCGGAGCCACTGCGTTCGCCGTGCCACCAGCCATTCAGCATGGGACCGCCGGAAAGGACGATCGCCGGAAGGTTGACGGTTGCCGCGGCCATGATGCAGGCCGGCGTGGTCTTGTCGCAGCCGGTGGTCAGCACGACGCCGTCGAGCGGATAGCCGTAGAGGATTTCGACGAGGCCGAGATAGGCGAGATTGCGGTCAAGCGCCGCGGTCGGCCGCTTGCCGGTCTCCTGGATCGGATGAACCGGAAATTCCATGCACAGCCCGCCGGCGGCGGTGATGCCGTCGCGAACGCGCTTGGCCAGTTCGAGGTGATGGCGGTTGCACGGAGACAGGTCCGAGCCGGTCTGGGCGATGCCGATGATCGGCTTGCCCGACTGGAGTTCTTCACGGGTGAGCCCGTAGTTCAAGTACCGTTCGAGGTAGAGGGCCGTCATTCCCGGGTTTTCGGGATTGTCGAACCACTGCTGGGAACGCAGCCGCACGTCTTTCTTGTTCATGATCGTTTCCTAGTTGGGCTCAGCAGCCGCCAGAAGCGGGTTTGGGCGATGCTCTTATCACTCTCCCTAAGGCGGGTCCAACAATGTGGCCAGGCAGCGCACCTTAGGTACGATGAAACACGCGCGCTGGAAACTGCAACCAACCTCAATGGATTACCCGCCCTTCATCGCGTCGAACCGGCCGCACGCTGAGGGCTAACGCTCATATTGGGAGTGGCGGGTTGCAAAAGTAGTATGATAGACGCGACGGGTGGATAAACCGAAGATCAGCAAACGGCGCGACAAGGGCGGGCGGGAGCAGAGCCTCTCGGAAACCGTCGCCGGAACGCTTGGCCGACGCATCGTGTCCGGCCAATACAAGCCGGGCGAGACGCTGCCGACCGAGCCCCGCATCCAGGCCGAGTTCGGGGTGTCACGGACGGCAGTCCGCGAAGCGATACGGCTGCTCTCGGCCAAAGGGCTGACCGTCTCCCGGCCTAAGATCGGCACGCGCGTCAGGCCGGTGGTCGACTGGAACACGCTCGACGGTGACGTACTGCGCTGGCAGGTCGATCAGAGCCCCAGCGAGGAGTTCATCCACGCGCTGTTCGAAATGCGCGAGATCTTCGAGCCCGCGGCGGCGGCCCGGGCGGCCGAGCGCGCCAGTGACGACGAGATCCGGGCACTTGGCCTTGCGATGGAAGGGATCCGCAAGGAGGCCCGCGGCAGCGCGAAGCAGATCCAGGCGGATATCGACTTCCACATGATCATCCTGGAAGCGTCGCGGAATCCGATGCTGCGATCGCTCGGCGCCATGATCCGCTCGACGCTTGAGATCACCTTCTCGATCGGCTGGCGGCAAATCATGGCGAGTGATGCGGTCATCCAGCATCAGGATGTGTTCCAGGCGATCAGCCAGCGCGATTCCGAGGCGGCGTTCCTGGCCATGCGCCGCCTGCTCCGGAATTCGAAGGGCGACGTCTTCGACGCCTTGTGGATGCGGCGAAACGAGGCGCTGAGGGTGACCGAGCCGCGATGAACGCTTGACGCTCGCGCCCGAGTGTCACAGTCATCCTGACCAAACGAGCATGGGGAGAGGAAACGCATGCGCTTGATGCAGGTGCGGAAGGGACGCAATGGCCGGCAGGTCGTGGCGACCGAGGGTGAGGAGTCCTGGTTCGTCGCAGGATTCGATACGGTCTACGACCTGGCCATGGCGGCGATCGCGAGGGGCGCGAGCCTCGAAGAGACCGTGCGGCGGGCCAAGCGCGGCGCCAAGGCAAAGCCGGCGGCACTGCTCGCCGCCAACAGGGTGGTGTCGCCGATCGAGCACGCCGATCCCGCCCATGTCATCGTCACCGGCACCGGCCTGACCCACCTCGGCTCTGCGGCGACCCGCGACTCCATGCACCAGAAGGTGACGGAGGCCGCGGAAGAGACTCTCACCGATTCGATGAAGATGTTCCGGATGGGCCTTGAAGGCGGCAAGCCGAAACGCGGCAAGCCGGGTGTTCAGCCGGAGTGGTTCTACAAGGGCGACGGGAGTTTCGTCGCCGCGCCGGGGGCGCCGCTCGTCTCCCCGGCCTTCGCCGAGGACGGCGGCGAGGAGCCGGAAGTCGCCGGCATCTACGTTGTGGCCAAGGACGGCACGCCGTTCCGGGTCGGCTTCGCGCTGATGAACGAGTTCTCGGATCACGTCACCGAGCGCCAGAACTACCTCTTCCTCGCGCACTCGAAGCTGCGTCCGTCTTCGTTCGGCCCGGAAATCCTGGTCGGTGACCTGCCCGGCGATATCCGTGGCACCTCGCGCATCCGCCGCGGGAAGACGGTGATCTTCGAGCAGCCCTTCCTCACCGGTGAAGCGAACATGTCGCACACCATCGCCAATCTCGAGGCCCATCACTTCAAGTATCCGTGGTTCCGGCGCCCGGGCGACGTCCATGTGCACTGCTTCGGCACGGCGACACTGTCGTTCGCGGCGGGCGTGCGCACCAAGAAGGGCGACGTGTTCGAGATCGCGGCAGAACCGTTCGGACTGCCGCTCCAGAACCCGCTCGATGTCGCCAAGCGGGAGCAGATCGCCGTCAAGGCGCTCTGACCCACCCCCGAGACGAACCGCCATCAGGAAGGACGAAGGAATGACCGAGACGTACAAGAACTACATCGCCGGGAAGTGGGTCGACGGCGAAGCGGTCGACAACATCAATCCTTCCGACACCAACGACAGCCTCGGGCGCTACGTCCGGGGGACGCGCGAGGACGTGGAGCAGGCCATCGCAGCGGCGAAGGCCGCATTCCCGGCGTGGTCGCGGTCAGGCATCCAGCAGCGTCACGACATCCTCAAGAAGGCCTCCGACGAGATCCTGGCCCGGCGCGAGGAGCTCGGCCGCCAGCTCTCGCGGGAGGAGGGCAAGACCCTCGCCGAAGGCATCGGCGAGACCGTCCGTGCGGGTCAGATCTTCGACTTCTTTGCCGGTGAGTGCCTCCGGCTGACGGGCGAGTTGGTGCCGAGCGTGCGGCCCGGAATCGACGTCGCCATGACCCGCGAGCCGGTCGGCGTGGTGGGCATCATCACGCCCTGGAATTTCCCGATCGCAATTCCGGCCTGGAAGATCGCGCCGGCGCTCTGCTACGGCAACACCGTCGTCGTGAAGCCTGCCGACCTCGTGCCGGCATCGACCTGGTCGATCGTCGACATCCTCGTCCGTGCCGGCCTGCCCGAGGGGGTCCTCAACCTCGTCATGGGCAAGGGCTCGGTGGTCGGCGACGTCATCGTCAAGTCGCCGGACGTCAAGGCGTTGACCTTCACCGGCTCGGTCGGAACTGGCCGTCGTATCGCGGCCGCCTCGGTCGAGGTGATGCGGAAGTTCCAGCTCGAGATGGGCGGCAAGAACCCGCTTGTCGTGCTCGACGACGCCGATCTCAAGGTCGCAGTGGAGTGCGCGCTCAATGGCGCCTTCTTCTCGACCGGCCAGCGCTGCACGGCCTCGTCGCGGCTGGTGGTGACGGAGGGCATCCACGACAAGTTCGTCGACGCGCTCTGCGACCGCATTCGCAACCTCGTGGTCGACGACGCTCTCAAGGACGGCACCCAGATGGGCCCGGTCGTCGACCAGAGCCAGTTCGACCAGGACGAGAGCTACATCAAGATCGGCAAGGACGAGGGCGCGACGCTGCGCTGGGGCGGCGAGCGGCTCAACCGCGCCACGCCCGGCTACTACCTCCAGCCCGCGTTGTTCACCGACACGAAGCCCGAGATGCGGATCAACAAGGAAGAGATTTTCGGGCCGGTGGCGAGCGTCATCCGCGTCAAGGACTACGACGAGGCGCTCCACGTCGCCAACGACACCCAGTTCGGCCTGTCGTCCGGCATCTGCACCACCAGCCTCAAGTACGCCTCGCACTTCAAGCGGAACGCCGAGGCGGGCATGGTGATGGTCAACCTGCCGACCGCGGGCGTCGACTATCATGTCCCGTTCGGCGGCAGCAAAGGCTCGAGCTTCGGGCCGCGCGAGCAGGGCAGGTACGCCGCCGAGTTCTTCACCACGGTGAAGACGGCCTATACGCTGCCGTAAAGACTGCTCACCTCGCCTCGCACCCGGCGATACTGGCGCGGCGATTTCATTCGCAAGCTGGCTGGCGGCGTGGCGACGCCGTCGGACGGGTGGCGAGATGGCTGGGAAGGAGGAGGCGAGGGTGTAGGTTCCTACGCCTTCAGCATCCACTCATGCTGCGGGTCGTTGTAGAAGCGCCAGATGCGCTTCGGGCCGGCCATGACGTTGAGGTAGTAGAGGTCGTAGCCGTGGAGCGCCGCGCAGGGGTGGTAGCCGCGCGGCACAAGTGTGACGTCGCCGTCCTCGATGGTCATCGATACGTCCAGCGAGCGGTCGTCGGTGTAGATGCGTTGGAAGCCGAAACCCTGGCCGGGATTGAGCCGGTGGTAATAGACCTCCTCCAGCTGCGTCTCCTCGGGGAAGGCGTCGCGGTCGTGCTTGTGGGGCGGATAGCTCGACGCGTTGCCGGCCGGCGTGATGACCTCCACCACCAGCAGGCTGTCGGCCGGATCGGTCTCGTTGATGATATCGGTGACGTAGCGGATGTTGTTGCCCTTGCCGCGGGTCATGACGTCGTGGCTGTCGGGGCCGACGACGCGGGGAGGGCAGCTCCCGGCGGCACCTGGCGAGGAACAGGCCGCGATCTCGCACGGCGTCTCGGCGGTGAGGGTCCATGACGCGCCGGCAGGGACATAGACCGACCAGGGCTTGCCCTCGAACGGGCTCATGCGCGCGCCGACGCTGCCGAAATCCTCGTCGCCGGCCGTGACCGCCGCCTTGCCGGAAATGAACACCAGGCAGACTTCGCGATCGCCAGTCTCGCCGCGGGCCGTTTCGCCGGCGTCGAGCTTGTAGAGGTCGAAGCCGACATACTCCCACCCGGCGCTCTCGGGCGTCACCCTGATGACGCGATGCTCGTGATCGGGTGCGTGCTGGCGGAGATGAAGGCGCGACATCGATGGACTCCCTGATATGACGGGGTCTCGCGCAAAACGGCGCGCGATTCAAGCAGCCCGAGCGTTTCGGATGCGCCGCCAGGCCGTCGTGAGGCGCGCGAAACGGGCCGCCATGTCCTCGACCGCGGTCTCGTCGTCAATGGCGCCCGTCAGCCATTTCTCCGCGGCATCGTTGAAAATCGTACGGCCGACCGCGAAGCCCCTGACGATCGGGACATCGACACACATGGCGAAAGCGGCCTCGAGCTCGTCTTCCGGCGCTTCGAGACCAAGGACGACAACGCCGCGACACCACGCGTCCGAACGCACGATCACTGTCTCGACGTTATGCCAGGCAACGGCGCTGGTCTGCGGTTCGAGCTTCCACCAGTCCGGCTTTATCCCGGCCGCATAGAGTTCATCGAGCGCGCTCGCCACGGTCGACTCGTCAAGCGGGCCGTTCCTGCCGGCGATGATCTCGACCAGGAGCTCGAGGCCGTTCCGGCGCGCGGCCTGATACAGCGTGAGCAGCTTCTCGGTCTGCTCCGCCTTGAGCGTCGCTGCGTCGTCGGGATGGTAGAAGGCGAGACACTTCACGGTATGGGTCACCGGCCATTCGGCCAGGCGCCCTCCGATGTCCTGATCGAACTCGAAGCGAAGGGGACGGGACCCTGGCTTCTCGACCGGTCGGCCAAGCCAGAACGGATGCCTGGCGGCCGCGAAGAACGCCTCCCGGCCGTAGGTCTCGTCGAGCAGCATCCCATAGCCGGGCTTGCCGTCGGCAACCCGCGCGGCGGCCTCCACGGCCAGCACCTTGAAGGCATTGAGGCGGCTTCTCGGCACCCCTGCCTTGTCTGCGAGCGCCTCGAGCTGGACGCGATGGTCGATGGCGAGGGCCATCAGGGTTTCGGGCTGGGGCCGTCGCGTCGTTGCCCAGTGGATGTGGTTGAGCGTCTCGTCCTTCCGGAGCGCATGGTGCGGACTGCCGTTCCGCAGGAAATAGTTCAGCTCCTCCCAGGTCGCGTATTCGGGCGAGCAGAGGAGCCGCGAGACGGCAAAGGCGCCGCAGGCATTGGCCCAGGTCGCGCACGTCTCGATCGGCTCGCCGCGGAGCCAGCCGCGCAGAAACCCGGCCATGAAGGCGTCGCCGGCGCCGAGCACGTTGTGGACCTCGATCGGGAAGCCCTTGCCGACGAGGCCATCCTCGATCCGGTCCGGGATCAGGCCGGGGAAGACGACGCAGCCCATCGGACCGCGCTTGAGGACAAGGGTGGCGGCGGTGAGCGAACGGACCTTCCTCAGCACGGACAGCGCATCGTCTCCGCCGCCGGCAATGCGCATCTCCTCCTCGGTGCCCACCACCAGGTCGCAATCCGGAAGGACGGTCTGGAGATGCTCGGAAACGCGGTCCGACTTGACGTAGCGCTCCTCGCCCGCGGCAAGGCCGGCGAGGCCCCAGAGGTTCGGACGATAGTCGATGTCGAAGACCACCTTGCGGCCAGCGGCGCGGGCGGCCCGCATCGCCTTGCGCTGGGCCGCGTCGGTGTTGGGGCGGGAGAAGTGCGTGCCGGTGACCACCACCGCTCTTGCCGAGGCGATGAGGGCAGGGTCGATGTCGTCCTCGGTGAGCGCCATGTCGGCGCAGTTTTCGCGGACGAAGAGCAGCGGAAATGTCGTGTCGTTCTCGACCGAAAGAAGGACCAGCGCCGTGAGCCGCTCCGGATCGATCTTCATGCCGGTGGTCGCCACGCCCTCGCGGCGGAGCTGCTCCAGAATGAACCGGCCCATCTGCTCGTCGCCGACGCCGCTGATCAGCGCCGCCTTGAGGCCGAGGCGAGCGGCACCGATTGCGATATTGGCCGGGCAGCCGCCGACCGAGCGTGCGAAGGACGACACATCCTCGAGCCGCGAACCGATCTGCTTGCCGTAAAGGTCCACCGACGAGCGGCCGATGGTGACGACGTCGATCATGGCGTTGTCACCCGTCTCCGGCATGTCACTCCCCGATTTTCGTTGGACAGCATCGCGGCTGAGCCTTAGACAGAATGAAACATCAGTTCCAACTGTCGTCAATTCGGAATTTTCATTCCGTAAAGGGAGGGGATGATCACATGATGCGGTTTGGTCTGCTCGGTGCAGGGCGTATCGGCAAGCTTCACGGCGCCAACATCGCCGGCACGGACAAGGCGAGGCTGGTGGCGGTCGCGGATATCGACGCCGGCGCCGCTGCAACTCTCGCCAAGGCCCATGGCGCCGAAGCCCGCAGCCCCGACGAGATCATTGCGGCGAAGGACATCGACGCGGTGCTGATCGGGACGTCGACGGACACCCATTCCGACTACATCGAGAAGGCGGTCACGGCCGGCAAGGCGGTGCTCTGCGAGAAGCCCGTCGACCTCGATTCGAAGCGCATCGAGGCCTGCCTCGAGGTTGTGGAGCGTGCGGGCCAGCCCCTGATGATCGGCTTCAACCGCCGTTTTGACCCCAACTTCGCATCGCTGAAGAGGCGCCTCGACGCGGGTGCCGTCGGAACGGTCGAGATGGTGACGGTCATCTCGCGCGATCCCGGCCCGCCTCCGATCTCGTATATCGAGCGTTCCGGCGGCCTCTATCGGGACATGATGATCCACGATTTCGACATGGCCCGCTTCCTCCTCGGCGAGGAGCCGGTGGTCATCCACGCTCTCGGTTCGGTTCTGGTCGATCCCGCGATCGGCAAGGCCGGCGATGTCGACACTGCCATGGTGATGATGCGCACCGCCTCGGGCAAACTCTGCCAGATCTCTTGCTCGCGCCGGGCAACCTACGGCTACGATCAGCGCATCGAGGTCCACGGATCGGGAGGGATGATCCGCGCCGGCAACATTCATGAGACGACGGTCGAACTCGCCTCGGGGGCGGGATTCACCTCGGATCCGGTGATGAACTTCTTCCTCCAACGCTACAGCCAGGCCTATCGCGACGAGCTTTCAGCCTTCATCGATGCCGTCGAGGCCGGCAAATCCCCATCGCCGTCGGGCTACGACGGACTGATGGCGCAGCGCCTCGCCGACGCGGCGACCCGGTCCCAGCAATCGGGGGACCCGGTATCGCTCTGACCGGGAACGGGCAGCCTCAGAAGCGGTCGATCCGGAACATCGAGAGATCGAAGCGGCTGCTTCCGGTGGCCACGAGATCGGCGACAATCTCGCCGATCACGGGGACGAACTTGAATCCGTGGCCGGAGCATGCCGAGACCACCAGCACGTCCCTGGCGCCGGGAAGGGCGTCGATGACGAAGTGCTCGTCCGGGGTGTTGGTGAACACGCAGGTCTGGAGCGCCATGACAGGCCCGTTCGCATCGGGAAAATAGCGGGCGAGGCAGCGACGGAGCTCCGCCTCATCGACGTCGTCAACGACCCGGGACATGGCCTCGGGATGACCGCGTTCGCCGCGGTGGTGGTAGAGGCCGATCTTCAGGCCCGGCACGCCCCAGACAGGCAGCAGGTAGTAGCGACCCTCGACGAACTCGAGGTTGGCCACGGGGAAGGCGTCGGGGCTGAACCGATCCGGATGACCCGGCTGGAACCAGCCCAGCACCTGGCGTTCCGGCACGGCAACAGTGCCGAGCATGGGCGCGAGATCGCCGATCCACGCACCGGGTGAGAGCACCAGCCGGCCGGCCTCAAAACGAGCGCGTGGCGTCTCGACCCACACCCCGCCTCCCGGCAACGGTCCCCAATCACAGACCGGTTCGCGGGCGCGGATGTCGGCGCCAAGGGCTTGCGCCATGGCGACGTGGGTCACGACGGAGCGCTCGGGTAGAACGAAACCGCCATCCGGCTGGAGCAGGCAGAGGTGATCGCCCGGCAGGCGGTAGCCGGCAAAGCGACGGTTCAATTCAGCGCCGGTCATCGTCTGGTGGCGGAGGCCATGGGCCTTGCAGGAGGCGAGAGAGCCTTCGAACAGTGTGCTCCCCGGCGGGCCGGCGTCGACCGAGCCGGTCGTGTAAAGGAGCCGCTCTTCCGCCGCTTCGCCCATCTCGCGCCAGAGCTCGAAGGCGCGGACCAGAAGCGGGACGTAGGACGGATGCTCCGCATAGGCCAGGCGGATGATGCGGGTTGCTCCATGCGAGGAGCCGAGGGCATGGGGGATGTCATAGCGTTCGAGCCCGAGAACCCGCAGGCCGCGCTGTGCGAGGTGGAAGCAGGCCGCCGACCCCATGCCGCCGACGCCGGCGACGATCACGTCATAGCTTCTCGACATGCCCAATCCCGTTGTGCGGACGGCGGATCGCTGTCAGCCGCCGGTAACGCTCATGTGACGGGAGACCGCGGGCCGGCGATGCGTCCGGTCGATGACGAAGTCGTGCCCCCTGGGCTTGCGGGCGATCGCATCCTCGATCGCCTTGTGGAGCAGCGCGTCTCCTTCGGAGGCACGGAGCGGCGCGCGAAGGTCGACGGCGTCGTCCTGGCCGAGGCACATGTACAGAGTCCCCGTACACGTGATGCGGACCCGATTGCAGGTTTCGCAGAAATTGTGGGTGAGGGGGGTGATGAAGCCGAGGCGACCACCGGTCTCGGCGATCCGCACGTAGCGCGCCGGTCCGCCGGTCTTGTATGGGATGTCCGCGAGCGTCCAGTGCTCCTCAAGGCTCGCCCGCACGGCGTCGAGCGGCAGGTACTGGTCGGTGCGATCGTCGCCGATCTCGCCGAGCGGCATCGTCTCGATCAGCGTGAGGTCCATGCCATCGCCGTGAGCCCAGCGGATCAGGTCGTCGATCTCATGCTCGTTGACGCCCTTGAGGGCGACCGCATTGATCTTGACGTGAAGCCCGGCTGCCTTCGCGGCGCGAATTCCGTCCAGGACTTTGTCGAGATCCCCCCAGCGGGTGATCGCCCTGAACTTCTCGGGGTCGAGGGTATCGACCGAAACGTTGATCCGCCGCACACCATGAGCGGCAAGCTCGCCGGCGAAGCGCTCGAGCTGGGAGCCGTTGGTGGTCAGCGTCAGCTCGTCGAGCGCGCCACTCGCAAGATGTCGCGAGAGGCCGGCGATCAGCGCCATGATGTTCTTGCGAACCAGCGGCTCGCCGCCGGTTAGCCGCAGCTTGCGCACACCCCGGGCGACGAAGGCTGAACACAGCCGGTCGAGCTCCTCCAGGGACAGCACCTCCCGCTTGGGCAGGAACGTCATGTCCTCCGCCATGCAGTAGACACAGCGGAAATCGCATCGATCCGTCACCGAGACCCGAAGATAGGTGATCGCGCGGGCGAATGGGTCGACCAGCGGAGCGAGCACCGCCTCGGAATCATCAGCCTTCCGTTCGGGGGCTGCTGGGGGAACCTGATCAAGCATAAATAGATAGATAGCGGAGGCCGGGCGTGCTTCAAAGACCCGAAACGGTGTGGCGAGTGCCGGAAGAGACAACCATGCCCGCACAGGATCCCTGGCCGACCGAAATCCGGCTCCGCGCCGATCGAACGTCACTCCTCGTCAGTTTCGATGACGGGGCCTCGTATGACCTGCCGGCCGAGTATCTTCGGGTTCTCAGTCCCTCGGCTGAGGTCCAAGGCCACAGTCCCGAGCAACGCCAGGTGGTTGGCGGGAAGGTCGACGTGACCATTTCGGCCGTCGACCCGGTGGGCAACTATGCCGTGCGGCTCATCTTTTCGGATCGCCACGACAGCGGGATCTTCTCGTGGAAGTATCTGCACAAGCTCGGCGCTGAACGCCAATCCCTGTGGGCGGACTATCTTCGCGATCTCGCCGCCAAAGGAAAGAGCCGCGCACCCTAGATACGCGGCTCTCGAAGCCTCACGAATGAACCCGCGTAATTCTAGTTGGCGACAGAAACCGGGTCGATCGAGGGGCTGGTCGACGCCGTCGCGTCACCGAGCTTGGGCTCCCCGTTGATCGGCACCGAACCGCCGCCGAGGTCGGTGGCAAGGTCATCGTCCTTGGCGACGGGCTCCGGAGCGACGGCAGGAGCCGCCGGAGCAGTCTCCAGCGACGCGGCGTCTTCATCCACCTCCGCGGGCTGGGCGGGTTCCGGCGTCTCGGCCGCACTATCAGCGGCTGCCGGGATCGTCATCGCGTCGTCTTTTGCCGCCTCGTCCACCGGGGCGGCCGGCGCAACGACGGCAACAACGGCCGTTCCGTCGCTGGCAACGCTCTGATCCGCCGCGGGCATCGCCGAAGCAATCGCCTCGTCCTTGGCACGGACCTCGGGGATGTCGGTGGCGTTTGCGATTCCGGGCTCGCCCGCCGGAGCGAGATTGGCGGTCGGCTCCGCCGGGACCTCGGCGGCGTCGGCGGGAACCGTGCCGGCAACGGCGACACCAATCCCGATGCTGATCAGCGCATCGTCTTTGGTTCGCGCGTCCGCGATCTTGACGTCAGACTCCTTCTCCGGAGGCGGCGGATTGGCGAGCGCAAAGAGGCGGGCCTTGGATTCGTTGCCGCTCAGCACCACCACACGGGTCCCGATCCGCACCTTGTCGTAAAGGTGAGAGATATCGTCGTTGGTCATGCGGATGCAGCCCGACGATACCGCCTGACCCATCGTCCATGGCTCGTTTGAGCCGTGGATTCTGTACAGGGTGCCTCCGATATAGAGGGCCCGCGCGCCGAGCGGGTTATTGGGACCACCGTCCATGTAGGCGGGAAGAATCCGGCCCTTCTGCTTCTCACGCGCGATCATTTCGGGGGGCGGGGTCCAGCCCGGCCACTCCGCCTTGCGGGAGATCACGTTGGTCCCGGCCCACTGGAAGCCCTCGCGACCGACGCCGACGCCGTATTTCAGCGCCTTGCCGTTGTCGAGGATGTAGTAGAGGCGCCGCTCCGACGTGTTGACCACAATCGTATTGGGGTGGAACGGCCCGTCATAGTCGACCGTCTTGCGCGGGATCGCCGAACCGCGGGCCTGGGTGACCTTGCCCATGTTGGTGGTGTTGCCGCTGTTGGGGGACAGCGGGCTGACCCGGCGCGCATTGGTGTCGTACTTCATCCACTTGCCGGTCGCCTGGTCCCAATACGTCTTCACGGCAGCGTCGGCCGTGGCCGCGGCTCCCATGGAAAGCGTGGCGACTCCAAGGACGGCTAGGAACGATTTCCGCATCGGTTCTATCCCTGAAACAGGCAGCAGCCATCTTTGCGTGGCCGCGCGTCATTTTCGCTGTTTGCCCAATATGTCGCAGTTCATCAAGACTGGAAGCGCTATACCACCGTGATGACTGCGGGTTTTGATCGAACTGTGCCATTGGCGCAACGCCGCTGGCGCGTCGACGGCCTAAGCGATCGCGAGTGAGCCCAGTCCGTCGGCAGCAAAGCTCAGATCGAGAACGTGCTGCAAGGCGGCCGCCCGGCGAAAGTCGGGGTCGCCGTTCACCCGGGACCGTACAGCGGTAGCGAATCGCAGGTAATTCGTCGGAACCGGCGGACAGGCCACCTCGCGCCAGGTCTGGGTGTCGATGTCCGCGCCGATGCAGGCCAGAAGCGAACTCTGGCGACCACCCGCCAACAGGCGAAGCGCGCCGCGATCGCCGTAGAGATCAAGGCGGAGGTCGTTGAGGGTTCCCGTGGCCCAACGTGTCGCCTGGATCGAGCCGAGTGCGCCGTTCGCGAGCTCGACCGACATGACAACGGAGTCATTCGCGTCGAGCGTGTAGTCGCCTATTCGATCGCCGGCGACCTTTTGGAATGTCCGCACGCGGCTGCTGAGGGACGCGATGTCGCTGCCCGCAGCGTAGGTCGCGAAATCAACGATGTGGATACCGATATCGCCGATCACACCCTTGCTGCCGTGGGCGCTGGACAGACGCCAGAGCCATCGATCCTCGGTCTGCCAGTCACCCCAGTGCCGTCCAACCAGCCAACTTTGGAGATAGGAGGCCTCGAAGTGCTTGATGGTTCCGATCTCTCCGGCAAGCACCATTTCCCGCGCCCGCTGCACGGGCGGCGCAGCGCGATATGTCAGGTTGACCATGTTGATGACGCCGGCGGAATCGGCAGCATCGGCCATTTCGCGCGCTTGCGAGTACTCCGTCGCAAGCGGCTTTTCGCAGAACACGTCCTTCCCGGCGGCGATCAGCTGCATCGTCGTCGGATAGTGCACCGCATCCGGAGTCACGTTGGCGGCGGCATCGAAGTCGCCCCAGGCGATCGCCTCGTCGAGGCCGGCGAACCGGTGAGGGATGCCGTGCGCCTCGGCGAACTGCCCTAGACGTTGCTGGGTCGGCTCCACCGCAGCGACGATTTCGACCTCGGGGTCCAACGCGAAATTTCGCGCGTGTTCCCCCGCCATGCTTCCCGTGCCGAGGATGATGAGACGCATGGGAGTGCTAACGGAAACCCTCTTCACCCGGCTGGTGCAAGCTCGGCCCACGCTGGGAGAGGGGTTCGGGCGCCCGTTCCGTCGGAACGTTGGCAGCTACTGCAACGGTGGTCCATGCAGGAGCGGGATTGGCCGCCCATTTCACAGCGTTTTTAATTACTTGCTGGACGTTCTTGTCGTGATAGATCGGGTAGACTTCGTGACCCGGAGAGAAATAGAAGATGCGTCCGCCGCCGCGCTGGAAAGTGAGCCCGGAGCGGAAGACCTCGCCTCCGTCGTACCAACTGATGAAGACGGTCTCCATCGGCTCGGGCACGACGAAGGGTTCCCCGTACATCTCGGTCTGAGGGATGACGAAGCTCGGCTCGAGCCCTTGGGCGATGGGGTGGCTCGGATTGACCACCCAGATGCGTTCCTTTTCGCCGGCTTCTCGCCACTTCAGGGCACATGGCGTACCCATCAGCTTTCTGAAGATCTTGGAGAAATGCCCGGAATGGAGGACGATCAGCCCCATTCCCTGCCAGACCCGCTCCGCCACGCGGTCAACGACCTCGTCGGACACGTCGCCATGAGCGCGATGTCCCCACCAGGCGAGGACGTCGGTCCTGGCGAGACGATCCACCGTCAGCCCGTGCTCGGGCTGCTCCAGGGTAGCTGTCGTCGCCTCGATCGCGGGGTCGGCATTGAGGGCCTTGGCGATCGCGCCATGCATCCCGTCGGGGTAGATCCCGCGGACGATCTCGTTCTCGCGGTCGTGAATGTTCTCTCCCCAGACGAGGACACGGATCGCCATGCATTGCTCCCCAAGGTTAAACATGCCGCCGAGGCGGCGCACACTAGCCACAGCCTGGCCGCGTCGCACAAGCCGGTCTGGCACTTATTCCGGCACTTATTTTGTCGTGCATCGCGCAAAAGTCGCGCTAAGATGCGGCAGTGCACAATGCCTCAACCTTGGGCAGGATTAGATGCTGAGCATCCTCGACCATTGCGGCGACGCGCCGATCGAGCGGTATGCGCCTGATGCGGTGCTGATCGAAGAGGGCCAGTGGTCGGGTCGCCTCTTCGTGCTGATGGACGGCGAACTGGAAGTTTCGCGGCAGGGGACGCTGGTCGCGAGAGTGAGCGAGGCGGGCGCCATTTTTGGCGAGATGTCGGTCCTCCTCGACCTGCCACACACCGCGACCGTGCGCGCCCGTACGCCGGTGACCGTGCGGGCGCCGGAGGATGCATCATTGTTCCTGCGGCAGCACCCGGAAATCGCGTTCCATCTGGCACGACTTCTCGCCCAGCGGCTGAACGCGGCGACCACCTATCTGGTCGACGTCAAGCGCCAGTACGAGGGCCACGGCGACCATCTCGGCATGCTCGGCGAGGTCCTGGAAGCGCTGACGATGCAGCAGCGTCGCGATTTCACGCCGGGGCCGGAGCGGACGGACGATCCCCGGATGTAAGCCAGTCGGGCAGGGCGCGGAGCGTCTCGACCGGTCGAACGAGCGGCTGGTCGAGGTTGACCCGTTGGTTCCCGGCGGCCGAGAACCACAGCGCCTCGCGGACCTCCGTGTCGATGATCAGATGCGCCGGCGGCGCGCCGTATTGATGACCGGCGTTGAACACCCAGGTTCTATCGACCCGATCGACCCATGAGCCTTCCTTGACGAAGGGCGCCTGGTGGACATGGCCGGCGAAGACGATGTCCGGCTTGTACTCTTCGATCCATTTGCTCAGTTCCACGTCGCCGTAGGAACGGCTGCCGCCCCAGCTTGTCGGCGACTGGCTCGGCGGTGCGTGGTAGACCCAGACCCAGGTCCTCTTCGGCTTGCTCGCATCGTCGCGGAACTGTGCGGCAATCGCCTCGCGCTCGACGGGCCCGTCCCACCAAGCACAGATCGTGAAGAGCGTATCCCCGATCGCCAGCGTCTGGCCGTCGGTCGCCACCCCCGGCACCTCCCTTATCCATCGTGCGACTTTCTCGCCATCGCGCTGGGAGTCGAGGTCGTGATTGCCGGAGCAGACAATCAGGTTTGTCTTCTCGCGCAGCCGGGCCAGATACTTGCCGATCACGACGATCTGGGCGCCGGCGTCGACGAAGGAGCTCAGATCAAGGTGATCGCCAGCGATGATGATCAGGTCGAACTTCGACGCGACGCTCATCACCCAATCATACTGGGGCAGCGAGTAGTGCAGGTCGGCCACCACCAGGAGACGCATCAAGCCCTTTCCGCATCGTCGGTTCGCTCCAAGCGATACGATGCCCACCGGTCCCGTGCAAATGCTACGCCACGGGATGCCGGCGGTCCGCCCCATGGCACGCGCCCGCGATCAACGGACTGCAGGGCAGATCCGCACCGGCAGGCTAGGGCTTCCCGGCGTCACATGCTATCTCAGCGGCGAGCACAGGCCCGAAAGGGAGGCGGCAGGATGGCCAAGAGATCAGCAACCGCGCGGTGGGCCTACGTGGCGGCTGGCCTCGTCGCCGTTTCGCCCGCCGGTGCGCTGGCGGCATTGCCCCCTTATTGGCAGAGCGCCCGCGAGATCACCGCGATCGTCAACGATCCGCGTGTGCACGATGCCCTCAAGTACGAAGAACCGATCACGTCAGTGATCTCGGTAGGCAGCGACCAGTATGAGGTCAGGACCGAACGCTGCTCCATCCGGGTATCCATCGTGACCAAGCAGCAGTCGGGGGCCACAATCGGCCCGCGCCAGTTCGATATCGAGGTCGGCACGGCGGAGTGCCGCTGACGCAACGGGAAGAGGCTTCGAATGCGCTCACCTCATCACATCAAAGTGGCTGCGTTTTGTGCGCTCGGGATCGCCCTCGGGGGTGGAGCGCGCGCTGCCGAGGTCACTGAGGCGAGCGTCCGCGCAGCCCTGCCGCGCCTCGACGAGATCGTCGCGGACGTCCTTGATCGAACCGCCGTTCCGGGCATCGCGGTTGGTGTCGTCTACGGCGACAAGGTCCTCTACGCCAAGGGCTTCGGTGTGCGGCGCGCCGGCGCCCCGGAGACCGTCGATGCCGACACGATCTTCCAGATCGCCTCGGTCTCGAAGCCGCTTGCGTCGACCGTGGTTGCGGCGGTCATCGGCGACGGGGCGATCAACTGGGACAGCCACATTACCGATCTCGATCCGAACTTCCGGATGTACGACCCGTGGGTATCGAGCCAGGTCACGCTACGCGACGCCTTCTCGCATCGCACCGGCATGCCGGCGCAGGCCGGCGACTTGCTCGAGGACCTCGGCTTCGACCGGGACATGATCCTTCACCAGTTTCGCTACTTGCGTCCCGACAGCAGTTTCCGGTCGCACTACGCCTACACCAACTTCATGCTGACCGAGGCGGGCGTTGCCACCGCGCGCTCCGCCGGCACCGATTGGGAAGACCTGATCGTCAGGCGCCTGTTCGAGCCGCTGGGGATGACGCGCAGCAGCCCCCGCGAGGCGGATTTCTATGCCGCCGACAACCGGGCAGCGATCCACTTCATCGAGGACGGCGTGGCGACCACCCGCTTCGAACGGAAGCCGGACGCCCAGTCTCCGGCCGGCGGCGTCAGCTCGACCGTCAACGACATGAACAAGTGGCTGATGCTGCAGCTCAACGAGGGCGCCTTTGAGGGCAGGCAAGTGATCGACGCCGACGCGCTGGCGGCCACCCATCTGCCGCAGGTGGTCACCGGGACGGGGCGCGACGGACGCGGGACCTTCTACGGGCTTGGCTGGATCGTCGGCTACGGCGACGATGGCCTCGTCAGGCTGAGCCATAGCGGCGCGTTCTTCACCGGCGCACGCACGGAGGCAACGCTGCTGCCGGACGAGAAGCTCGGCATCGTCGTGCTCGCCAACGCCTTTCCAACCGGAGCACCCGAGGCGATCACCAACGCCTTCCTCGATACGCTGCTGCTGGGTGCGCCGCACCACGACTACCTGCCGATCTTCGAGCAGATCTTCGCCGGCATGCTGGCCCGGCCCGAGTACCCGGCGCCCGCCGATCCGGCCCCGGCGATGCCGGCCGCGACGTATACCGGCCTCTACGCCAACGACTACTACGGCGACGCCGAGGTGACGCAGGACGAGAGCGGGACGCTGGTGCTGATGCTGGGGCCGGGCAAGCGCCCGTTTCCGCTCCGCCACCTCGATCGCGACTCGTTCCTGTTCGACTTCCTCGGCCTCGGCGACGAGGGCGAGCACACGGCGCTCGCGTCCTTTGCCTCGGCCGACGGCACGACGGCAGAGGCGCTCACGATCGATTTCCTCAACGCGACCGGGCAAGGCACGTTCACACGCGCCGCCGCAAACTGACAACCAAGGCATCAAGGACCCCGCGACATGGCGAATTCCTATGACGTGATCATCATCGGCTCGGGCCCGGGCGGCTATGTCACCGCCATCCGCGCTGCGCAGCTCGGGTTCAAGACGGCGGTGGTCGAGAAGTCCTATCTGGGCGGCATCTGCCTCAACTG
>JAGRKZ010000097.1 GCA_020442065.1 Bauldia sp.
CATGATGCCGATGCCGCCGACGAGGAGGCTCACGGCGGCGACCGCCGACAGAAGACCGGTGAGGACGCCGCTGATGCTCGACAGCATCGAGGCGACCTCGGCCATGTCGACGACGTTGAAATCGTCGTCCTCGTTCGCGCCGACGCCGCGCCGCTCGCGCAGCAGCGCCTCGATGTCAGCCTTGACCGTCTCGGTGTCATAGCCGTCCTCGACAGCGACGAAGATCATCGAAACGTCCTGGCTGCCCGTGACCCGGCGCTGGACCGCCTTGATCGGCATCAGGATGACGTCGTCCTGATCGGTGCCGAAGCCGGATGCCCCTTTCGATTTGAGCGTGCCGATCACCCGGCAGGAGATCTGCTTGAGCCGGATGGTCTCGCCGACCGGATCACCGGCGCCGAACAGTGCTTCGGACACGGTGCTGCCCAGGATGCAGACGGCCGAGCCCGCGCTCAACTCGCCTTCGGAGAACGCGCGCCCGTTCTCGACGCTCCAGTCGCGCACGACCAGGTAACCGTTATCCGTGCCGGTCACGGTTTGGGAGTGGTTCAGGCTGCCGTAGATCGCGGTCATCGCGCTCGTGACCACCCCGGCGACCGACCGCAGCCCCTCGATCTGGTCCTCGATCGCCTTGACGTCCCTCTGGCTGAAGTCGCGGGTGTCGGCGGACGCGCTGGCCGGCCCCATGCGGGCCTGCCCGGGACGGACCATGAGGAGATTGCTGCCGAGCTTGGCAACGTCGGAGGTGACCTGCGACGTCGTACCCTGGCCGAGCGTGACCATGACGATGACCGCGGCCACGCCGATCACGATGCCGAGGACAGTGAGGCCGGATCTGAGGGCGTTCCGCAGGATCGTCCGTAACGACAGCATGAGCGTCTCATAGAGCATCTCAGGCGACCTCCGCGGCGGCCGCTTCATCGGCAATGCGGCCGTCAACGAAGCGGATCGTGCGGTCGGCGAAGACCGCCATGTCCGGTTCGTGCGTGACCATGGCGATCGTGATGCCCTCGTCGCGATTGAGTCCGGACAGAAGCCGCATGATCTCCTCGCTCATGGCGCTGTCGAGATTGCCGGTCGGCTCGTCCGCCAGGATGATCGCCGGGCGGGTGACGATCGCCCGGGCGATGGCGACCCGCTGCTGCTGTCCGCCCGAGAGCTCATTGGGGGCGTGGCCGGCGCGCTCCGCGAGGCCGACCTTGGCAAGCGCTTCGGTCGCCCGCCGCCGTCGCTCGCCGGCCGGCGCACCGCCGTAGAGCAACGGCAGTTCGACATTCTCCAGCGCTGACGTGCGGGCGAGCAGGTTGAAGCCCTGGAAGATGAAGCCGATGAAATGGCGGCGGAGCAATGCGCGCTGGTCGCGGTCGAGGCCGCTCACATCGACGCCGTCGAAACGGTAGCTGCCCCCCGTGGGCGTATCGAGGCAGCCGAGGATGTTCATGGCCGTCGATTTGCCGGAGCCGCTCGGGCCCATGATCGCCACGAACTCGCCCTTCTCGATCGCGAGATCGACTCCGCGCAGTGCCGGCACGGCGGCGTCGCCGGCTCCGTAGACCCGGGTGACGCCGCGGAACTCGATCAGCGGATGTCCCTCCGCAGCACTCGCGCGGTTGGCTGCGACGGTCATCGGCTGGACCGGCTGGCGGTGATCACGGCATCGCCGGCGGACAGGTCGCCTTCGAGGACGACCGTGCGGTCGCCATCGCTGGAGCCGGTGCGAACCTGCACGGCGACCGGCGCGCCGTCGCGCAGCGCCCACACGGTCCGGCTGCCATCGCTCGCGATCTCCGCCGTGGTGGACCCGGTCGGCGGCCGAGGCAGCAGGAGGCCGAGAAGGCCGGAGCCGCCACCGCCCTCCTCCTCTGCCGGCGGCGCATAGCGGAGCGCAGCGTTGGCGACGGTGAGCGCATCGTCGATTTCCTCGACGATGATCCGCGCCGTCGCCGTCATGCCCGGGCGCAGGACATGATCCGTGTTGTTGACGCTGAGGATGGCTTTGTAGGTCACCACCCCTTCGACCGTCTCGGACGCGAGGCGCAGCTGCGTGATCTTGGCATCGAACGGGCGGTCCCCGAACGCTTCGACCGTGAACGTCGCCGCCTCTCCCCCCGAGATGTGCCCGACATCGGCCTCGTCGATGTCGACCTGAAGCTCCATCTCGGTCAGGTCTTCGGCCAGCGTGAAGAGCACCGGCGCGGACAGCGAGGAGGCAACGATCTGCCCGGGTTCGACGTTGCGGTCGAGCACCACGCCCTTGATCGGAGAACGGATGCTCGCCTTGTCGAGGTTCGACTGCGCGATGCGGAGATTGGCCGTCGCAATGTCGAGATTGGCCTGGGCGGCGGCCAGCGAGGCAGACGCGCGTTCGCTGTCCGCCTTGGCGAGCTCAAAGGTCTCGGTTGAGGAGAATTCCTTGGCGATCAGTTCCTCGACCCGCTTGAACGCAGCTTGCCGCTCGGCCACGGTCGCCTCGGCCTGACGGACTTCCGCCTGACGCGCGGCGAGCGTTGCTGTCGAAAGCTCGACCGCGGCCTCGAGTTGATCGGCGCTCAGGCGGGCGAGGACCTGCCCTTCCTCCACGAGGTCGTTGTAGTCGACTTCCACCGTGTCGATCGTCCCGGACAGTTCGCTCGACAGCTCCACCTGGTTGGTCGGCTCGACCGTTCCCGTCGCGGTGACGACGATCCTGAGGTCGGTCACCGCCGCCGGGTCGGTCGAATAGGTCACGCCCGCGCGGGAGGCGCTGCCGGCCCAGAGGTACCACCCGCCCGCGGCCAAAGCCGCGATGGCGGCCGCGACCCCGACGATCCGGAGAATGCGGCGATGCGGTCGCCGTCCTGACTTGAGGACGTCCTCGATGCTGGTTGCTGTCTTGTCCATTTGGACGAACCCGAACCTTCCGGTGCTGACCTGAGCAACCCCGCATATAGGATCTCGTTGTGGCCAAAGTGTCCCCGATTGTGCCGGGTTGTTCCTGGCGTGTATCAAGATGTGTCGCCGGAAGGGCGACGCCGCCGGCACTGATGACGACAAACGCCCGCTTGGGCGCGGCTATGCGGCCGGCTTCACCGTCGCCCGGAACTTCGACATGAGATACGGGCCGGAGCGAACCGGGGCATAACGTCCCGTCTCGCCGGGCGCGAGACAGCTTGGCAGGCACGCGATCTCGGCATCCCAGTTCGGCTGGTGGAAGAAGGCGAGCGACTGGCGCCTGAGTGCTCCCGCCGCGTCCGGCGGCGGATTGACGACGCGGTGGAGGGTCGAGACCCAGCGATCGTTGGTCCACCGCGCCATCAGGTCGCCGATGTTGATGACGAAGGCCCCGGGCACCACCGGCACCGGACGCCACGCGCCGTCCGGGGCGAGGATCTCGAGCCCGCCGACGGACGCTTCCGGCAGAAGGATGGTGAGGCTGCCATAGTCGCTGTGGGCGCCGGCGCGGAGTTGGCCCGGCAGTGGCGGCGAAAGGGGTTCGGGGTAATTGAGGGCTCGAAGGGCGCTGATCGGCCGGTCGATCATCGGCGCGAAGAAGTCCTCCCCAAGGTCGAGAGCCACCGCGAACACGGCCATCAGTCGCGCCGCCAGGTCCTCCATGGCGCGGTAGTAGGTCTTCCAGGCTTCGACGAAGCCCGGCGGTTCATGCGGCCAGATCGTCGGCGCATAGCAGAACCCGAGCGCCTCGGGGTCGTAGAGGCCGGGCGGCACGGCGAGCGGGCCGCCGTTGAAGCTCTCCTTGAGGTCGGGCGGGGTATCGACGCCGCGCGACCTCGCCAGCGCCTCTGCCTGCGGCGGCAGGTAGCCATAGGGATAGCCCGGATGCGGCACCTCCGCGGTCAGCTTCGCCGCGAGCGGCAGGTCGAAGAACGCTCGCGCCTTGCTCCACGCCGTCTCGATCACCGTCCCGGGGACGCCATGGCCGGCGACCGCGATGAACCCGGTCTCGCGGCAGATGCGGTCGACCTCCGCTCCGAGCGACCGCCGCTGCTCCCGGCCGGCGTCCTCGAACCGGGCGAGATCGAAGACCGGAAAGTCCGCCATCACACCATCTCGACCTGCACCACGCCCTTGACGGCACGGAGCGCGCTCGCGATCTGCGGCGTGACGGCATAGCGGCCCGGCAGGCTGACCTCGACCTCTTGCTGCCCCTCCCCGAGCATGAGGATGAAGCTCACGGCCCCTTCGCCCTTCCGGACGAGATGACGCTCGAGGCTCGGCAGCGGTGCGGGATCGCGGAGGAACACCCGGATCTGCTTGAGACCCGCCATGAACTTCTCGATCGGCTCGACCGACTCGATGCGGACATTGATGCCTTCGGGACGCTCCTCGGCGCTGACCAGCACGATCACCGAGCGGCCGGGCTCGAGCGTTTCGCGATACTGGGTCAGCCCTTCGGAAAACAGCACACCCTCGTAGGAGCCGCTCGGGTCCGAGAGCTGCACCGCGGCCATGCGGTTGCCGGTGCGCATGCGCCGCTCCTGCCGCGCCGTCACGGTCCCGGCGAGCCGCCCGGCGGTCGCGCCCCGGCGGACGGACTCGCTGAACTCGGCCCAGGTCTGCACCCGCATCTTCTTGAGGACATCGGTATATTCATCGAGGGGATGAGCGGAGAGGTAGAAGCCGACCGCGTCGTGCTCGCGCTGCAGCTTCTCCGCCGCCAGCCACGGCTCCACCGCCGGCAGGAGAATGGGCTCTGCCTCCATCGCTCCGCCGAACAGCTCGACCTGGCCGCTCGAGGCACTGTCCTGGATGCGTGCGGCGTGGGCGAGGATCCGGTCGACGCCGGCATGGACGCTCGCCCGGTCCGGCGACAACTCGTCGAGGGCGCCGGCGGCGACCAGGCTCTCCAGTGTCCGCTTGTTGATGATCCTGGGGTTGATGCGCTGGCCGAAGTCGGCGAGGTCGGTGAACGGACGGTCGCCGCGAACCTCGACCAGATGTTCCACCGCCTGCGCGCCCACGCCCTTGACCGCGGCGAGCGAGTAGAGGATGCGACCGTCCTTGACGTCGAACTCGACTCCCGAGCGGTTGACCGATGGCGGCTCGACGGTGATGCCGAGCCGGATCGCCTCGCGGCGGAATTCGGCGATCTTATCGGTGTTGCCGGTGTCGAGCGTCATCGACGCCGCCATGAACTCGACCGGATGATTAGCCTTGAGATAGGCGGTCTGGTAGGCGACCAGCGCATAAGCGGCGGCATGGCTCTTGTTGAAGCCATAGTCGGCGAAACGGGCGAGCAGGTCGAAGATCGAATCCGCAAGGTCGCGCTCGATCCCCTGCGCCAGCGCACCTTCGACGAAGCGGCCGCGCTGGGCGTCCATCTCGGCCTTGATCTTCTTGCCCATGGC
>JAGRKZ010000272.1 GCA_020442065.1 Bauldia sp.
TCCTGCATGGACAACCGCCCGCTCCGCTTCGAGGAGTGGGATCTGATGCGGCCGCAGACCATGTACATCTCGGCGACGCCGGGATCGTGGGAGATGGACCGTACCGGCGGCGTCTTCACCGAACAGGTGATCCGCCCGACCGGGCTGATCGATCCGCCGGTCGAGGTGCGCCCGGCCAAGACCCAGGTCGACGATCTGCTCGGCGAGGTCAAGGCGGTGGCGGCCAAAGGCTACCGCGCGCTGATCACGGTGCTGACCAAGCGGATGGCCGAGGATCTCACCGAGTATCTCCACGAGCACGGCGTGCGGGTGCGCTACATGCATTCCGACGTCGAGACGCTGGAGCGGATCGAGATCATCCGCGACCTCCGGCTCGGGGCGTTCGATGCGCTGGTCGGCATCAACCTGCTGCGCGAGGGGCTCGACATTCCGGAATGCGCGCTGGTCGCGATCCTCGACGCGGACAAGGAAGGGTTCCTCCGCTCCGAGACGTCGCTGGTCCAGACCATCGGCCGTGCCGCCCGCAACGTCGACGGCCGCGTCGTCCTCTATGCCGACCACGTCACCGGCTCGATGGAGCGGGCGATGGCCGAGACCCAGCGCCGGCGGGAGAAGCAGGAGGCCTACAACACCGAGCACGGCATCACGCCGGAGAGCGTCAGAAAGTCGATCGGCGACATCCTGTCGTCGGTCTACGAGCAGGATCACGTCACCGTCGCCACCGGCCTCGGCGAGGACGAGGGCGCCTTCATCGGCCACAACCTCAAGGCCACGATCGCCGACCTCGAGAAGCGCATGCGGGACGCCGCCGCCGATCTCGAGTTCGAGGAGGCGGCCCGGCTCCGCGACGAGATCAAGCGGCTCGAGACGCTCGAGCTCGCCATCGCCGACGACCCGCTCGCCCGCAGCCCGGGCGAGGGCCAACCCTCTCCCCGCGCGGGAGAGGGTGGATCGCGCAGCGATCCGGGTAAGGACGCTCGGACTTCACGCGGCGGCAAGGGGCCGCGCAAGAACAGCCTCGACGAGATGACCGTCCGCCGGACCGAGGTCCCGCTCGGCGGAGCGGGGCAGCAACCCTCTCCCCTTGCGGCAGAGGGCGGGCGCCCGGGGGGCGACCGGGTGAGGGGACCGCACAAGCCGTCACTGGATTACATGGGGCCCGGCACCGATACGGAAGTGCCGCTGCCGCAAGCGCGTCCCCACAAGCCGGGCCGCGACGAGATGGCGGGACCGGAGGCGCTTCCGGCGTCGTCGACCGCCTACAAGCCCCGCCCGCGCGGCCGTTCCATCGCCGGCCGCCCCGGCAGCGACGTGGGCAAGGGCGGACGGCGTTAGAGCTGGAGGGAAAACCATGCCACCCAAGACGATCAGGGAAGAAGTCGTGGCCGGTAAGACGCTTCGTCTTGCCTCGGACGGAAAACAGTTCTTGGGCGTCGTCATTTCGGGCCAGGTTCGGACTGAGCCACTGATCGGTGACGATGCAGAAGAGGTATGGCGCCGACTGAGAAACGAGATCGGCAAGGCGAGTCCCAACTACTTTGGCTATGACGGGGCCAAGGCACGGTTCTTGTCAATCATGACACAGGGCTTCGACTCTGAGCTCTATTTGAAGGGTGAGCGTAACTACAAGGTTCGCGCGAAGGAGCTGTTGGAACAGACGCTTCCCTTGACGGGGGCACTTGACGCGAACGCAGACAATGCCCGCGAAGTAGCGCGAGTGTTCGGTCGGACGAATCTCCTCTCTCCGTTTGAATTGGCTCGGGTCGGAGAGGTGTTGCGGGGCGCTGAGGGTCCAGCATTCGTTCGCGCGTCAGGTAGTTTTGCCCTCGGAGAGGTGAGCTCTGGTCTCACAGCGATGAAGGAGATTCTCAAGGCACACGGTCAGCCATCATGGCCCATCGTGACCTATCTTCCTTTCCTGTGGTCTTCAGGCGAGCACATGTTTCTCAAGCCCACGGTGACGACGGACTACGCCGAGCGCGTCGGCCATCCGTTTTCGTATGAGTATTCGCCGCAGCTCGAGGCCAGAGTCTATGCGAGCCTTCTGGAATTGGTTGAGCAGACGGAGAGCGAAATCGCCGACCTGAAGCCCACGGATCGCGTAGATATTCAGAGCTTCATATGGGTTGTCGGCAGGTGGTCACAGAAAGACGCCGACGTCTCGGAGGGCGCTCCGGTTTCTGGTTGAAGAAGCATCCATACGAATTGGCACAAAGGAAGTACTCTGATCAATCGCCCGTGAATGAGCTGGTTTGATGACCACTTACAGCGTCGCCGAGGCCAAGAACCGACTGTCCGAGCTGATTGACCGCGCCCTCGCCGGCGAGGGCGTGACGATCACGCGACGCGGCCGGCCTGTGGTGGAACTTAAGCCGGTGGTGTCGGCGAAGCCGGTGCCGGGGCCAATCACCCAGGCCGATGTCGAGTGGGTCATCCAGCGTCGTCGAGGGCGGGCCTCTATGCCGCCCGCGCCACCACCGCCACGTTGAGCGTCGTTCGGATCTCGAACCCGATCGACTCGTAGAGGCCGATCGCGGCGGCGTTGGTCGCATAGGCGTGCAGGTAGGGGGTGTCGCCGGCGTCGAGGAAGCGGCTGGCCATGAACACCGAGAGCACGCGGGCGAGGCCGCGGCCGCGGAAGTCCGGGTGAGTCGAGACGCCGCTGATCTCGGCATGGCCTTCCTGCCGCATGCGGGTGCCGGCCATGGCGGCGAGCCGGCCGTCGATGCGGATGCCGTGAAACTCCCCCAGCGCCTGGGCGCGGAGGGTGAACGGGCCGGGCCGGCAGAGGGTGGCGAGGGCGAGCATCTCCTCCGCGTCGGCCTCGCCGAGGCGCGCGATCCGGTCGTCGGCGCCGGCCGGCAGCGGGCGGGTCAGGATCATCTGGACGACGGTGGCGCTCGCCTGCACCGCGAGGCCGGGCGGCGTGGCGAGCGGCCCGGCCTCCGCCATCATCATCGTGTCGTCGGGTGCAAGCAGTGCGGCGAGGGCCCGCAGGCTCTCGTCGCTATCGTCCCGCGCTGCGCCGAACGGGATGACCGCGGGCGGATAGCGCCGGGCGAGGGGGCCGCCCTCGGCCAGCGCAGCATGGCGGGTGCGAAGCGCGTTCCAGACCGGCCGGTCGAGGACGTGGCTCATCGCCGCCTCCGCCTCGCGACCGGGCTCCTGCGGTCGAGGGGGAGGTCGGCGAGGCCCTCCTCGATGGCGGCGAGCTGGTCGAGCAGCGGGCCGGAAAGCCCGTCGCAGAGATCGGCGACGGCAGCCTCGACCCGCGGCCAGACGTGGGCCTTGGCGAAGGCCACCTGCTCCTCGCCCTTGCGGGTCAGGGAGACGATGCGCTGCCGCTGGTCACCGGGCGCCGGTGCGGCGCGCACCATGCCGATCCGGGCCAGCTGGCCGACGCTCCGCGTCGCGCCGGGCTGGGTGATGCCGACGGCGGCCGCCAGCTCGCCGATCGGCACGGCGCCGTGGCGGTCGAGCGCGGCGAGCAGCGGATACTGGCTCGCCTGCAGCGGCACGCCCATCTCGTCCATGATGCGCTGGGTGTCGGCCTGCAGGCGCTCGCCGATCCGCCGCATGCGGCTGCCGAGCGTCAGGTTCCCGAAAGCGCGTACGATGTCCTCGACCATGATTGTTCCGAGCCATTACTTAACATGTTATATAATGATGAATTTATATTATGTCGAGTCCCGCCACTGCCGCCCGCTTGCCGCCGCCGGTGGGGCGTGGTGAAACCCTAGGATGTCACGCTATGTCGCCTTTCTGCGGGGCGTCGGCGCTGCGCGGCCGGCGACGGGGGACGCTCTCAAGGCCTGCCTGGGCGGGGCCGGGTACGAGGGCATTCGCCCCGTTCTCGCGACCGGGAACGTCGTCTTCGGCCTCGGATGCAAGCGGAAGGCGCCCGACGAAGCGGGTCTCAACGCCCTCATCGAGGGTCATTTCGGCTATCCGCTCCCCGCCGTCCTGCGCCGGGCCGACGCGGTGGCGGCGATGGTCGGCGACGATCCCTTCCGCGGCATCGATGCGGCGAATCTCACCCGCTTCGTCGCACTGCTCGCCGCCGATGCGCCGCCGGCATCCGCCTTCCCCGATCCCGAGCGCGGCGCCGGCTACAGGCTCCTCGACCGGCGGGAGCGCGATCTGCTCTTCGTCATCGACCGCACCGTGATCCGCACGCCGGACCTGATGGTGAAGATCGAGCGGGCGTTCAGGAAGCGCGTCACCACCCGCAACTGGTCCACGATGGAGAAGGTGGCCGCCGTGCTGTGACCGGCCGCTACCGTTCTCGCGCGGTCATCGCGCGGACGGGGCCGGCATCGAAGAGGGCGCGGCGTTGCAGCTGCGTTGTCGGCCGGTCTTCTGGCGCGAGACGCACGACCGCGACGGGGCCGGGGGCTGGGCCGTGCTGGTCGGCGCGGTCGCGGCTAGAGCAGGAAGTCGCCCCGCGGTGAGGGTCTGCTTGCCGACGAGCACGGCGAGATCAGCGGTGCGGCCCGTGGCGCTTTCGTCGCGTGGCGGTTCCGAGGGGCGAGCATCGGGATCGATCGGCGCTACCGGATTGCTTTTGCCCGGGCCACGCGTCCCGCCCACAGCAGCCCGTACATGGCGAGGGCGATCACCGCCATGGCGACGATCTGGTAGAGGGCAATGCCTTCGCCGAGGAACAGGACGGCGATCAGCATTGTCACCGCCGGGGTGGGGACGACCATCGAGCTCGCCACGGATACGTCGAGGTGACGGATCGCGCTGAACCAGACGATCAGTTCGGCATAGTAGGCAAGGCCGAGGAGGAAGGCGGCCTTCTGGAGGGCGAAGTCGGCCGCGGCGGCGGCAAGCGCGCCGCCTTCGCCGAGGCCGAGGGCGAGGACGAGCAGGAAGATGCCGGAAATGACCAGCCGCGAGACCGTCACCTGGTTCGGGGTGATCGCGGCGCCGACCAGGATCTGGCGGAGGAGGATGTGGGCGACGCTCCAGATCAGCGGGATGCCGAGCGCGAACACCGACCACCACGACACCGCCGAGGGCAGCAAGGTGCCGTCGGTGACGAGATAGAGAAGCGCGGCGAGCATGAGGGCGGTGAAGGCGAGCTCGGTACCGGTCTTCCGCTTGCCGAGGAAGACCGCCTCGATGAGGATTGCGAAGAGCGGATAGGCCTGCAGCGCGATCGCCATGTTGACCGGGCCGGCCTTGTCGGCGGCGACGATGTACATGGTCGTCGACAGGCCGAACATCGCGCCGGTGACGAGCGCCACCGCCGCCGTTCGCCCGCGCCGTCCGTCCGGCACCTGGCCGAGGAGGGTGCGATGGCCTGCCGCGTGCTCGCGGATGAGCAGCGGCAGGGAAGCGACCAGCTGCCAGGCCGTCATCCAGGCCGTGAAGACCAGGCTGCCGGTGCCGGCCGGTCTTGCAGTCGCTAGGATCGGCATGACCCCGAGGATGAGCAGGCAGAGCAGGGCGAGGGCGACGCCGCGGCGGGGATCTGGGGCCATGCAGCCGGTTCTTCTGGCAGGCGGGTGATCGGTCCGCATCCATAGCAGGGCCGATGCCGGCGCGAAGCCCCTTCGTCAGGATCTGCCGGCGGGGCCGCGCGGTCCAGAACGGGTTCAAGGCGTGGGACGACGAGCGCCGCGTCCTACGGCCATTTGGCCACGGGTGGCATCGACGACAGGATCGAATCGACATTGCCGCCGGTGCGGAGCCCGAAGATCGTACCGCGGTCGTAGAGGAGGTTGAACTCGACATAGCGGCCGCGGCGGACCAGTTGCTCTTCGCGATCGTCCTCGGTCCACGGCGTCGCGAAATTGCGTCTGACCAGCGTCGGGTAGATGTCGAGGAAGGCGAGCCCGACGTCGCGGGTGAAGGCGAAGTCGGCCTCCCAGTCGCCGGAGTTGAGGTAGTCGTAGAAGATGCCGCCGATGCCGCGCATCTCGTTACGGTGCTTGAGGAAGAAATACTCGTCGCACCAGGCCTTGTAACGCGGGTAGTCGGCGACGACGTGGGCGGCGCAGGCGGCCTCCATCGCGTCGTGGAAGTCGCGCGAATCCTGATCGTCCTGGAGCCGCCGGCGGTCGAGCACGGGGGTGAGGTCGGCGCCGCCGCCGAACCACAGTTTCTGCGTCACCACCATCCGCGTGTTCATGTGGACGGCGGGAACGTTGGGGTTCTGCGGATGGATGATCAGCGAGATGCCGCCGGCCCAGAAGCGCGGGTCCTCGTCGGCGCCGGGAATGTCCTTGCGGAACTCGGGCGAGAACTCGCCATGGACCGCGGAGACGTGGACGCCTGCCTTCTCGAACACCCGGCCGTGCATCATCCCCATCACGCCGCCGCCGCCGTCGGCGCCGGTGTGGTCGGTGCGCTGCCAGAGCCGGCGCTTGAGCCGGCCCGGCGCCTGGTCGGCGAAAGGCATCCCCGCGGGCAGGTCCACTTCGATCGCCTCGAGCGCTTCGGCGATCCGGTCGCGGAGCTCCACGAACCAGCCGAAGGCGCGCTTCTTCTTCTCGTCGAGATCGGTGGGGAGGGGCATTGTCACCTGCCGGAGGGATTAGGGGCGCACTTCACATGGTTCCGGCCGCAGGGGCAATCCCGGGGAAGCCACCGGTCTGCCGGAGGGCTTCGCCCAGCACCATCGCCGCGGCGGAGGCGACGTTGAGGGAGCGGAGACCGGCCCGGATCGGGATGACGATCCGGGCGTCCGCCGCTTCATGGACGGCATCGGGCACGCCGGCACTCTCGCGGCCGAGGAGGAGCACGTCGCGGGGCGAAAAGGCGAAATCGAGATAGCTCTCCTCCGCGCGGGTGGTGAGGAGTACCAGCCGGCGCCCCTCGCCGCGCCGTGCCGCCTCGAAGGCGGACCAGTCGAGATGCCGCCGAATCGCCGCATGGGGGATATAGTCCATGCCGGCACGCCGGAGGGCGCGGTCGGAAAGGTCGAAGCCGGCGGGCTCGACGACGTCGACTGGAACGCCGAGACAGGCGGCAAGACGGAAGATGTTGCCGGCATTCTGGGGAATATCGGGCTGGTAGAGGGCCAGCGCGACGGTTTCCGGTCCTTCAAGGGCGTGCATTGCGGCGTCCGTGCACTAGATGTTGGCGCAAGAAACGAATTCGGCCGGCGCAGTGCGGCCGAGGACAAACGGTGATGCTCGACTGGTTTGCACGCCTCACGGATCCCTTCAAGGAGGCGCCGGTGGTCCGCCCGCCGGAGCGCATGCTGTCGTTCTACCGCTACTTCCTCGCGCCGGTGCGGGGGCTCCTCGTCGCGATTGTCGCGGTATCCTTCCTCGCCGCGATCGCCGAGATGGCGCTGCTCGTCTTTCTCGGCGTCATCGTCGACTGGGCGACGACGACGCCCCCGGCCGAGTTCTTCTCCCGCTACGGCTGGGCGCTCGCGGGCATGGCGCTGGTGGTGCTGGTCGTCCGCCCGGTCACGGCGCTCCTGTCGCGCGGCCTCACCAGCATCGCGCTGGTGCCGGGCCTGACGGCGCTGGTGCGCTGGCGGAGCTACCGTTACGTGCTTCGCCAGAGCCTCTCCTTCTTCCAGAACGATTTCGCCGGCCGGGTCGCCCAGAAGGTGTTGCAGAGCGGCCCGGCGCTCCGCGACTCCGTCGTCAACGTGGTCGAGGGCGTCTTCACCCTCATCATCTACCTTGGCGGGACGATGGCTCTCTTCGCCCGGCTCGACCTCTGGCTGATCCTGCCGCTGGTCCTCTGGGCGCTCGCCTACGGCGTCACGATCTACCGCATGGTGCCGCCGGTCCGCGCCAAGTCCGAGGCCATGGCCGAGGCCAATTCGGGGCTCTCCGGCCGGATCGTCGACAGCTACACCAACATCCAGGCGGTCAAGCTCTTCGCCCATGCCGAGCGCGAGGAGGCCTTCGCCAAGGAGGGGTTCGTCCGGCACATCACCGCCTTCCGCGACCTCTCGGGCGCGATCATGACCATGATGGTGTCGCTCAACATCATCAACAGCGTCCTGATCTTCGCCACGGCGGCGCTGTCGGTGTGGCTGTGGTCGGAAGGCGCGATCACCGTCGGCGCCATCGCCATGGCCAACGGCCTCGTCATCCGGCTCAACCAGATGTCGGGCTGGATCCTGCGTACCATCACCTCGCTGTTCGAGAATGTCGGCACGCTGGAGAATGCGATCGAGACCATCAGCCGGCCGCAGGAGATCGTCGACCGCCCCGACGCGCGCCCGCTCGTGGTGGAACGGGGCGGCATCGAGTTCCGCAATATCAGCTTCAACTACGGTCGCCCCGGGGGCGTCATCGAGGACCTTTCGCTGTCGATCGCGCCCGGCGAGAAAGTGGGACTGGTCGGCCGGTCTGGCGCCGGCAAATCGACGCTCGTCAACCTGCTGCTCCGCTTCTACGACCTCGAGCGCGGCCGCATCCTGATCGACGATCAGGACATTGCGGCGGTGACCCAGGAGAGCCTCCGCGCGGCGATCGGTGTCGTCACGCAGGACACCTCGCTCCTCCATCGCTCGGTCCGCGACAACATCCGCTATGGCCGGCCGCAATCGAGCGACGAGGAGATCGCCACGGCCGCCGCGAAAGCCCAGGCCGACGGCTTCATCGCCGGCCTCCACGACTGGCGCGAGCGCCGGGGCTACGACGCGCATGTCGGCGAGCGCGGCGTCAAGCTCTCCGGCGGCCAGCG
>JAGRKZ010000098.1 GCA_020442065.1 Bauldia sp.
GGCTCGCCAGCGATGCCGGCGTCCCGACTCTCAGCCAGAACACATTTCCGCGCCGGTAGACGCCGGACCCCTATCCTTGGGCATTTCCGACCGCAGCAGCCCGTCGCATGTGGCACGCCCCGTGGCACAGCGCGGTGGCGCACCTGCCCGGAATCGCACTGGATTCCCAGTGAATCCCGGCTAAATCAATGGCTTACGGATGATTGGCTGGGGGCCTGGATTCCCGAATCAGGACAAACGGAGGCGGAGTCGCTACGCGCTCTTTGAATTCATTGGGAAAAAGGGCAGAAAATCCGCCGCGGGTGTGCGGCAGCCTGCTGCAACCTCTTGCGACGGCGCGCCCGAAGGATGCCGATTACCAGGGTCGCGGAATGAGAGGTCTACAGGCCGCCGAGGCGAGATTTGGGTCGGCGAGGTCGGCGGGCGAGGCCAACCTGGATCCGGAACGGCTCGTGTTCATGGATGAGACTTGGGCCAAGACCAGCATGGCGCACCAACGACCGCGCCCCGCGCGGGGAGCGCCGGCAGGTCGTCGTGCCACATGGTCACGGGAAGACCATGACCGTCGCCGCTGCCCTCACTCTGCGCGGCATGGTCGCGCACTTCGTGCTCTCGGGGCCGATCAACCGCGATGCTTTCGATGCCTATGTCTCGCCGGTCCTCGTGCCCGAGCTTCGCCCATGGCGTGGCTCCCTTCGTAACCTGCAACTGCCTACTTCCCAAATACCACCGTCCGGGTTCCACATAGGAGCACGCGGCGCTCGAGATGGCTCTTCACGGCACGGGCGAGCACCCGCGACTCGGTGTCGCGGCCGATGGCGACCAGATCCTCGCCGGTGTCGGCGTGGCTGATGCGGGCGACGTCCTGCTCGATGATCGGGCCCTCGTCGAGGTCGGCGGTCACATAGTGGCTGGTGGCGCCAATCAGCTTGACGCCGCGGGTGTAGGCCTGCTTGTAGGGGTTCGCGCCCTTGAAGGCCGGCAGGAACGAGTGGTGGATGTTGATCGCCCGCCCCGACAGTTTGCGTGTCAGGTCGTCGGAAAGGACCTGCATGTAGCGGGCGAGGACGACGAGCTCGGCGCCAGTCTCCTCTACGAGGGCGAGAAATGCTCCCTCCTGCATGGGCTTCGTCTCAGGCGTCACCGGCAGGTAGACAAATCGGATGCCCTCGTGGTCGGCGATCCGGCGGGCTTCTTCATGATTCGAGACAATCGCGACGACCTCGGCGCGGAGCCAGCCGACACGGATCTGGTAGAGCAGGTGCAGGAGCGCGTGGTCGAACTTCGAGACCATGGCAATGATCCTCGGCGCGCTCGCAGCGTCCACCACCTTCAGGTCGAGGCCGAGCTTCTCGGCCGTGGGAGCGAACGCCTGTTCGACCGCCGACGCGGTCAGGCCCTGGGGGCCGACGAAGGCGACACGGAGAAAGAAGCGGTTCGCCGGCCGGTCCCAATGCTGGTTCATCTCGGTGATGTTGCCGCCGAGGTCGGCGACGGCCGTCGAGACGGCGGCGATGATCCCGGGCAGCGGCTCGCTGGTCAGGGTCAGAATAAACGAGGTTTCCGACATGTTCGGCACTCCGGGATCGTGACGGCGGGGCCGCCGGTAGGGGTTCGTGATGGTCCGATTCCGATGGCGAGGCTGCCGGGGCGGCTCTCAGAGGTTGCCGCCCCGGCAACGCACCCGGGAAAAGTGAACTCAGGCAGGGCACTGGATCGGCCTCCCAGAGGCGCCGAAGCTCTCAATTCCCTACCAGAAGCTCTTCTTCAGGCGTCGTATCCGACGTCGCTCCTGCGCCAAAGAACGTCTGCGACATGTCAAAAGATATTCGAGACAGACCAACGTCCTGCCGGTCAGGCGGTCGGATCCATGAGCGCAAGGCCCCTTGGCAGCTCGCCTGAGAGGCGTTGGGCGGCTCTCAGCACTCCGGGAGGTCGACTGCTGGGCCGCCTGTCGAGGTTTCCTTGTGCCGACGCTCATGTCGTGGCCGGTCTGGCGCATGGTCTCGACGCAGGCGTCGAAGGGCACGACGTCAGTGCCATCGCCGCGAAGCGCGAGCGAGGCGGCGACGGTCTTGATGGCGCCGAGGCCGTTGCGCTCGATGCAGGGGACCTGGACGAGACCCCTGACGGAGTCGCAGGTCATGCTGAGGTGATGCTCGAGGTCGATCTCCGCGGCGTTCTCGACTTGGGAGTTGGTGCCGCCGAGCGCGGCACAGAGGCCGGTGGCGGCCATGGCCGTGGCAGAGCCGACTTCGCCCTTGCAGCCGACATCGGTCCCCGAGATCGAGGCGTTGGTCTTGATGACGCCTCCGACCGCGGCCGCGATCAGCAGGAAGTCGCGGATGCCGCCGTGGGTCGCGCCGACGCAGTGGTCCCGGTAGTAGCGGATGACGGCGAGCAGCCAAGTTTCTCAGCGTATTCGGCATCTTCAAGATCGACGTCGGTCTTTCGCCCTCCCGCACCATGGGTCCGATGCTGGCTGCCCGCCCTGCCGAAACCGGAGCTGCGGGAGCAATTCCGGTCAGGATGTTGGTGTCGTAATGTGCTCCGCGCGGTTAGCCATGCAGAACGGATGGAACTTCAGCCCTCGTGGATCGGATGGGCGTCGGTGAACTTGCGCACCTCGGCCATCACCTCGGCCTCGACGGCCGCATCGCTCTTGGCGCCGGACGCAGCGAGCGCGTCGACGATCTTCAGGACGAGTTCGCCGACCTTGGCGAATTCCGCCTCGCCAAAGCCGCGGGTGGTGCCGGCGGAGGTGCCGAGGCGGATGCCGGAGGTGGCGAACGGCGTCCACGGGTCGAAGGGATGGCGTTCTTGTTGCAGGTGAGACCGGCGCGCTCCAGCGCCCGCTCAGCGTCGCGGCCCTTGACCCCCTTGGGGCGCAGGTAGACGAGCACATTGTGGCAGTCGGTGCCGCCGGAGACGATGTTGAGGCCGCCCTTCTGCAGCGTTTGGGCGAGGGTGCGGGCATTGGCGATGACGCAGGCGGCATGTTCTTTGAACGATGGCTGCAGCGCCTCGCCGAAGGCGACGGCCTTGGCGGCGACGACGTGCACCAGCGGGCCGCCCTGGTTGCCGGGGAAGACCGCGGAGTTGAGCTTCTTCGCCCGATCCGCGTCGTTGGTGAGGATGATGCCGCCGCGGGGGCCGCGCAGGGTCTTGTGGGTGGTCGAGGTGACGACGTGGGCGTGCGGCACCGGATTCGGTGGAGGCCGGCAGCAATCAGCCCGGCGTAATGCGCCATGTCGACCATCAGGTACGCGCGAACTTCCTCGGCGATCTTGCGCAAGCCGGTGAAGTCGATCTGGCGCGGATAGGCCGAGGTGCTGGCGACGATGAGCTTCGGCTTGGTCTCCAGCGCGCGCTCGCGGACGGCGTCCATGTCGATCATCTGGTCCTGCTCGCGGACTTGGTAGTCGACGACGTCGAACCAGTTGCCGGACATGGTGACCGGCGAGCCGTGGGTCAGGTGGCCGCCGTGGGCGAGCGACATGCCCATGAAACGGTCGCCGGGCTGAAGAAGGGAGAGAAATGCCGCCTGGTTCGCCTGGGCGCCCGAATGCGGCTGAACGTTGGCGTAGACGGCGCCGAAGAGCTGCTACACGCGGTCGATCGCGATGGTCTCGACCTCGTCGACGAACTCGCGGCCGCCGTAGTAGCGCTTGCCGGGATAGCCCTCGGCGTACTTGTTGGTCAGCATTGAGCCCTGGGCGATCTGCACGTCGCGGGAGACGATGTTCTCCGAGGCGATCAGCTCGATCTGGTGCTGCTGGCGGCCGAGGTCGCGGCCGATTGCGGCGGCAACGGCATCGTCGGAAAGGCGGGAGGCGTCGGCGTCGAGCATGGGAGTTCCCTTAGAGACCTGCGGCGATCTCGCGCATGGCGATGTCGAAGAGGGCGCGGACATGCGGCGCGAACGAGCGCCAGACGGTGAGTCGGAAGCGGTCGTTCGCCTCGCGGACGAGGACGACCTGCGCCGTGTCGTAGACGGTACGGGCACCTGCGCCGACCGGCATCGACGCGAGGTCGCGTGGGCAGCCGGTGGCAAGCAGGTCGAGGACGGCCGGGCCTTCGAGCAGGTAGGTGATCTCGCGGTCGGAGACCTCGACGGCACTGTAGGGCCCTGGCAACCCGGCGACGAGATCCGCGGCGGCGTCGCCTTCCAACAGCCATTCGTCCGGGCCGAGGCAGAGGGCGCAGCCCTCGATCGCACCGATGCGGGTCGGCAGGGGCTGGCCGGTCGGATCGGCGACCCGCAGCGTGATGCGGGTCGGCGGCGGCAGCTCGGTGACGGTCACGCCGGGGTCGGTGGTTGCAGTCATCGCTCCTACTCCTCTCAGGCGCTCAGCCGGCGGTTCTCGGGGTCGAGGAAGGCGGTGCTCTTCACCACCTTCGCGGTGATGGTGCCGCCGGGCATCGGGATGTGCAGCGTCTGCCCGTCCCGTTCCCGGCCGTCGACGACAACGGCCATGGCGATCGAGCGGCCGAGCGCGTCGCTCCAGTAGGAGGAGGTGACGTGGCCGATCATCGTCATCGGCTTCGGCTGGGCCGGGTCTGCCACGATCTGCGCTCCCTCCTGCAGCACGACCTTCGGGTCTTCGGTCAGGAGGCCGACCAGCTGCTTGCGGCCCTTCGCCACCATATCGGGGCGGGTCAGCGAGCGCTTGCCGACGAAATCGGGTTTCGCCTTGCCGATCGCCCAGGTCAGGCCGGCGTCGCCGGGCGTCAGCGTGCCGTCGGTGTCCTGGCCGACGATGATATAGCCCTTCTCCGCGCGCAG
>JAGRKZ010000099.1 GCA_020442065.1 Bauldia sp.
GAGCTTTCGCCGGAAGCGCGTATCCTCGGCGAGCAGCAGGTTGCGTGGCTGGAGCGGGAGCTGGTGAATTCGAATGCGGCCTGGAAGGTAATTGCCGCCGACGTGCCGCTCGGCCTGATCGTGTGGGACAACGGCGCCGAGAAGAAGGGCTCCGAGGCGGTCGCCAACGGCGACAATGGCCCCGCGCGAGGTCGCGAGCTCGAGATCGCCGATCTTCTCCGCTACATCAAGACCGCCGGCATCGACAACACCGTGTGGCTGACGGCTGACGTCCACTACACCGCGGCCCACTACTACGATCCGTCCAAGGCGCAGTTCCAGGACTTCAATCCGTTCTGGGAGTTCGTCTCCGGGCCGATCCATGCCGGCACCTTCGGCCCCAACGACCTCGACATGACCTTCGGCCCCGAGCTGAAGTTCGTGAAGGCGCCGACCGCGGAGCAGGGCCAGAACCTGCCCCCGTCGATGGGCCTGCAGTTCTTCGGCCTGGTCGACATCGACGGCGGTACCGGGCAGCTGACGGTGCGGCTGATGGATCGCGACGACAACGAGCTCTACAAGATCACGCTCGATCCCGTTCGCAGCTGATCCCCGGGGGCGCTTCGAGCCCCCGCTACGTCCTGGCGCGGCCCGATCCCTCACCGGGGACGGGCCGTTGCCGTGCCGGCTACGCGGCCGGCGGCAGCCTGATCTCGGCCCGGAGTCCGACCGGCTTGCGATTGGACAGCGTCAGCTCGCCGCCATGGGCGAGGATGATCGACCGGGCGATCGAGAGACCGAGCCCGGACCAATCCCAAATATATTGCAGCGAAATGTGGGCCAGCCATCCTCGATTGCGATGAGCCACTCGTTGGCCGAGTGTCTTTGTGCGGTGCGGCGCCGACCCCGTTAACGGACCATACTTTGTTTCAACCGCGCTCGCCGCACATGATAAGACTCTCAATGTAGCCCAAGCTCGCCTCTCACAAAACGTTGCTCGAAATCGTCGCTGTCCGGTAATAGGATTATCCACATGACGCCTCGTTAGAAGAGGGAATAGGAAATGGGATATTCTGAAATGCGAAAATTATTTGACCCTATTTGGGACGACGTAGATGAAGGAATTCCACACCTTCTCGCACATTACACATCGCTCTCTGCATTAGAGAGTATCGTCAAAAATAACGAAGTATGGTTCTCGAATCCACTCCTGATGAATGATCATGAAGAAGTACTTTTCGGTCTGCAGGCAGGGATACAGCAATTCAATCAAAACAAAGAATTTCAGGGAGAATTTGGTTCACCCAGACGATATCGACTATTTAGAGATGCTTGGGATGAAGTGACCCAAGTCTATGCGGAAAATATACTATTCGACACATATGTATTTTGTCTAACGGAACATGATATGGAAAACGAAGATGGATTGCTTTCGATGTGGCGTGGCTATGGAGGGAATGGAAATGGGGTCGCATTGATATTTGATGCGTCAAGTTTAACTGTGATTGACAACAGTCCTTTAGTGTCGGGTCGAGTAATGTATGCGACTACCGAACAGAGGATTGAGTGGATAAAAAATCTAGTTTTGTACGCGGCGTCAATATTTTCGACTAATCAAATAGACGATAGTGATATCGCTTCAACAGCTGGCATCATTTTTGAGAGATTAAAACTATTTTCTCTATATACAAAGCATAATGGTTTTAGTGAGGAGCGTGAATGGAGAATTGTATATCTTCCAGATAGAGATATTGGAAATAAATTGACGCCAATGTTGCATTACCACAATGGGCCTCGTGGCATAGAGCCGAAGTTAAAATTGAAAGTGCGGCCCATTGAAGGCGTAACTCCTCCTGAAGTGAATTTAGACGAGCTAGTGTACTCTATTCTCTTGGGGCCAAGCGTGTCGTCGGCTATAGCAGGCGCTTCGGTGGTTAGGATGCTCAATATCATGGGTAGGCCAAGGTTGGCTGAGCGAGTGAGATCATCCGGCATACCGCTTCGCCAAATGTCTCCCGGCTAGAGTAGTGCTGATGAACCTGCCAACCGTCGGCGCACCTCGCACGCACGGCAGATCAAGTCCTGACTGAACATGACGCATTTTGATGACACAACGTAGTCCCAAGGTGCAGCCTGTTATTCTCTCACCGCCGGCGGCAGCCTGATCTCCGCCCGAAGTCCGACCGGCTTGCGATTGGAGAGCGTCAGCTCGCCGCCATGGGCGAGGATGATCGACCGGGCGATCGAGAGACCGAGCCCGGACCCGCCGGTCTCGCGGCTCCGCGAGGTCTCGAGCCGGACGAAGGGCTTGTACACCTCCTCGATGCGCTCGGCGGGAATGCCGGGTCCGTCGTCCTCGACCGTGAGGAGCGGGCCGTCGACCGTGGCCTTGAGGGCGACGCGGGCGCGATCCCCGTAACGGACCGCATTCTCGACCAGATTGCCGACGGCGCGACGAAGCGCGGTGGGCCGGCAGGGATAGGGCAGGCGCCCGGCGCCGTCATAGGCGACATCCTGGCCCATCGCGGCGAGGTCGTCGCAGAGGCTTTCCACCAGCGCGTCGAGATCGACGGTGCGGAGCGGCTCGGCGTCGGCGTCTTCCCGGGCAAAGGCGAGCGTCGCCTCGGTCATCCGCTGCATGTCGTCGAGGGTCTGCATCATCTTCGCTTTGGCCTCCTCATCGTCGAGCAGCTCGGTCCGGATCTTGAGCGAGGTGATCGGCGTGCGAAGGTCGTGGCCGATCGCCGCCAGCATCCGGGTGCGATCGGCGATGAAGCGGGCGAGGCGGTCCTGCATGCGGTTGAAGGCGGCGGTGAGCCGGCGGACCTCGCGCGGTCCGCTCTCGGGCAGGGTCACCGACGGCGCCCCCCGGCCGAATGCCTCGACCCGGTCGGCGAGGGCTGCGATCGGCCGGGTGGCGCGGCGGACGATCAAGCCGACGATCACCAGGATCGCGACGGCCATGAGGCCGGCCGAGATCAGCGACGGCCAGGGAATCGGCACCGGCTCGGCGCGGATGCGCGTCTGGGCATTGAGCCAGCCGCCATCGGCGAAGGGCACCGAGGCGAGCACGTCGAACTGCCCGCCATTGAAGGGCGGCGGACGCCCGCCGCCGCGGCGGCCATCGTCGTCATGTTGGTCGCGCGGCGCGGGAGGACGCTCGCGGACACCGTCGCTGTCGATCACGGCGAGGCGGGGGGCTTCGCGGAGCTGGACGAAGAGTCGCTCGAACTGGAGGGCCGGCACCGAGAGCTGGCTCGAGCGCGGGCCTTCCGGGGTGGCGCTGGAGTCGCTTACCCAATAGCGGACCCGCGGCGTCGTCGCCGCCTCGGCGAGGGCGGCGCGGCCCGCGGGCGGCGTCTTCTCGAGGATGTGCACGACGGACGCCATGTTCTCGAGCAGCCCGGCGCGGTTGGCGGCCCGGACCGCCTGCTCGCGGTCGTCGGTGAAGACGACGAAGCTCAGCGCCTGGGCGAGCACCAGCGCGGCGAGGAGGAGGGCGATGAGCTGTCCGCCGAGGCTGAGCCGGGAGAGGGTCATGCCGGAGCCTCGGCGACTTCGGCGGCAAGGACGTAGCCGCCGCCCCAGACGGTCTTGATGATCGAGGGGTTCTTCGGGTCGGCCTCGATCTTCTTCCGCAGGCGGCTCACCTGGTTGTCGATAGAGCGCTCGAACGGCTCCAGCGAGCGGCCGCTGGTGAGGTCGAGGAGTTGGTCCCGCGACAGCACGATGTGGGGACGCTCCAGGAAGACGGTGAGAAGGCGGAACTCGCTGGTCGAGAGCGGGGCCGCGACGCCGCCCTCGTCGATCAGCTCCCGGCGCAGGGTATCGAGTGTCCAGCGGTCGAAGCGCAGGCGGCTCCGCTCCGTCGTCGGCGCCGGACGGGGCAGGTTGCGCGAGCGGCGGAGCACCGCCTTGATCCGGGCCAGCAGCTCACGCGGGCTGAACGGCTTGGTGACATAGTCGTCGGCGCCGATTTCGAGGCCGACGACACGGTCGGTCTCTTCGACCATGGCGGTGAGCAGGATCACCGGGATTTCGGTCGTCTCGCGGATCATCCTGCATAGCGAAAGGCCATCCTCGCCGGGCATCATGATGTCGAGCACGACGAGATCGATCGCGCTGGTCTTCATCACCCGGCGAAGCTCCTGGCCGCCGTCCGCCGTCGAGACCCGCAGGCCCTTCTTGGTGAGATACCTGGCGAGCGGTTCGCGGATGTCGGCGGAGTCGTCGACGATGAGGATGTGCGGCGTGGCTTCCATGGTCGTGGGTTCTTGCCTGCGGACAACGTCAATTATCGGGGCGCGGAGCAGGCCCCGCCGGGAAAAATTGTAACGCATTGTATCAGGCCGGACCGCTGCGACGGGTGGATACACACTGGCGGGTCGCCGGGCACACCTTCCGCCGCGTTCCTTCCTATGTCGGGGTCGTGCCCACCCCAGCACACGAAAAGGAAGGACCAGTTCTCATGAAGATCATGAATCGAATGATGCTTGCCGCCATGGTCAGCACCTCGCTCGGGCTCGTCGCCATGCCGGCCCTCGCCGATCCCGGCGACGGCAACGGCCGGCAGTTCGCCCACTTCGATGGCGGTCGCGGCATGCGCGGCGGACCGCACGGCCCCGGCCGCGGCGACGGCGACCACGACGGGTCGCCGCGTTTCCAGGGTGGCCCCGGTATGGGTCGTCACGGCGGGCCGATGGGTGGTCCCGGCGGCCCGGGTGGCTCCGATGGTCCTGGCGGCGCGATGCTGATCGAGCGCTTCGACGCCAACGGTGACGGCTCCATCACGCTCGAGGAAGTGCTCGAGGTCTCGGCCGAGAAGGTCAAGACGTTCGATGCGGACGGTGACGGCGCGCTCTCGCTGGAGGAGTACAAGGCGCTGTGGACCGACGCGATGAACGAGCAGATCGTGCGGAGCTTCCAGTTCCACGATCCGGACGGCGATGCCAAGGTGACGCTCGACGAGTACACCCAGAGCTTCGAGAAGATGTTCGCCCGCATCGACCGCGATGGCGACGGCAGCTTCGCGCCTGGCGACTTCGGACCTCCCGGCGACCGGCCGGATGGTCCGCCGCGCAAGGGTCCCGGACCGGGTGGTCCCGGCCAGGGCATGGGCCCGGGCGGCAAGGGCGGCCCGCAGATGGGTCCCGGCCCCGGCGGTCCGGGCGCCCCGGACGACAACGGCTGATGCCTCAATAGACAGGTGACTGACGAGAGGGCGGGAGCGATCCCGCCCTCTTCGTTTGGCCAGCCGTATCCGACCCGGGGAGCCCGCCGGGTCTGCTCTTTGCCGAATCGGATTGCCGTGGTATTGGCCACCGCCAACTCAATCGACGTAGCCTGAAGACCGCGCCACGGATCGACTCTTCCGCTGGCGGGGCCGTTCGCATTTTTGGAGAGCTGGCGATGGCGCGACTTGTGGACCTTTCCGGAGCGCGCGAGGCGCTGGCGTTCGACGACGTGCTTCTGACCCCGGGCTATTCGACGGTGTTGCCCGGCGAAGCCGACATCCGGACGCGCCTCACCCGCTCGATCTCCCTGAACATCCCGATCGTCTCGGCCGCGATGGACACTGTCACCGAGGCCCGTCTCGCCATCGCCATGGCCCAGGCCGGCGGGCTCGGGGTGATCCACCGCAACCTGACGCCGGAGCAGCAGGCGGAACAGGTGCGGCAGGTCAAGAAGTTCGAGTCCGGCATGGTGGTGAATCCGGTAACCATCCATCCCGACGCGACGCTGGCCGAGGCGCTCGAGCTGATGAACGCCCACAACATCTCGGGCATTCCGGTGGTCGAGAAGGGGGCCGCGCCGGGTCGGCTGGTCGGCATCCTGACCAACCGCGACGTCCGCTTCGCCTCGGACCCGGAGCAGAAGGTATCCGAACTGATGACCAAGGACCGGCTGATCACCGTCACCGAGTCCGTAAGCCAGGACGAAGCCAAGCGACTCCTTCATCATAACCGGATCGAGAAGCTGCTCGTGGTCGACGAGGAGAACCGTTGCGTCGGCCTGATCACGGTGAAGGACATCGAGAAGAGCAGCCTCAATCCCAATGCCACCAAGGACGAGCAGGGCCGCCTTCGCGTTGCAGCCGCCTCCAGCGTCGGCGATGACGGGTTCGCCCGGGCGGAGCGGTTGATCGACGCCGAGGTCGATCTCGTCGTCATCGATACCGCCCACGGCCATTCGGAGCGGGTGCTGTCGCAGGTGCGGCGGGTGAAGGCGCTTTCGAACCGCGTCCAGGTGATCGCCGGTAACGTCGCCACCGCCGACGGCGCCAAGGCCCTGATCGACGCCGGTGCCGATGCGGTCAAGGTCGGTATTGGCCCGGGATCGATCTGCACCACCCGGATCGTCGCCGGCGTCGGCGTCCCCCAGCTCACCGCGATCATGGATGCAGCGGACGCCGCACGCGCCGAAGACGTGCCGGTGATCGCCGACGGCGGCATCAAGTTCTCGGGCGACCTCGCCAAGGCGCTGGCCGCCGGCGCCTCCTGCGCGATGATCGGCTCGCTGCTCGCCGGCACCGACGAGAGCCCCGGCGAGGTCTATCTGCACCAGGGCCGCTCCTACAAGGCGTACCGCGGCATGGGCTCGATCGGGGCGATGGCGCGCGGCTCGGCCGATCGCTACTTCCAGGCCGAGGTGCGCGACACGCTGAAGCTGGTGCCGGAGGGGATCGAAGGCCAGGTGCCCTACAAGGGGCCGGCCTCGGGTGTGCTGCATCAGCTCGCCGGTGGCCTCAGGGCCGCGATGGGCTACGTCGGCGGCGCTGACCTTGCCGAGTTCCGCGAAAAGGCCCGCTTCATCCGCATCTCCTCGGCAGGCCTTCAGGAGAGCCACGTTCATGACGTCAAGATAACCCGGGAGAGCCCCAACTATCCCGGCGGGATGTAAGCTTCCCGGAAATCGATTCTCCCAAGGGGCGCTGGGGGCGCGCACGGGAGTACCGCAATGAGCTTCGCAACCGTCTTCGCCCCGGTCTTCGTCCAGGTCGCCCTGACCCTCGCCCTCCTGTTCTGGGGCGGCCTGCTCCGGGTCGGCCTGGTGCGAAGCGGCGCGGTCAAGGCGCGGGACGTGGCCCTCCGTGAGCCGAACTGGCCCGCGCATGTCACCCGGGTGATCAACGCCTACCAGAACCAGCTCGAACTGCCCGTCCTGTTCTACCTGGCGGTGGTCGCCGCATTCTTCAGCGCGCACATGACGGTCTCGCTGGTGGTTCTGTCGTGGCTGTTTGTGGCCAGCCGGCTGCTCCACGCGCTGGTCCATGTGACCACGAACGAGATGGCCCGGCGCTTCTTCCTGTTTCTCGCTGGTGCGCTGATCCTGACGCTGTTCTGGCTGCTCTTCCTGCTCGACGTGATGGCGGGCGGCATCTAAGTATTATTGCCGATGACATCGATGAGGAGCGGAGACACGGAATGACGAATGGGGAGACGATGTCGCGCCGTCAGGCGCTGGTGTGGATGGGTGCGGGCGTCACCGTTGCGAGCCTGCCGGTGATCGCCTGGGCGGTCGACAACCTCAAGCCGGGCGAATTCACATGGCATCCGGAACTCTCTCCGAGCGGGCCGGTCGCCATCATCGTCTCCATCCCCGAGCAACGGGTCTATGTCTACCGCAACGGCATCGAGATCGCCGTGTCGACCTGCTCGACCGGAAAACCGGGACATGAGACGCCGACGGGGGTGTTCACCATCCTTCAGAAGGACAAGAACCATCACTCCAGCACCTACAACAATGCGCCCATGCCCAACATGGAGCGCCTGACCTGGCAGGGCGTCGCGCTCCATGCCGGCAACCTGCCCGGCTATCCGGCCTCGCACGGCTGCGTTCGCCTGCCCATGGACTTCTCGGCGAAGCTCTTCGGCATTACCCACCTCGGGACGGCAGTGATCGTGGCCAACGCCCGGTCGGCTCCTGCCGATGTCGTCCATCCCGGCCAGGTCCTGTCCGCCGACGCCAACGCCGAGTTTGCCCATGTCGCCGACACCAAGGCCAAGACGCCGGCGGCGGCGACGCCGGTGAATGTGGTGGCGGCGGTGGATGTGCCCACGCCGCACCTCAACCCGCATGACGAGGCGCCGGCCGCGACTGCCGATGCGGCGTCGCCGGGCGAGGTCACCCCCGTCGCCGAGGTCGTTCCGGTGCCGGCCACAGCGATCCTCGTTTCCAGCGTCGACCAAAGGATCATCGTTCTCGACAACGGCGAAATCGTCGCCGAGGGCGTCGCCACCATCGCTGAGCCCGGCGCTCCGCTCGGCCATCACGTCTTCGTTCTCTCCAACGTCAACGATGCCGATGGCCAGTTGCATTGGCACACCTTCGGCTTCGGTCATGAGATCGGCGCCGATGTCGACGCCGCCGACCTCGAGACCATCCAGCGCATCCGGGGCGAGCACGCGGTTATCGAGGCGATCCGGACCCGGATGCATCCGGGGACGATGATGGTGACGGTCGACCAGCCGTTGCACGAGGACACCCGAACCGCCCAGGACTTCGTGGTGATGACCACCGAGACCGGCTGAGCCCGTCCCGGTCGCCCGCGGCAAGGGCGGGTGCGACCCGTCCTGAGGGTGGGAGATCGTTGCTGCCGGTCGCTGGGCTGGGGGAGCGACAAGCGGAGACAGGCCCCGCGTCCGCGCCGAGTGCCGTTTCGGCGACGGGGGGTAATCTTTCGGGGCCGCGCCCGGCTTCAGGCCATATCGAGAGCCGGGCGCAGGATCGCCAGCCATTCGTCGACCGGCTGACCGGACGACATCTGCGGCTCGACGATCCGGTCGATCGCGAAACTGGGCGATGAATGGACCCCCATCTGGCGGCCGTAGCGGACGTTCCAGCGGAACGCACGGTCGACGCTGTGCCAGCAGAAGGCGTCGGTGAGGTCGCGGCCGGCAAGGGCGGAGATGGCGCGGAGGATATCGCCGGGCGTTCGCTCCATGTTGGCGCCGCGGCAGTGATGGTCGAACTCGTAGTCCTCCCGGTCGGCATAGATGCCGGCCATCACCTGGATGGCGGTCTCCGCGCCGCCGGCAGCGGCGGCCGCAAGGATGGCGCGCGTTACGACCCCCGAGTAGAGGTGCCAGGGCTGGGAGAGCAAGCGGATCTGCACGGTCAGCCGCTCGGCGCCTGCCGCTTCGATTAGGGCCTCGCACTTCTCGAAAGCCCGCTTCGAATAGGGGCAGGTGGGTTCGAGAAAGAGCTCGAGTTCGACCGGACCGTGACCGAGCGCCAGCGGCGGGACGGGACGGGACTCGTCTGTGGACATGGAGTGACCTGGGGTTGAGGGCGGCGCGGGCGCGGGCACCATGCGCTGCCGTCACGCGCTTGCCAAGCCCGCCCTCAGCTGCCCGACGCCGACGGCTCCGCGGGCGCTCCAAAGGCGCGCCAGCGGGCTTCGACTGCGGCAAGGAGATCGTCGGCCGAGACCGGCAGGATCTCATGATGGAGTGCGACCTGCATCAGATCGCCGGCGGGGATGAAGGTCGCACCCCATCCCGGTCCGCGGCTGAAGAACGAGCCGACGTCGATGACGCGCTCGTAGAAGGCCATCGAGACGAGGACGACGGTGACGTTGTCGAAGGTCGCGCCGCGCCAGCCGGTCACCGTTATGGAATCGACACCGCGCACCTCACTCCACGGAATGAGGAACGCCTCGACGCCGTCGAACCGCAGGATGATGCCCTCGGGCAAGAGAGTGAGGAGGGGCTCCTGGCGGATCGTGGATTTCGAGAACTCCCAGCCGGCGAGGCCAACGCCGAAGACGATGAGCCCCCAGCTGACGACTGTGAGTGCGCGATCGTCGCCACCCACGGCGACGCCGACGACGCCGACGACCGCAGCCACCAGCGCAAAGCGCAGCATGTGCCGCGCCAGCTTCTCGCGGCCGAAGGCGAGGACCTCGTGAACGTCGCCCGTGGCGGTCGTCACCGCCGGCCTCCGAAAGAGGTTCGAAACGGCTCGGGCCAGCACCCTGGCCACGTCCGCGGTTCCGGATAGTCGTGCGCGCGGCGGCTCCGGTCAATGGCTTCCGGTCGCTGGAAAAGGATTGCATGCACTCACCGGTTCGGGCTGTGTTACCTCAACAGGCGCTATCGCCGCCCTGGGGAGGATGACGAATGACGCTGTCGGTGATCGGAGCCGGCCTCGGCCGGACCGGAACGATGTCGCTCAAGCTCGCCCTTGAGCAGCTCGGCTTCGGCCCTTGCTTCCACATGGCCGAGTTCTTCACGAGCGAGGATGCCGACGCGCTCAAGGAGAAATGGGAGCGCGTCGCGTTCGCCACGCCGCCGCCGGACTGGGACGATGTCTTCGCCGGCTATCGGTCGACCGTCGATTTCCCCTCCTGCGCCTACTGGCGCGAGCTTGCCGCATACTACCCGGAGGCCAAGGTCATCCTCTCGGTGCGCGATGCCGAGCGCTGGTACGCCTCGACCCAGGAGACGATCTTCAAGCGCGATCCGGAACGGCCACTTCCCGAGCGCACCGATCCCTGGGGGCGGATGGTCTACAGGATCATCACCCAGAACACCTTCGGCGGCGACACGGCGAGCCATGACCATTGCATTGCCGTCTACAACCGCCACAACGCCGCGGTGGAAGCGGCCCTGCCGAAGGAGAGGCTGCTCGTCTACGAGGCTGGCTCGGGCTGGGAGCCGATCTGCGGCTTCCTCGGGGTGCCGGTTCCGGAGACGCCATTTCCGCGCGAGAACACGACCGAGGCGTTCCAGGCGAAGGTGGCGGAGCGGAAGGCTGAGGCGGCTCGGGCGGCCGCGGCTGGCGAGGCCGGTTGAGGACCCACGAACGGGGCAAGGGGGGAACGCGATGCTCATTCTAGTGACCGGGGCGACGGGTAAGGTCGGCCGGCATTTCATCGACCGGCTGCTCGCCGACAAGAATTTCGCGGGCGCCAAGGTCCGGGCGCTCTGCCACAACCGGGTGCTGGAGGAGACGGACAGGATCTCGGTGATGCGCGGCTCGATCGCGGAGCGCGAGGTGGCGGAGGCGGCGATTGCCGGCGTCACCCACGTCGTCCACCTCGCCACCTGCAAGGAAACGCCTGAGATCGTCATCGACGTGACGGTGAAGGGGCTGTTCTGGCTGTTCGAGGCGTTCCGGCAGAGCCCGAGCGCGCAGCAGTTCGTCCTGATTGGCGGGGACGCCGCGATCGGCCATTTCTTCTGGCGGCGGGAAGCCCCGGTAACCGAGGCGATCCCGCATGCCGCCTATCCCGGCTGCTATGCCCTGTCGAAGGTGCTGGAGGAGGTGGTGCTGGAGCAGTTCGGCATCCAGTACGACCTCAATGTCTGCTGCCTCCGGGCGCCGTGGATCATGGAGAAGGATGACTTCAAGGCGTCGCTCTCCTTCGGCGATGATCACTTCGGCGGGCCGGACTGGAAGACCCTGGTGCCGGCGCCGGACGCCGCGCGCTACGCCAAGGAGGGCACGGTGCCGCTGCTGCGGGATGCCGACGGCCGGCCGCTCCGCCGCAACTTCGTCCACGTCGACGACCTCGCCTCGGCCATCCTTGCCGCGCTCGACAACCCGCGGACCAAGCGCGAACTGTTCAATGTCTGCATGGATCGGCCGGTCGACTACGGCGAGGTGGCCGACTACCTCAAGCGCACCCGCGGCCTCGACGCGATCGACATCCCCAGCCAGTACCACTCGACCTGGCTCGACAACGCCAAGGCGAAGAACACCCTCGGCTGGCAGCCGCGCTACGACCTCGCCCGGCTGATCGACGCGGCCTACGACTACCGCCGCGCCGCCGAGGACCAGCGGAAGGTCTGGTACCCGGGCTGACGCGCAGCGCCTGCCATCCGACGCCGCGGGGACGATGGCGTCGCCGATCCCGGCCGCCACCCTCGCCGGTGCTGCGCCGCCGGGGTCTGGCGGGCAATCACGTCCCGTCCCGTTGCCAGGACTCGTCGACGAGAACGGCCATCAGCAGCGCCTCCTCCGTGCCGCGGTTGGCCCAGGCGTGGTTGGTGCCGCGCTGGACGACGACGTCGAAGGGCTGGAGCTCGACCTCGCCATGGTCGAGCACGAGGGTGACCGTGCCGGAGAGGAGAATGATGTAGTCGGTGGTGTCGCTCTTGTGCATCGAGGGATGCCGCGGGCTGTCGACCCAGATGTGCTCGGCGTTCATGTCGGCGAACCACTGCCGGCTCTCGGCCGACCGCTCGGCGGCGGAGAGATCGGCGACGAGGCTCTCCGGCGGCAGCTGGAAGTAGCGGAAGAGGGTGCCGCGGCGCGGCGGCTCGAGCTGGGTCGAGGCCGCCCCCCGGTCGGCCCGGATCTCGTTCCGGCCGCGGCTGTCGTCGGTGGTCCAGAGCTCGGTGAGGACGGTGATGGTGTTGGTTGCCGGCCCGTCCAGCCAGACGCGGGACTTGCCGTTCTCGTCGTTCTCCGTGACGATTCTCCGTACCGGACGCAGCATGGTTCCTCCTCGGGTCCTGATTGGCGCACGCTGAGTAGCGCAGCGGGGATCGGGAGGCCAGAGGTCCGGCGGCCGTTACAGTTCCTCGCCATCCTCGTCGACATAGCCCTCGTAGAGGAAGCGTTCCATCCTCGTGGCGATGACCGGGCGGCGCTCGTCGAAGCATGGCACGTCGCGGCTCCGGCAGGCGCAGGCGGATTGGCAGGCGGCGCGCGGGCAATCAAACCACAGTTCGAGTTGATCGACGACGAGGCGGCGGAACTCGAGCGTGTCGGGGTGGATGGGGGTGCGTTCGTCGGCGAGACAGAGACCGTCGATCCAGGGGAGTTCCGGGCGCTTCACGGGCGCACTCCTTCGTTGCCGCGCCCGCATGCGGGCCGGGGGATGGGTGATTTCGGTTTCGCCCCGGCGACCGGGGAGTGGCGGGCGCTCGCGTCACGCCGCTCGGGCAGTCCGAAGGAAGGCGCTTCGCGAGCGCCCGCCGCGGCGGCTTTTAGCTCCCGGGCTCGGCGCTCTTCCCCGGTCCCCGCAAGGGCCGGTTTAAGCCTTCTAGGCGGCCGTCTTTAGTGACGGCGGTCCTTGCCCGGGCTTCCCCACGACCGCCTGCGAAGCCGACGTGAAGCGCCGCTCCCCGCTCCACCGATGGACCGCCTCCGGACGGCGCCCCCGCGAGCAGGGATGAGGCGAGGATAAGGGAGGAATTTGGAGCGGGGATAGATTTGGGAATTTTTTCGTTGGGGGCTCGGGGGGCCGACGTTTCCAGCCCCACCGCCGTCATCCTCGGGCTTGACCCGAGGATCGTCACGCGCCGCGATGCGATTGGGTACGAAGCTCTGTCGGCTCTGCCAAACGCCCCGCGCTTTTGCGGCGGAGAGCGATCCTCGGGTCAAGCCCGAGGATGACGGAGGTGGGAGCCCGCCCTGGCCTTTTGGACGCGGCCGACCCGTCTCAGGCGTTGGCGAAGCGGCTCCGGGTGTCCGACGGGATGTGGCCGTCGGGGGTGAGGCTGTCGACCGCCGCGGGGAGCACGCTGCTCAGCCGGTCGAGCAGCTCGGCGCGCGAGAGGCCGGTCTTCTGGACGAGCTGGTCGACGACGTCGCTGCCGATCGCCGCCTCGACTTCCTGCGGGCTGGTCTGGCGGTTCGGCCCGGTCTCGATCCACGAGCGGGCAACGTCGCCCTTGCCGCGGCCGGTGAAGCCGTCGACGAGGTCGGCGAGCGCGCCGCCGATGCCGCCCTGCGCGCCGGCCTCGCCGCCGCCGAAAAGGCCGCCGAGGCTGTCGCCGAGACTGTCGAGGAAGCCGCCGCCGGGGGCGGTGCCGGCGCCTGGCGCGCGATCCGCACCGGCGGCGCGCATGCCGTCGAGCCACGAGCCGATCCGGTCGCGGTTCTGGTAGCCGGCCACGGCCAGGAGGCCGAGAAGGGCAAGAAGGCTCGGGGACTTCGCCATGTCTGTTCTCCCAGGGGGCTTGTCAGAGGTGCTGACAAACGCGGGAGGAGCGGGGGAAGTTCCGAGGGTGATGGAAGAACCGAAGACGCTCCGCCCTGCGGCGCTGTGGGGAAGAACGGAAGACGACGCTCGCTGTTCTGACTCTGTTCAAGCAAGGCCGACGCCAACCTCCCCCTTTTGGGGGGAGGTCGAAATGCCGGAGGCAT
>JAGRKZ010000100.1:0-10654 GCA_020442065.1 Bauldia sp.
AGGCTCGGGATGAGGTTGTAGAACTGGAAGACGAAGCCGACATGATTGCGGCGGTACAGCGTGAGCTGGCGCTCGCTGTACCGCGAGAGGTCGGCACCGCGGAAGCGAACCGAGCCGGCGGTGGCGACGTCGAGCCCGCCGAGGATGTTGAGCAGCGTCGACTTGCCGCTGCCCGAGGCGCCGAGGAGCACTGCGACCTCGCCCTCGTAGAGGACGGCGTCGACGCCCCGGAGCGCTTCCACCGTTACGTCGCCGGTCCGGTAGACCTTGGTCAGGCCCTCGATCTCGAAGAGGATGCGGTCCATGGCTCGAACGGGGATCGGAGTCGCTTGCGGGTGAACGGACCGGCGGCTTGCAAGAGCAAGGCCGGAAGCTGACAGCGTCCGGCCCACTATGGCGTCGTGGATCCGAACGGCACTTGATTTGCCGCAACCGGACCGGGCGTCACGGGTTTGACCCGGATCAAGGCTGCGCGGCGGTACGCTTGCAATGGATATCGCGTGTGCCAAGGAGCGATATCGATGACTTCAAGCTACGAAGCGGCCGCCGACTCCGTCAATGCATCGGCGGCGGAACTGACCCGCAGCCATCCCGACGCGATGCGGGGATTCAAGGCCCTCGGCGCCGCCGCCTATGCCGACGGGGCGCTGACGCGGAAGACCAAGGAGCTGATTTCGCTGGCGCTCAGCGTCGCCTCGCGCTGCGACGGCTGTGTCGCCTACCATGCCCGCCGCCTGTCGGAGCTTGGCGTCGAGCGGAACCAGGTGGTCGAGGCGATCGGCGTCGCGATCCAGATGGGAGGCGGTCCGTCGATGGTCTATGGCGGCGAAGCGCTCCGGGCGTTCGATACCTTCCAGGCCGACGCGCTCGCGGCATGATCGGCTCCGGCCAGCCTGAACGGGGATGAAAGGCCGCCCGTTCCGCCAGCGGCTCGGCTTCGCGCTGGCGGGGCTGGCGGATGCCTGGCGCGCCGAGGCGAGCTTCCGCAGACAGACGGGAATCGCGGGATGCGCCGTGGTCGTCTGCGCACTGCTTCGGCCGGGCCTGATGTGGGTCGCGGTCGTCGCGCTGGCCATCGCCCTGGTGCTGGCACTCGAGATGATCAACTCCGCGCTTGAAGCGATCCTCGACCATCTCCATCCGGGCGAAGCCACGGCGGTACGGCGCGCGAAGGACATGGCGGCCGGCGCCGTGCTCGTCGCGTCGGCTGGCGCGGCCGTGATCGGCATGCTTATGTTGGCCGCCGTCGTGCTCGGTTGGTGACGATCGGCAACCCTGCCGAAGCGGGTGACGGAGTGCGGGACGTGGCGGAAGCCGACGCCTCAAGTGGGCCTACTGCGTCCGCGATCATCGATGCCCTCGCCAGCGGGCCCGACGAGCGCGTAACGCTGGGCGCAATCGCGGCCGCTGCCGGCTCGCGGGTTCATGGCCTCGCCCTGCTCTTCTTCGTGTTGCCCGAAGTACCGCCGTTGCCGCTGCCGAGCGCCTCCACGGTGCTCGCCATCCCCCTTATCGGGATCTCCGTGCACCTGTCGATCTTCGGCGAAACCGCCAAGCTGCCGCGACGGGTCGAGGAGGCGACGCTCCCGCGGTCGGCTCTCGCGGCTGCCTCACGCTATCTGTCGCCGGTGTTCCGATGGGTCGAACGCATCTCGCGGCCCCGGCTGGGCTGGCTCGCTCGCCGCGAGCGGCTGGTCGGACTCGTCTGCCTCGCCCTGTCGATCATCCTGATCCTGCCCTTGCCGCTGTTCAACGCGCCGCCGGCGATCTGCCTGGCGGTGACCGCCTTCGGGCTGATCCAGCGCGACGGGCTCTTCATCGCCGCCGGAATCGTCGGGACGATCCTGCTGATGGGCATGCTGGCGGGGGTGATCGACGTCGCGAGCACCCTGCTGGTCCGCTGACGGGCGCTACTCGGCGGCCTCCCGCGCCTCGAACGGAGCGAGGACCTCGCCGACGCGGTCGGCCGAGATGATGCCGGCCAGAGCGCCGTCGGCGTCGACGACGGCGACGGGAAACGTACTCGCCAGCGTCGCCGGCAGCGCCTCGGCGATCGAGACGCCCGATCCGATCGAGGGCGAATCGACGGCGATGGCGGCAACGTTGGGGGCCGCGTGGTTGCGGAGCGCGGCGCTCACGGCGTCGCGGGTGACGATGCCGCGATAGCCCTGGTCGCCGACGACGTAGCCGATCTCGGCGCCGCGCCGCTGCATGGCTGCGAGCGCCTCCTCCAGCGTCTCGTCGGTCAGCCTCAGCGGCGGCGGCTTCATCACCGCGTCGACGGTGAGGACCCGCGCGCGGTTGACGTCCTTGACGAAGGCGCGGACGTAGGAGTCGGCCGGGTGAAGCAGGATCTCCGCCGGCGTGCCGACCTGCGACAGACGCCCATCCTTGAGAATGGCGATCCGGTCGCCGAGGCGGAGCGCTTCGTCGAGGTCGTGGGTGATGAAGACGATGGTCTTGCGAAGCCGGCCCTGCAGCGCCATCAGCTCGTCCTGCATCTGGCTGCGAATGAGGGGGTCGAGCGCAGAGAAGGCCTCATCCATCAGCAGGATCTCGGCGTCAGTGCAGAGGGCGCGGGCGAGACCGACGCGCTGCTGCATGCCGCCGGAGAGCTCCGCCGGGTAGCGGTCCTCGTAGCCGGCCAGGCCAACGGTCGAGACCCACGCGGCCGCCCGGGTGCGCCGCTCCGCCTTCGCGACGCCTCGAATTTCGAGACCGTAGGCAACGTTGTCGATCACCGTGCGGTGGGGGAGCAGGCCGAACCGCTGGAAGACCATGGCGGTCTTTTCCCGGCGGAACGTCTCGAGCCCGCGATTCGGCAGGCCAAGCACGTCGACGCCATCGATCCGGATCTCGCCCTCGGTGGGATCGATCAGCCGGTTGAGGTGGCGGATCAGGGTCGACTTGCCGGAACCCGAGAGCCCCATGACGACGAAGGTCTCGCCGCGCTCGACCGAAAGGGTGACGTCGTCGAGGGCGAGGACATTGCGGGTCCTGGCGAGGAGCTCGTCCTTGCCCATGCCCTCACGCACCAGCGCCAGCGCCTTCTTCGGCGCGGGGCCGAAGACCTTGGAGACGTGCCTGACTTCGATGAGAGCCAAGCGGGTCAGCTCCGCACGCGGCGATAGGCCTGGAGCCGGGCACCATAAGCCTGGCTGGTCCGGTCGAAGATCACGGCGAGGATGACGATCGCCAGCCCGCCGAGCAGGCCGGTGCCGGGATCGTTCCGCTGCAGACCGATGAGCACCGTCTCGCCGATGCCGCGGGCGCCGATCATCGAGGCGATCACCACCATGGCGAGCGCCATCATCGTGGTCTGGTTGATGCCCTGCATGATCGAGGGCAAAGCGAGCGGAATTTGCACGCCGCGAAGGATCTGGCCGCGCGTCGCGCCAAAGGCGCGGCTCGCCTCGACGACATCGTGATCGACCTGACGAATGCCGAGATCGGTCAGGCGGATCAGCGGTGGCGTGGCGTAGATGACGGTCGCCAGGATCGCCGGAACCTTGCCGAGGCCGAACAGCATTGCCGCCGGGATAAGGTAAACGAAACTCGGTATCGTCTGCATGAGGTCGAGGATCGGGTTGATCACGGCACGGGCGATCCTGCTTCGTGCGGCGAGCACACCGAGCGGGATGCCGAGGACGATGCTGATGCCAACCGCGACGATCAGCAGCGCCACGGTCTGCATCGCCTGCTCCCACAGCCCGAGACAGCCGACCAGCCAGGCAAGCACAACCATCGCCAGACCGAGAAGGACGTTGCGGCTGGCTGCGAAGGCAATGACCCCGACCGCGGCAAGGATGACGGGCGGCGGTGCGCTGCGCAGGGTCTGCTCGATGGCGACGAGGACAACCAGAACGCCATTGGCGATCGATTCGAAGAAGGCGCCGTGCTCGACGATCAGCCACTCGACGAACTGGTTGACCGTGTCGGCGATCGGCGTGCCGATGTCGGGGAACATGCCTCGTCCTCCCTCCGGAACGGCCGGCCCGTGGACCGGCCGCCCATGCCCGCCGTCCTTCGGCGGAGTTTACATCGACTCGAGCGAGGCCTTGACGCGGGCCGCGACCTCCGCCGGGACCCACGCGGTCCAGTCGTCGGTGGTCTTGAGGAAATGGACCGCAGTGTCGGCCGGCGTCGCCTTGTTGTCGCGCATGTAGGCCAGCATGGCGGAGGTTGCCGCGTTCGTGGACTTGTAGCTCGACAGGAACCTGGCCACGGTCGGCGCCGCCTCGGTGAACGCCTTGTTGGCGCCAATCACCACCTTGCTCTCCGGATAGGCGGTCGCAGCCGTCGGATGCTCTGCCGCCATCATGGCGTCCCATGTCGCCCGGTCGAAAGCGGGCTCCTCGAGCCGCACGAAGTCGAACTTGCCGAGAAGCCAGGTCGGTCCCCAGTAGTAGAACACGGCCGGCTTGTTGCGGAGCGCCGCGGTTTCGGCTGCCGCGTCAAGCGCCTCGCCGGTGCCGGGGCGGAAGTTGGTGAAGTCACCGTCGAGACCGTAGGCCTCGAGTTTCTTGGAATTGACGATCTCGCACTGCCAGCCGGCGGGGCAGTTGTAGAACCGCCCTTTGCCCGGCTCCTCGGGATCGGCGAAGAGGTCCTTGTACTTGGCGAGGTCGGTCACGGACTTGAGGTCTGGCGCGACCGCGTCAGGGCCAGTCACGATCGCGGCGGGGACGAACCAGCCTTCGCTCGCATCCGGGAAGGTGGTGCCGAGGGCGATCGTCTTGCCCGCCGCTTCCGCATCGATCCACGCCTGGGCGGGATTGGCCGTCCAGATCTCCATGACGAGGTCGGCGTCCCCGCGGGCGACGCCGTTGATCAGCGGGATCGTGTCGCCGGGGATGCTGTCGACCGCACAGCCGTAGCCATTCTTGATGATGTAGGAGGCGACCGCCGTGTGAAACTGCGCGGAGCCGTAATTGAGATCACCGAACATGATCGGGCGGTCGAGCTCGCATTTCGGCGTGTCCCCGGCCCAGGCCGGTGCGGCAGCGAACAGGACGGCGAGGGCAAGGGGCAGACGTTTCATCGCGGTCTCCTGTGACTTCAAGCCAGGCAATGAGAACGGACGGGTTGGACCCGTTCCATGAGGCGTATGGATATGGCGCGTCCCGACGAGAAGCCGAGGGTCGGACGGACGTTTTTCCCTGCGCTTGCCGGCCGGTAAGCGGCCGGACGCGGGCCGACCTCCGATTTCTTTGCTCGAGAAAGCTGGACCAAGGCGACATCGGTGCTGGACGAGGGAAACCCTAGTCGATCGCGACCGAATGTCAAAATGACAGTGCGCCGAACGACAGTCTCCGAGCGTACTCTACTGCCAGACCACTGACAGCCGGTCTGACAATTCACACGAACGCAAGACGGAGAACCTCAGCGCGACGGCGAATACAGGAAGGCGCTGCCGTAGCCTGGTCCGGTTGTCGTTGCCGGGCGAGTCAGCGGGACAGACGGATGGTCCAGTCCTCCTGCTTCCCGGCCGGCAGACTCCTCCGCCGCGATGTCGCCCATTTTCTTGCCGCGGGGGACATGGCATAGGGGTGCGGTCTCGACGGGAGCAAGGAGGTTGGTGTTGCCGGGCAAGAACCGGGCGTTGCAGCGCCTCGTGGGGCATCGCCGGGTGGTCCACATCAGCGGCTTCGAGCCGATCGGGGTCGACGGCCTCGATCGCCGCATGAAGAGCGGGCTGCGCAAGTTCTCGGCGCTGTGGGGCGCGAATGCGACCAGCACCCCGCCTGTCACCTCGGAGGACGGGCGGTCGGTGTTATGGCAGGTGGACGCGACGGGTCCGAACTGGGCGACGCAGACGCGCTACACCGTTCTTCGCTGGGACGAACTGATGGCGCCCTACACCGGCGGGTCCTGGGTCGGCCGGGTGGCGAACGGCTATCTCGCGCTTTTCGGCCTGATCGGCAACGGGACGCTGTCGCGCTACTTCCGGGCCAACGTCCGCTACGGTCTGTTCTTCATCTACCCGCTGCTGCTTCTCGCCGGATTCGTGCTTGCCGGCATCGCCGCCGCATTGATCGCCGCGATGCTCGGCATCCCGGCGGCGCCGGTCACCGCGCCGGTCCTCGGCCTGGTCGTCTTCGCGGTCCTGCTCCGGGGCCTTGGCGGCTACTTCTACCTCGACTTCGCGCTGTCCGACTGGGCCTTCGCCGCCGATCTCGCCCGCGACCGCATCGCGGGGCTCGATACCGTGGTCGAACGCTTCACCGAGGAGGTGATCGCGGCGCTGCGCGATCCCAATGCCGACGAAGTGCTCCTCTCCTCGGTGAGCCTGGGCGCCGTCATGATGGCCGAGGCGATCGACCGGGTCTTCGCCCGGGAGCCCGACGCCAACATCTACATGCGCCGCGCCACGTTTCTCACCGTCGGTTCCTCGATCCTCAAGATCGGACTTCACCCGGAGGCCGAACGTCTCCGCCGGCTGGTCGGGCGCGTCGGCGCCGAGAAGGATCTGCGGTGGGTCGAGTACCAGGCCAAGGTCGATCCGATCAATTTCTACAAGACCGATCCGGTCAAGGACCTCGGCAACCGCAGGACCGGCCGGCCGCAGGTCCGGCAAATCCGCATCCGCAGCATGATGCACGACGCCGATTACCGGCGCGCCCAGCGCAGCGCGCTTCATCTCCACCGGCAGTTCGTGATGCCCAACGGCAAGCGCTACTTCTACGACTTCTACCAGATCAGTTTCGGGCCGCTCTCGCTTCCCTCCCGGGTCAAGCTCGGGGAAAAGGCGACCGGCGCATTCGGGAAGGATGGCAGCGTGACCTTCGAACCGCCTACACGATCCCGCCGCAAACGGCGCACGCCAGTGGCGGCAGCAGCGCAATGACTAGACTCATCGCGGAATGGATCTGGCTCGGCGGCGGACTCCTGTGGTTCGTCATCCGCTTCCCCCACCAGCGGCGTGCCCGCAAGGTCAAGGTGGCGAAGTCGGTGGGCGGTGGCCGCGACCAGGTCCTGCTGATGTGTTCGCTCGGCGGCCTCGCCATCATCCCGTTCATCTACTTCCTGATCGCGATGATCGGCGGCCATCCGGTGTTTGCCGACTATCGTTTCCGGCCGTGGCAGGGCTGGGTCGGGCTGGTGGTCCTGCTGGGCGCGCTCTACCTGTTCTACGAGACCCATCGCCAGCTCGGACGCAACTGGTCGGTGACGCTTGAGACCCGCAAGAAGCACGAACTGGTCGATACCGGGCTCTATGGCTGGGTCCGCCATCCCATGTACTCGGCGTTCTGGCTGCTTGCCGTGGCGCAGGCCTTCCTGCTCGCCAACTGGATCGCCGGCCTGGCCGGGATCGTCGGCTGGGGCATCCTGTTCTTCATGCGGGTAGGCCACGAAGAGCGTCTGATGATCGACACATTTGGCCGGGAGTATGAGGACTACATGAGCCGGACCAAACGCGTCGTTCCCTGGGTGTATTGACCCCGCGGCCAACGGCGGCCAAGGTTTTCAGGATCGATTGAGAAGAGGGTGTCCCGTGCGGAGGACAAAGCTCACGTCGCGGCGCGCGTTCCTGACCGCGCTTTTCGCCATCCTGCTCGGTCTGGTGGCGCTGCCGCAGATGGCGGCGGCCCAGGTTCAGGTCCCGAACCCGGTGCCAAGGCCGGCCAAGGCGCCCAATCCCAACGCCGCCCTGCCCGTGCCAAAGGCGGCAACTGCGGCGACCGGCCCCGTCGACGTCCTCGCGGGGGGCTATCCGCGGGGCCGGGTGATCGTGCTCCGGGGCCTTGGCAACGTGTTCTCGCGCGGCATGGATACCCTGGCAAAGGAACTCAAGGACCGCGGCGTCTCGGTCCTCCTCCAGAACCACTCACGCTGGCAGAAGATCTCGGCACAGCTGATCCAGGACTACAAGGCCGATCCCAACACCGTCGCGCCGATCATCCTGATCGGGCATTCGCTCGGCGGCGACGCCTCGATCGTGATGTCCAACTGGCTCGCCCAGAACGGCGTGCCGGTGCGCTTCGTCGTCATCTTCGACGCCGTCGCCCAGACCCATCCGATCATCGGGGGCGTTCAGGAGGTGCTCAACTTCTACAAGCCCAAGGGCTACGGGCAGGAAGTGAAGGCAGCGTCCAGCTTCAGGGGCACGATCCGCAATGTCGATCTCACCGATCGGAAGGACATCGATCATCTCAACATCGACGAGGACAAGGTGCTGCAGGGCGAAGTCATCGCCGACGTGATGAAGATCCTCAACGAGGCGAACAAACCGGCGCGGAAGGCGCCAGTGGCGAAAGCGCCCCCGCCGGCGGCTGAGCCCAAGTCCGAACCCGGGCCGGCGACCGCAGCGGCGGGAACCGCGCCGGCGGCCCCGGCCCCGGTCCCCGAGCCGGCCACGCCGGTCGCGGTTGAAGCCACTGTCCCGGCCGAGTGAGCGGGTCCGCGTCGCGGCTCGCACAAGCGACGCGGGGCCCTGATCCGGCAGGGTAGTTCAATGCCCGCATACGATCCAAGACCACCCGCATGAGTGCCGGATCGGCGGCCGGCAGGACCGTCCTTGCCCTCGATGGGGGCGGTATCCGCGGCATCATGTCGATCGCCTTCCTCGAGCGGATCGAGGCGCTCTACGCTGAAGCGGCGGGTTGTCCCGTGCGGCTTGCCGACCGGTTCGATCTCATCGGCGGGACCTCGACCGGCGCGATCATCGCCACCGGCCTCGCCCTCGGCCTCTCCGTATCCGAGCTCAAGTCGATGTACCTCGAGCTGGCGCCGCGGGTGTTCCGGCGCTCGCGCCTGCGCCTCGCCCTGGTCCAGGCGATGTTCGATGCGGCCGCACTGCGGCGGGAAGTCGAAGCCGTCGTCGGTGATCGCCGGCTCGACACGCCGGACCTCCGGACCGGGCTCGCCATCGTCGCCAAGCGCCTCGACACAGGTGGCGCCTGGATCGTCTCCAACAACCCGAAGGGCAAGTACTGGGACCATCCGCCGGACGGTGCGTTCATCGGCAATCGCTCCTATCGTCTCGCCGATCTGGTCCGCGCCTCGACCGCCGCCCCCTATTTCTTCGAACCGCAGGAAATCGCGGTCGTTCCGGGCCAGGCGCCGGGACTGTTCGTGGATGGCGGAATCACGCCGCACAACAATCCCGCCATGGCCCTCCTCCAGCTCGTGACCATCCCCGCCTACGGCTATGGATGGCCCGCGGGCGTCGACCGGCTCCGCATCATCTCGATCGGGACCGGAGCGCGGCGCGACCGGATGAGCCTCGACGCGGCCCGCCGGGCGCCCGCCGCCCAACTCGGCATCGAGGCGCTGCGCAGCATGGTCACGGATTCGAGCAACCAGGTCCTGACCATGCTCCACATGCTCGGCCGCACCCACACGCCCTGGCCGCTCAACGCCGAGATCGGCGACCTCGGCGGCTTCACGCTGTCGCCGGAGCCACTGTTCACCTTCGAGCGCTACGATGCGCAACTCGACCGCGGCTGGCTGAAGCGGGAGCTCGGACTCGCCCTCGGTCTCGACGAGATCGGCGCCGTCTCCCGTCTCGACAATTGCGATGCCCTGCCGCTTGCCTACGAGATCGGTACCGCCGCGGCGGCGCGCTTCGTCAAGCCGGAGCATCTCGGCCTCACCTAGCCTGAGGACGGGCGGTTCAGCCCAGCGTGCCGAGGTGGCGAGTCTCGGTCGCGAAGCGCCAGTGCGCCACGTCGCCGAGCATCGCATCGGCGAGCGATGCGGCGCGGGCGCGCAGTACGATGAGGTCGGGCGGGTCCGCGGCCAGTCCTTCGGCCAGTCCCTCGAGTGCGGCGGCCATACGGGCCGAGCGCGTTGCCGACCCCTCGAAGTCGCCGATTGCCCGGATGGCGAAGCTCGCGGTGCCGAAGACGGGCAGACCGGCGGTGACGCCGATCAGCACCGCCTGCCAGCCCTGAGGCAGGCGGATGCCGGCAATCTCAAGGCCGATGTCGAGCGCAACGAGCAGTAGCGCGCCGACGAAGAAGACGCGGCCGAAGAGGTCGACCCGATGCTCGATGGCCCGCATCAGCGTCGCGTTGCGGCGGTGGTAGGCGTGCTGATCGGCAACGAAGCGGCTGAGGGTCGCCTTCACCGCGGCGAGGCGGGCAGGATCGAGCTCGCCTGACCACAGGCCGAGGGCGCGGAGCTGGGCGCGGGAATACCAGCCGGTCCATGCCGGCTCGAGACCCGGGGCGTCGTTGCGGACCTGGCCAAGCAGCCAGCTTGGCACGGCCGAGCGCATGCGCTCGGCGACCTCGCGGCATTCGCGCCAGCGGCCGTGCCAGTTGCGGCGGGCGGCGACGGCCGTGTTGAGAAGGACGACCCCGACGATCGCCATCTGCGCGACCGAGACCGGCCAAGTCGTCCAGCCGAGGATTTCCCCGCCGATCAAAGTGATGCCGCCAAGGATGACGGCAGTCGCCGCGAGCAGGAATCGGGCGACATAGGATCCGCGGAAGACCTGAGCGTAGCGGACGGCCATCGCATCGGCGAAACCGTAGGCCGCAGCGAAGGCATCGGTGGCGGCGGAAGCATCCTGCGCCCCCGTCAGGGTCTTGAGGTCGTCGGCGAGCGCCTCCGGCGGGAGGGGCTCGAGGTCGGTCCGCTTCATCCGGCGGAGGCCGAGCATGGCCAGCATCGCCGGCATTTCCAGCCGCCAGTTGAAGCGCTTGCG
>JAGRKZ010000100.1:10720-14021 GCA_020442065.1 Bauldia sp.
GGCATGGCGGCATAGGCGTCGGCGACGGGAAGGTGCCCGACATCGAGGCCGCCCACGGGGTGGACGGCCAGGCCGGACCACAGGATCCGCGGAGGCTGCTTGCCCAGGGCGTCGACGTGGACAACCGGCATGCCGGCTTCCGCCGCACGCTCGACGAGGTCGGTCGTCCCGCCTTTTCCTGCCGACTCGCCGCCGTCCCAGACGGCGACGATCAGGTCGGAGTTCTCGATGATGACAGTGCCGACGGCGTCGTACGCCGACGGAGGGGCGTCGCGCCGGCCGGGGAGAACCATGACCCGCTCCGCCGCAGCGATCAGCCGGTGGTACTCGTCGCGCGACCCGCGCTCGGCGAAGTCCCTCTCATAGTCGGCGACGGGGAACGGAAGCGCGACGGCCAGCGCTACCCCCTCATCGAGTGCTGCAAGTGCGGCATGACGGTCTGCGCCTTCCGCCAGGGCCGAGAGAAGCACTGGCCTCACCGGCGTGTCGGCAAAAACGTCGGCGTGGAGGGCCCGCGCGGCTTCGCAAGCCGAAGTGACCGCGCGAAGGATCGCGGCGATGTCCGCAGCAATTCTTGCCGTCGCGGCGGACGGGATGCGGTTGGGCCGGTGGCCGACGACACCCACAGTTAGGGCAAGCGGCGGACGAGGGGGAGACGTCATCATTTCACGGCGCAGCCGCAGCCAGAAACCCTTTGAGCGACCGGGGGACATGCCCTTGCGGTGGCTCTTTCGCCATACGCAGCGACGGTGGCTTTGTCGAGGCTTGCCGCCGCGCGTTGCGATTTCATTCATGCCGCCGCTTGCATCGCGGCGCGCATTTGGGGAGCATTGGGCATGAAGAAGACGACGAAGGGCGCGACAGAGCCGAGGGAAAGCGGGACACAGACGCCGACTTTGCGGCCACCCCGTCCTTCACCACAGGCGGGCGCAATGGTTTCCAGGCTGGAGAAGCTCGCGGTGCAGCGGATCGCCATCGAGGGGATCTCGCCCGAGATCGATGGTGGCCGTTTCCCGGCAAAGGCCGTGGCGGGCGAGCCGGTGGAGGTCGAGGCCGACATCTTCTCCGATGGCCACGACAAGATCGCCGCAGCGCTCCTCTATCGGGCGGAGCACGAAGCCGACTGGCGCGAAGCGCCGATGGCGCTGTTCGACAACGATCGCTGGCGCGGAACCTTCATCCCCGAGCTGAACGCCCGCTATCTCTACACAATCATTGCCTGGCGCGATCGCTTCGAGAGCTGGCGCGACGAGATCAGCAAGAAGCATGCGGCCGGCGTCGACATCGCGGTCGAACTCGTCGAGGGCCGTAACCTGATCGAGGAAGCGGTCTCAGCCAGCCCGCGCGCAGGCGACGAAGACCGTGGGGTCCTTGCCGCCGTCATTGCCGCGGTCGACGCGACGGAAGACCGGACGACCCGGTTCGAGGCGATGATGGCCGCAGGCGTCTCGGTGGCAATGGAGCGGGCCGCGGCGCGTGAGGCCCTGACCCAGCGCGAGCCGCCGCTGCCGCTCACGGTCGACCGCCAGCGCGCCGCCTTCGGCGCCTGGTACGAGCTGATGCCGCGCTCGATGTCGGACGATCCGCAGCGTCACGGAACCTTCGACGACGTGATCGGCAAGCTCGACTACGTCAGCAAGCTCGGCTTCGACGTCCTCTATTTCCCGCCGATCCACCCGATCGGCACCGCCTTCCGCAAGGGCAAGAACAACACCCTCACCCCCGGGCCGGACGATCCCGGCAGTCCCTATGCGATCGGCTCGCCCGAGGGTGGCCACGATGCCATCCACCCGCAGCTCGGCAGCTTCGAGGACTTCGCCCGGCTGGTGAAAGCGGCGCGCGACCAAGGGCTCGAGATCGCGATCGACTTCGCCATCCAATGCTCGCCCGACCACCCCTGGATCAAGGACCACCCGGAGTGGTTCGACTGGCGTCCGGACGGGACGATCAAGTACGCCGAGAACCCGCCGAAGAAGTACCAGGACATCGTCAATGTCGACTTCTACGGCAAGGGCTTCCCCGATCTCTGGTACGCGCTCCGTGACATCGTCCTGTTCTGGGCGCGGCACGAGGTGCGGATCTTCCGCGTCGACAATCCCCACACCAAGCCGTTCCCCTTCTGGGAGTGGATGATCGCCGAGGTTCAGACGCAGTATCCGGATGCGATCTTCCTCGCCGAGGCCTTCACCCGGCCGAAGGTGATGAAGCGGTTGGCCAAGGTCGGGTTCACCCAGTCCTACTCCTACTTCACCTGGCGCAACACCAAGTGGGAGCTGACGACCTACCTGACCGAGCTGACCCAGACCGACAGCAAGTTCGTCATGCGGCCGAACTTCTTCGTCAACACGCCTGACATCAATCCGGTCTTCCTACAGACCAGCGGCCGTCCCGGTTTCCGCACCCGGCTCGTGCTCGCCGCCAGTCTCGGTGGCAACTACGGCGTCTACAGCGGCTTCGAGTTATGCGAAGCCACGCCCGTGCCCGGGAAGGAGGAGTACCTCGATTCCGAGAAATACGAGATCAAGGCCTGGGACTGGGATCGTCCGGGACATATCCGGCCCGACATCGCGCTGATGAACCGGCTGCGCCGTGCGCATCCTGCGCTTCAGGTCTTCGCCAACGTGACGTTCTACAATGCCTGGAACGACAACATCCTCTACTACGGCAAGGCGACGCCGGATAAGACCGACTTCATCCTGTTCGCGGTGAACCTTGATCCCCACAACGCCCAGGGCTGCGATTTCGAGGTGCCGCTGTGGGAGTTCGGCCTGCCCGACGAGGCCTCCATCGAGGCCGAGGATCTCGTCAACGGCAACCGTTTCACCTGGTACGGCAAGATCCAGCACGTCTGGCTCGATCCTCACAACAATCCCTACGCCATCTGGCGGCTCAACCCGTTGGGAGACACGGCGCGATGAGTGCAGCACCGGGGGGCCGCCGTCGCGGCGCCAGGAACAAGGACGGCTTGATCGACCGGTCGCAGCGCGACTGGTACAAGGACGCCGTCATCTACCAGCTGCACGTGAAGGCCTTCCAGGATTCCGACGATGACGGGATGGGCGACTTCCGGGGGCTGATGCAGCGGCTCGACCACGTCGCCTCGCTTGGCGTCGACGCGATCTGGGTGATGCCGTTCTATCCCTCGCCGCTCCGCGACGACGGCTACGACATCGCCGACTACCGCACGATCAATCCGTCCTACGGGACGATGCGCGACTTCCGCGCCTTCGTCGACGAGGCACACCGGCGAGGACTGCGGGTGATCACCGAGCTCGTCATCAACCACACGTCCGACCAGCAC
>JAGRKZ010000100.1:14193-18996 GCA_020442065.1 Bauldia sp.
TTCTGGCACCGCTTCTACTCGCACCAGCCCGACCTCAACTTCGACAATCCGGAAGTGATGAAGGAGGTCAAGAAGCTCCTCCATTACTGGCTGGACATGGGCGTCGACGGGCTGCGCCTCGATGCGATCCCCTATCTCGTCGAGCGCGACGGCACCAACAACGAGAACCTGCCTGAGACCCATGCCGTCCTCAAGCAGCTCCGCGCCGAGATGGACGAGCACTATCCCGACCGGCTGTTCCTCGCCGAGGCCAACCAGTGGCCCGAGGACACCCGGCCCTATTTCGGGTCCGGCGACGAGTGCCACATGGCGTTCCACTTCCCGCTGATGCCGCGCATGTACATGGCGCTGGCCCAGGAGGACCGCCATCCCATCACCGACATCATCCGCCAGACCCCGGACATCCCCGACACCTGTCAGTGGGCGATCTTCCTCAGGAACCACGACGAGCTGACGCTCGAGATGGTCACCGAAGAGGAGCGCGACTACCTCTGGCAGACCTATGCCCACGATCGCCGCGCCCGGATCAACCTCGGCATCCGCCGCCGGCTGGCGCCGCTCCTCGGCAACGACCGGCGCAAGATCGAGCTGATGAACGCCCTCTTGCTGTCGATGCCAGGAACGCCGGTGATGTACTACGGCGACGAGATTGGCATGGGCGACAACTACTATCTCGGCGACCGCGACGGTGTGCGCACGCCCATGCAGTGGTCGGCCGATCGCAACGGCGGCTTCAGCCGGGCCGACCCCCAGGCGCTCTATCTGCCGGCGATCATGGACCCGATCTACGGCTACCAGGCGGTCAACGTCGAGGCCGCGCAGAACGAAGCGAACTCCCTGCTCAACTGGATGCGCCGGCTGATCTCGGTGCGCAAGCAGCACCGGGTGTTCGGCCGCGGCACGTTCACGCTGCTCTACCCCCACAACCGCAAGATCCTTGCCTATGTGCGCGAGCATGACGGCGAGCGGATCCTCTGCGTCTACAACCTCTCGCGTCAGGCGCAGGCGGTGGAACTCGACCTGTCGCCCTGGCGCGGCGCCGTGCCGATCGAGCTCACCGGCGGCGAGGCCTTTCCGCCGGCCGGCGAACTGCCCTACATGCTCACCCTGCCGGCCTATGGCTTTTTCTGGTTCCTGCTGGCCGACGAGGCGCAGGCGCCGCGCTGGCGGCTCGAGACGCCGGCGCCGCTCCCCGAATATGTGACCGTCACGGCGCCGGGGGGGAGTCTCCGGCGGGCGATGGCCGATGAGTCCGAACGGCGCCTGCTCGAGCGCTACGCGCTGCCGAGCTTCATGGCCGGCCAGCGGTGGTTCGCCGACAAGGGGGCGAAGATCGGACGGGTCTCGGCGCGGCCGATCGGGGCGCTACCGGGTGGCGAGAACCAGATTCTTGTCGTCGACGCCGAGACCGGCAAGGGCGAGGCCCAACGCTACCTGATGCCGCTTTCCGTGCTGTGGGGCGAGGACAACCTCCGCTTCGGCGCCCCGAAGCTCTCCTGGACACTCGCCAAGATCAGGACCGCGGCCAAGCTCGGCGCAATCATCGACGCATCCTATGACGAACGGTTCCATCGCGACCTGATCGCCGCGATCCGCGCGGGCAAGACGATCGACGCCCAGGGCGGCACGATCCGGGCGATCGCGGCGGCCGGCATCGAAGCGGTCGACATCGACGGACCCTACAGGAGCGTCGGCGTCGAGCAGAGCAACGTCTCCTTCATTGCCAACGACCAGGCGATCGTGAAGATCTATCGCCGTCTCCGCGACGGCGAGCAGCCCGAAATCGCAGTCAGTCGCTTCCTCACCGAGACCGCCGGGTTCCGCAACACGCCGCCCTTCCTTGGCGCCCTCGAATACGTGCCTGCCGAGGGCGAACCGGTGGCGCTCGCCTCGGTCTCGGGTTTCGTCCGCAACCAGGGCGATGCGTGGAACGTCCTCCTCGGCGCGCTGTCGGTCGACCTCGATGCCTACGCGCTGGCGCCGCCGTCAGAGGAGGGGCCGCCGCGGTTCTCGCACCCGCTCAACCTTGGCGGTGTGCTCGGCCGGCGGACGGCCGAGCTGCACGCCGCCTTTGCGACGCCGACACGGGACCGGGCCTTCAAGGCCGAGCCGACCGGCGCCGCGGACCTCAAGCGTTGGGTCCGCGAGGCGACCAGCGACGTGACGCGGGCGATCAACGTCGTCCAGAAGGCGCTGCCCCAGCTCGGCGAGGCGACAAAGGCCGACGCCACGGCGCTGGTCAAGGCGCGGAAGCAGATCCTTGGACGGCTCGAGCGCGTCGCCAAGATCGCAGCCTCGGGTCTCAAGACCCGCATCCACGGCGACTTGCATCTCGGCCAGGTGCTGGTCGCGCAGGACGATGTGTACCTGATCGACTTCGAGGGGGAGCCGCAACGCGGCCTCGCCGAGCGCCGCGCCAAGACCTCACCGCTCAGGGACGTTGCGGGGATGCTGCGCTCCTTCGACTACGCCGCCCGGTCGGCGGTGGACTGGCAGCGGGAGCGCGGCGCGGGCACGATCGAGCCGGCGCTGCTCGATCGCATCATGTTCTGGCGCGAGACCGCGATCCGCGATTTCCTCGGCGCCTATGCGGCCGCGGCGGAGCCGGCCGGGTTCCTGCCGGAGGGCGAGCTCCGGGGGGCGCTGCTCGATCTCTTCGTCATCCAGAAGGCGGCGTATGAGGTAATGTACGAGGCGTCGTCGCGGCCGACCTGGCTGGCGATTCCGATCCGCGGGATGCTCGACATCGCGGCGCCGGGCAAGCGATGACGGTCCTTCGCATCCGCCGGGCGGGTGCGGATCGAGTGTGGGCTACAAGGGCGACCGCGGTGTGAAGCTCTGCCGCGGCGCCGGCGAGGATCGGGGTTGGCGGCAAGGCAGGACAGAAGGCGCCCGCTGTCGCGGGCAAGGAAGAAGCGAGAGAACGATCATGCCAGCTAAGACGGCCCGAGAGGCGACCCCGTCCTGGCGTCCCTCCGACGCCGACATCGCGGCCATCGTCGAGGGACGGCACGGCAATCCGTTCGCGGTGCTGGGCATGCACCAGGCCAACCCGGAGGAGGTGGTCTCGGTGCGGGTGTTCTGGCCGGGAGCGTCAAGCTGCAATGTCATCGACACGGCGACCGGGAAGCAGGTGGCCTCGCTGCAGTGCCTCGATCCAACCGGGTTCTTCGCCGGGCCGGTGCCGCGGCGCAAGAAGCCCTTCCCCTACCGCTTCGACCTGTGGGACGGGCGCAACACCGCCTGGCAGGCGGAGGACCCTTACCGCTTTCCGCCGATCCTTAGGGAACTCGACGTCTATCTGATGGGCGAGGGCCGTCATCGGCGCCTCTACGAGCGGCTCGGCGCCCATCCCACGTCGATTGACGGCGTCGAAGGCGTGGCCTTCGCGGTCTGGGCGCCGAACGCGGCGCGGGTGAGCGTCGTGGGCGACTTCAACAGCTGGGACGGGCGCCGCCATCCGATGCGCAAGCGGGTCGAGACCGGCATCTGGGAGCTGTTTGTGCCCGGCGCCGCGGTCGGGACCATCTACAAGTACGAGCTGCTCGCCGCCGACGGCAAATTGCAGCCACTGAAAGCCGACCCGGTGGGATTCAGCCACCAGACGCCGCCGGCCACGGCGTCCAGGGTTTCCGGCCTGGTGCGCCACGACTGGAGCGACGCCGCGTGGATGGACTCGCGCCGCGGCCACCAGGTGACGACGGCGCCGATCTCGATCTACGAGGTCCATCTCGGCTCGTGGCGGCGGAAGAACGGCATCGAGTTCCTCAGCTATGACGAACTCGGCGACACGCTGATCCCCTACGCCGTCGACATGGGCTTCACCCATCTCGAACTGCTGCCGGTCAGCGAGTTTCCGTTCGACGGCTCGTGGGGCTACCAGCCGATCGGGCTCTACGCGCCGACCAGCCGGTTCGGGCCGCCGGAGGCCTTCGCGCGCTTCGTCGACCGCTGCCATGCCGCCGGACTCGGGGTGATCATCGACTGGGTGCCGGCGCACTTCCCCACCGACGCCCACGGCCTCGGCCGCTTCGACGGCACCGCCCTCTACGAGCACCAGGACCCGCGGCTCGGCTTTCACCGGGACTGGAACACCCTGATCTACAATTTCGGCCGAACCGAAGTGCGAAACTTCCTGGTTGCCAACGCCCTCTACTGGATGGATCGCTTCCACATCGACGCGCTCCGCGTCGATGCCGTCGCCTCGATGCTCTACCTCGACTATTCGCGCGCCGCCGGAGAGTGGATCCCCAACGTCCATGGCGGGCGCGAGAACCTCGAGGCGATCGCGTTCCTCCGGGAAATGAACACGCTGGCCTTCGGCGAGCATCCTGGTGCGACGACCTTTGCCGAGGAATCCACCGCCTGGCCGCAGGTCTCCCGACCGGTCGACGGCGGTGGCCTCGGCTTCGGCTACAAGTGGAACATGGGGTGGATGCACGACACCCTGGACTACGTCAGCCGCGACCCGATCTACCGCAGCTACCACCACCACGAGATGACGTTCTCGATGCTCTACGCCTACAGCGAGAACTACGTGCTGCCGATCAGCCACGACGAGGTGGTGCACGGCAAGGGGACACTGTGGGAGCGGATGCCGGGCAACGACCACGTCAAGGCGGCCGGCGTCCGGGCGCTGCTGGCCTACCAGTGGGCCCACCCCGGCAAGAAGCTGTTGTTCATGGGCCAGGACTTCGGACAGCGCGCCGAATGGTCCGAGGAACGGGGCCTGGACTGGTGGCAACTCGAGGAGCCCGGTTTCTCCTCGGGCATCGCGCGCTTCATGGCCGACGTCAACGGCCT
>JAGRKZ010000101.1 GCA_020442065.1 Bauldia sp.
CGACGCGGCGGGCCGGGCTCGCCGCAACCGGGGGCCAAGTCCGCTGGACGAACAGGGACAGCACCGATTCGGGGATGAAACGAGTGCGCGACGCATAGAGGTGACGGTCGCCGCCGCCGCGCTGATTGTGGACGTAGAAGCGCTGCGGCATGAGCAGGCTCAGGTGGTCGCGGGCGCGGGTCATGGCGACGTAGAGCAGCCGCCGCTCCTCCTCGATGTCGTCGCTGGTGCCGGTGCCGAGATCGCTCGGGATGCAGCCGTCGACGGCATTGAGCAGGAAGACCGCGTTCCACTCCTGGCCCTTGGCGGAATGGATGGTGGAGAGGATCAGGTAGTCCTCGTCGCGGGTCGGCGGGCCGGCCTCGTCGCTGGTGGCGTCGGGCGGGTCGAGGGTGAGGTCGGTGAGGAAGCGCTCGCGCGAGGGATAGGTCTCGGCGATGCGCTGGAGCTGGACGAGGTCGGCGGCGCGGACGGTGGCGTCGTCGTGGAGCCGCTCGAGATGGGGCTGGTACCAGTCGCGCACCCGCTCGATCTCCCCCGGCCATGGCGAGGCGCGGTCGAGGCCGGCATAGAGGCCGGCGAACGGCGACCAGTCTTCCGCCGCCTTGGCCGGCGGGGCGAAGGCGGCGACCGCGGCGCGGCCGTCGGCGGCCGCGGCGACGGCATCGAGCAGCCGGCCGGCGATGGCCGGGCCGATGCCGGGGATGAGCTGGAGCAGCCGGAAGCCGGCAATGCGGTCGCGCGGGTTCTCGGCGAAGCGGAGGCAGGCGAGCACGTCCTTGACGTGGGCGGCGTCGAGAAACTTGAGGCCGCCGAACTTGACGAAGGGGATGTTGCGGCGGGTGAGCTCAAGCTCGAGCGCGGCGCTGTGGCTCGACGAGCGGAACAGCACCGCCTGCCGCTTGAGAAGCAGCCCGCCCTCGCGGTTCTCGAGCACGCGGTCGGCGACGCAGCGGGCCTGGTCGCTCTCGTCGCGGACGGTCAGCAGTTCCGGCAGGTCGGAGGAGGCGCGGCCGGAGCGGAGCGTCTTGGTGAAGCGCTCGGGGGCGAGGGCGATCACGGCATTGGCGGCAGCAAGGATCGGCTCGCTCGAGCGGTAGTTCTCCTCGAGCGTGACGATCGCCGCGGGCGGGGCGAAGGCGTCGGGAAAGTCGAGGATGTTCCGGACCCGGGCGGCGCGGAACGAATAGATCGACTGGGCGTCGTCGCCGACCACGGTGAGGCCGCGGCCGTCGGGTCGGAGGCGGAGGAGGATCGAGGCCTGGAGGCGGTTGGTGTCCTGGTATTCGTCGACGAGGACGTGGTCGAAGCGGGCGGAGAGGTCGGCAGCGATCGCTTCATCCTCCATCATCCCGGCCCAGTAGAGCAGGAGGTCGTCATAGTCGAGCACGGCCTGGCGCTGCTTCGCTTCGACATAGGCGGCGAAGAGTTCGCGGAGGCCCTTCTCGACGCGGAGGCACCAGGGGAAGGCGTCCTGCAGGACCTCGCCGAGCGGCGCTTCGGCGTTGACGGCGCGGGAGTAGATCGCGAGGCAGGTGCCCTTCTGCGGAAAGCGCTCCTCGGTCTTCGACAGGCCGAGCTCGTGGCGGACGATCGCCATCAGGTCCGCCGAGTCCTCGCGGTCGAGGATGGTGAAATCCGGCGCCAGGCCAATGGCCCGGGCATAGTCGCGGAGCAGCCGCGCGCCAACGGCGTGGAAGGTGCCGGACCACGGCAGCTGCGGCGCCAGGCCGCCGCCGAGGGCGTTGCCGACGATCCGGTCGACGCGGCGGCCCATCTCGGCCGCGGCGCGGCGGGAGAAGGTGAGGAGGAGGATGCGGCTGGGGTCGGCGCCGGTGACGATGTGGTGGGCGACGCGGTGGGCGAGGGTCGCGGTCTTGCCGGTGCCGGCGCCGGCGATGACGAGCAGCGGCCCGCCGGGCGCCGCCCCGCCATGGGTCGCGGCCCGGCGCTGCGCCGGGTTGAGGGCATCGAGCCAGGCGTCGGCGGCCGGGGTCGGGCGAATCGCGGTGTCGGACATCCCGCGATCAGGGAATCACGATTCCCGTTTTGTTCGCAATGGGGTAGGTAGTGTCTCAGTTTGAATAAGGCAGCGGTTCCGACGCCGTGCCTGTAGTGATAGAATCGGTCCGGCCTCAACGAGGACCGACATGCCGAAGGGACCCAAGGGCGAGAAGCGACCGGCCGATGTGATCGGGGCCGCCATCATGGCTGCTCGAATCGCTACTGGCGAAATACCAGACAACCCTGCCGCAACCCGCCGTGCTGAGAGCGGTAAGGCCGGCGGGAAGGCTCGCGCCAAGGCGCTTTCCCCAGCAAAACGACGCGAGATCGCGAGAGCCGGCGCGGAATCGCGGTGGGCATCACGAAAAGGCAAACAGGTCGATTGACATCGCTGATGCCGCTTCCTAGATATGCGGCATGTCTGATACGCGCGACCCAACCATTGCCGCCGTCCTGAAGGCGAAGCTCGACGAAATCCTTGCCCGCAGAGCCAGGAACGAGAAGCTTAAGGCCGCGATCGCCAGTGAAGACTTGGCGATAGACCGCGACCTTGCCGATCTGCGCGCGGCCGTCCGTGTTTTGGGCGCTCCCCTGGAAATCCCCGAAACGGACAAGAAGGATACGCCGCGGATAGTCTGGCGCGCCGCCCGCGAGACCTCCTTCCTTTGGGACAACCTCGTTTCCCATGCGCTGGATGACGATACGCCTAGGCTCCCGCTGAATGAGGCACCTTTGGGGGACGATCCCCACCCCCACAAGGAGACCGCAGTACCTGCGCGGCCGCCTATCAAGGACATCGTATTAGCTAGGCTGAAGGACGCCGGCGCCGCGGGGTCGGGAGCGACCGCGATCCGGAAGTACATCGAACAGGTATACGGAGAGATTCACAGGAAGACGGTCGGCATGACGCTTTACCGTCTTTCCAAGGACGGCCTTGTCCGTCGCGACGGCAACACTTGGTTTCTTGCTAAGCCGCACGAGGCTGAAACGAGAAACCCCGGCGCCGATACGCCGGGGTCACTTGAAGACGAAGTTGGGTAGAAGGAGGGCCCTGCGCCATGTGGCACATGACCGGTATGAAAGCCTGATCCCGGGTCGGGCTGTGTGTGGGGCGCTACCCCCGCCGCAGCCCGGGTCGGGCTTTTTGTCTGCCGTGATGGCCCCGTAGCTCAGCTCACAGAGCACCGGCCTGCTAAGCCGGAGGTCGCCGGAGAATAACCGGCCGGGGCCGCCACGACCAATATAATAAGGACAGCTTACGCCACTTTCAAGCGGAAACCCTTGGGAATCAAGGGTTTCCGCCATTTCTTCCTTTGTGGAATCCAAACTGAATTTTTTGCTTGATAATAGGCAATCAGTATTTGAGAGTGATTGCCATGAACAAGTTGCCCATCCAAACCCGCGTTCAAATCCTCAACATGCTCCGTGAGGGATCGTCCATGCGGTCGATCTCCCGCGTGTGCGGGGTGTCGATCAACACGGTGACAAAGCTCCTTGAGGACGCAGGCGAGGCCGCCGCGATCTACCACCACGACACCGTGCGGAACGTGGCCTCCAAGCACGTCCAGGCCGACGAGATCTGGAGTTTCTCCTATACGAAGAACCGGAACCTCCCGAGCGCTAAGGCGCCTCCCTATGGCTCGGGCGATGTCTGGACGTGGACCGGCATCGATGCCGACACGAAGCTCATCATTTCTTGGTACGTCGGCGACCGCCACCACGGGGCCGCCCATGGCTTCCTTGAGGACCTACAGTCTCGCCTCGCCAATCGTGTTCAGCTCACGACGGACGGCCACAAGGCTTACCTGAGTGCGATGAGCGACCTCAATTTCGATGCCGACTACGCGATGCTGATCAAGATTTTCGGTCCGGCGCCCGCCAGCCCCGTTCGTTACAGCCCGCCCCAGGTCGTCGGGACGAAGACGGAAGTAATCTGGGGCGACCCGGACCCGGCGCACATCAACACGTCCTTTGCCGAGCGCCAGAACCTCACCATGCGCATGTCGATGCGTCGGTTCAAGCGGCTGACGAACGACTTCTCCAAGAAGTTCGACAACCATTGCCATGCGCTCGCGCTCTACTTCTTTTGGTACAATTTCTGCCGTCAGCACAAGACGCTCCGCATGACCCCGGCAATGGCGGCTGGCATCTCCCAAGTCGCGCTCGACATGGCCGATCTGGTCATCATGGTCGACACCAGCGAGCGCACAGCGCTCATGGAGAAGCGAGCCCGTAGGCTCGCAGCGTAATTGCGCCAAACGGCGACAATCCCAACCTTTTGAAGGGATCAAGCCGTGTTCGCCGGGGAACTGCGATCAGCGCTGACAGAATTTCGACAAGCTAGTTGATCGCCTCGGCCCTGAATCAGCGAGCGCTAAACAAGGCCAGGGCGCACACCGCCCCCTTGTCAGCCGTCTCATATGAGCGCATATGTTGTCTCAGTTGGACAACGGGACATCGTGCCATGCCGGCTGCAACAAGCGTTGCCGAAATGCTGGGCCTGCCGCGAAAGCGCACTCCGCTGTCGCCGATCGGGCTTGCCGAGCGCATCGAGGCCGGGCTGCCGATCGCGGCGCTGGAGCGGCTGGCTGGCGCGGTGGCGCCCGGCGATGCGCAGTTCAAGTACCGGCTGGTGCCGCGCGCCACCTACGGGCGGCGGAAGGACGGAAAGGTGCTGTCGGCCGATGAGGGGACGCGCCTGGCGCGGCTTGCCCGGGTCTGGAGCCTGGCGCTGGACGTGTGGGGCGATGAGGACGCGGCGCGCGACTTCCTGTTCCGCCCGCACACCATGCTCGAAGACAAGCGTCCGATCGACGTGGTCATCCAGAGCGAGTTCGGCGGCGAGATGGTGGTCGATATCCTCGGGAGCCTGAAGTACGGCAGCGCCGCGTGACGGCGCAGGTCCTCGACCGGACCCTGACCTGCTTTCGTATCGGCGACCCGGCGGGGGCGCATCCGATCTTCGACGCCACCGGTTCCATCCTCGCGCCCGGCCGGTGGAACACGCGCGGCAGTCCGGTCATTTACTGCTCCGAGCATTATTCGACGGCGTTGCTCGAAAAGCTGGTCCATGGCAGCGGCCGGCTGCCGCCCAACCAGCACGCCGTGACGATCACCATTCCGCGCGGGACGACCTACGAGGTCTTCTCCCCGCCGGCGCTGCCGGGATGGGACACGATGCCGGCGACGGTGAGCAAAGGCTTCGGCGAGCGGTGGTGCACCGAGCGCCGCAGCGCCATCCTGATCGTGCCGAGCGTGGTCGCACGGCCCGACAACAACGTCCTCATCAATCCGGCCCACCTGGACTTCGCCGCCATCACCGTTGGCCTGCACCAGCCGGTCTACTGGGACCGGCGTCTGTTCGGCGCGTAGGACGCGCCGCCGCGGACGCGCGGGTCAGAGGCTGAACTCGCCGGCCATGATGTCGGAGAATTTCAGCTTGGTGCCGCGATCGAACTGGGCGAACTGGGTCTGGTCGGCGCCACCCAGGCCATCGGGGTCGTAGTAGAGCGCGCCGGACGCCTTGTCGTAGATGACGAAGTCGTCGCCGTCCTGCGCCGACGGGCCGGCCCGGAACTCGGATGGCGACAGAACGCCGGGCGTCAACGCGGCGAAGGTGTCGTCGTCGAGATAGAGTCCGTCCTTCCCGGACTTGAAATGCTTGAGGCGGTCGACGTTGAGGGTGGCGGAGAGCGCCGAATCGAAGAGCAGCATCTCCTTTTTGGCGCCGAGGACTACCTTGTCGTTGCCGATCCCGGTGTCGATCAGGCCGACGACCTTCCCCTTTCCCTTGTTCTTGAGAACGTCGTCGCCGTCGCTGAGCGCGATGTTGCCCTTGATCTTCTTCGTGTTGACGATCACGTCGCGCTCGGAGTCGCCGAAGATCGCACCGATGATCTTGCCGTCGTTCCGCAGCGTGAGCGGGCCGTTGCTGTCGATCGCCGCCAGCACACCTTCGATCTTGCCGCCCTTGCGATTCCAGACCTCGAAGGCGACACCGGGGTAGAAGCCCAGGGCGATCGCGACGCCGGCGGATTGCAGCTCGCCGAAGTTCGTGATCTTGGCGCCCTTTGCGCCGAGATTATCGGGCGCGATGTTGATGGCGGCGTCGGGGCCCGCGATCCGGCCGCGGTTGTCGATCCGGGTGTCGCCGGAGCCTTGGCTGACGACGCCGATGTTGCTGGTGGCCTCGATGATGCCCTGGTTCTTCACCGTGAATGAGCCGGTGAAGCTGTAGGCGTAGACGCCGATCTCCTTGCCGACGATGTGGCCGCTGGCCTTGTTCTTGACGACGTAGGTGGAGTTGGCGCCCCCCGCTTCGAACATGACGCCCCAGTCGTCGAGCCCGACGAGCGAACCCCGGTTGATCAACCTGCTGTCGGTGAAGGCGCTGTAGACGGCGGTGTCCGCGCCGGTCACGTCGACGCCCTTCAGGACTTCCCAGATCTGCCCGGAAAACGAATAGGTGATGCCGTAGGGATCGGAACTGACGTCGACATCCTGGATAGCCATGGGACCACCTCCTGCCGTCGCGCTTGCGGGGCGGCGACCGACGTGTCCGGCCCGCGATGCCTGCACCCCACAACCATAAGGAAAATTCACAGGGTCTGCTACTCGGGTTGCCGCAGGGCCGCGGTCCGTGCTTCCGGCAAACCGGGCGGAGAGATGTGCTAGGCAGGGCCGAGGCAGCGCATCGATGGTGACGGGGATGGCGGCAGGGTCGGCGGCGGACGGGCGGGAGGGCGCGGCGGTGCATGCCCGCGCCTTTCTATACCGGCATGCCGGCTGGCTGCTGCCGCTCGCCTTCGCCGTCCTCGTCACCCTGCTCGGCCAGTGGTGGAGCCCGGAGGCGTTCGACCCGGACGAGGGGATCAACCTCGGTAAGGGCGCGCTGGTGGCGGCCGGCTATCACCCCTATGCGGAGATCTGGAACGACCAGCCGCCGGTGCTCACCTACATCCTTGCCGGGGTGCAGACCGTGGTTCCGTGGAGCGTCGGCGCGGCGCGGGTGGCGATCCTCGCCTTCGCCTGCCTCCTGCTCTTCTCCGTGTTCGTGCTGGTCGAGCGCAGCGCCGGCCGGGCGGAGGCGGTGGCCGCCATCATCCTCCTCGGCACCGCGCCGCTGATGTGGCGCCTGTCGATCTCGGTGATGATCGGCCTGCCGGCGGTTGCGCTGGCGGTCGCGGCCTGCGCCATCGTCTACGGTCGGGACCGGGCGGCGCCCTGGCGGGCGGTGGCGGCCGGGCTGGTCTTCGCGCTGTCGCTGCAGACCAAGCTGTTCACCGCGGCGGCGCTGCCGGCGTTCCTGATGATGGCCTATCTCGCGGACGAGGCGGGACCCCGCGGGCGACGGGCGGCCACGGCTGCGACGGCGCTGGCGGCAACGGTGGCCGGCTTCGTCGCGATCGCGTGGGCGTCGGGAGAGCCGTTTCTGGCGCAACTGATCGGCCCGCACGTCGCTGGCGCGGTGCGGTCGGACTATTCGTTCATCGTCACGGCCGGGCACTTTGCCGAACATCTCGTCCAGCAGCCGTTCGTGGTGATCGCCGCCCTCCTCGCCCTGACGCCGGCCGGCCGGCCGGCGGGGAGGCTCCGTCTGGCGTGGCTGGCGTGGCTCGGCGTTGCCGCAGTCTCGCTGCTCGGCCACACGCCGCTGCGCTACCACCATATGCTTCTGCTGCTGGTGCCGCTGGTATGCTTAGGCGGCGAAGCATCATGGCGGGTCCTCCGTGCAGCCTGGCCCGCCCGGTGGCGCCTCGCGCGCTACCGCACCGCCCTCGCCGTGATCGTGCCGGTGGTGGCGGTCGCCTATCTGGTGCTGATGATCCGGCCGTTCCACGACGACGAGACGCCCGGCGTCAACGAGGCGGCCGAACGGCTCGCCGCGCACGCCGTCGCGGACCCATGGGTGGCGACCGACCAGCCGTTCGACGCCTTCGTGGCGGGGCTGCTGGTGCCGCCGGAACTGGTGGTCTTCTCGATCAAGCGGATCGAGACCGGGAACCTCACCCCGGAGATGCTGCTGGCAACGATCGCGGCGCGGAAGCCGGGCCAGGTGATGCTCCGCCGCACCCATGCCGACCGGACGGTCCGCGACTATCTCGAGCGCACCTACGTGCCGCTCGACCCCAGGCGCCTTCATTACCTGCGGCCGGATCTCGCCAACTGAACGCGGCGCGATCCGGCCTCCTGACGACCCGACGGGCAGCTGCGCGCCTAGGCCCGAGCCCGCTCAGGCCGCCGCGAGAACCCCGCGATCCGACAGGTGGATCTCCACCATGTGGGCGTGGCTGTCCCGATTGTCGGGCAGGTCGATCGCGCCGCTGGTTCGCGTCGTACCCTTTGCCATCTCGGCGACATGGAACTCGAAGCCGTGGGGCAGGTTGATCCGGGCCCGATGCTCGGCGCCGGTGACGGGATTGACGAGCGGCCCGGCCTCGGTCTCGACCACGCCGGGAACGCCGATACGCCCCTTCCGCGATTCGATATCGAGCTCGAAGCGGATCGACTTGTACAGCGTTTCGAGCTTGGTCGGCGACATCATCGAGAACACCCACCACATCGTCGCCATCTCATCGGTGTCCTCGCCGGTCATGATCCGGTAGAGGGCGTCGCGCTGCGCCGGCGATGCGCTCTCGTCGATCACGATCTGCATGGTGCCATTGCCTTCGTGGATCGGACCCGGCCACTTGACCAGCATCACGGCGCGGGTACCGGCGAGGTCGACGTCACCGTAGTGTCCGGAATCGAACTCGAACCCGGCGACGGCCTCGCACCAGCCTTTGGTCGGCAGGGCCATGAATTGGCAGGGGCAGCCGGTGGCGCAGTTGCAGTTGGCCAGTTCCCTTCCGTGAAGCTCCCAGTGTGTCATCGGAGGTCTCCTTCTTCTCTGCAACAAATACGGAGGGAACATAGCAGGAAATCCCGTCTATGTCTGACATAAATAATCGTAGCAGCCTGAGTTCCGCATGCCGCACACAGGAAGGCCGCGCACACCAAAGACACCACGCTGCGAATCGCCCGTTGTGCGCGGGAAAAGAGGGACACTTCGCCATGCGCATCGTTCTCATCGTCGCCGCCACTCTCATGCTTGCTGCCCCGGCGGTTGCCGGTGACGATGACGACATCCCCGGCTGCGCAAACGCCAGCAGCAACGTCGAATTCGAGGCTTGCACCTATGCGGCCCTCGAGGCGGCGGACAGGGAGCTGAACGACATCTGGCCGAAGGTGCTGAAGAGCATCGAGGACCGGGCGGACACCATGCCTGCCGAGGCGATCGCGACCTGGAAGGGGACGGTCATCGCCGCGCAGGAGGCCTGGGTCGCCTTCAAGGAGGCGGATTGCGCGGCGGTCGACTACGAATGGTGGGGCGGCAGCGGCGCCGGCCAGGCCCGGATCGCCTGCCCGTACCACCACACGGCGGCCCGGGTCGCTGAGCTCAAGCGGCGCTATCTCGACCGTTAGCCATTCCGTATCTGGCGGGCTTTCGGCGAGGGAGCTAGGCTCCCGGCGAAGCCGGCCCGCGCCGGCCGGGCGCTGTCGTCCGGTCCCGCGAAGGAGGAAGAGCCCCGCCATGCGCCCTGGTCTCGCCGCCGCATTCACGCTCGTTCTTGCCACGGCTGCGCCGGCGCTGGCCGACGACATTCCGGGCTGCGACAACGAAACCCTCAACAACATGGAGCTCGACCAGTGCGCCGGGAAAGCCTTCAAGGCCGCCGACGCCGAGCTCAATCAGGTCTGGCCGAAGGTGCTCGCCTTCATCGACGGCCAGAAGGGCAACCTGCCGGACGATGCCGTCGCCCAGTGGAAGGCGACGATGATCGCCGCCCAGCGGGCCTGGGTGACGTTCAAGGAGAACGACTGCAACGCGGTCCAGTACGAGTGGTACGGCGGCTCGGGCGCGAGCCTTGCCGTCACCTCCTGTCTCTACCACCACACCGCCGACCGGCTCGCCGATCTCAAGGAGCGGTATCTCGACCGTTAGCCCCGTCGAACCGAAGTGCAGAGCTCCGGTCGAACCGGTGATCGTCCACTCATGAACTGCCTGCGCCGCGCAGACGCTGGAGCGCCCTTGCCGCTTCCCCGTGGCCCTTGGCCGCGGCCCGTTCATAGAGCGCGAGTGCCAGATTGATGTCCCGGTCGACGCCCCGTCCCTCTTCGCGCAAGCGGCCGAGGTGGTATTCCGCTGGGGCGAAGCCCTGCCGGGCGGCCTCGCCATACAGATCGGCTGCCCGAACCAGATCAACCGCAACGCCCTGGCCCAGTTCATGGAGCAGGCCCAACGACCAGAGTGCGCGGGGATTCTTCTGGGCCGCGGCCCGGTCATACCACTTCACGGCCAAGGCGTAGTCCTGCGTCACACCCTGGCCCTGCTCGTAGGCCAGCCCGAGACTGACCTGCGCTTCCACGTAGCCCTGTTCCGAGGCCTTTTCGAACCATTGAATCGCCTTGACTGCGTCCTTCGCAACGCCGTCGCCGGTCTTGAGCCTGTAGGCCAGGACGAACTGCGAGCGCGCGTCGCCTGCCTCGGCTGCCCTCCGGAGTGCGTCGATGGCGCCGCCGGGGGCCGTGCCGGCGTCCCTGTCCTCCGGAATTGAGTCTTCGCGCGAGGTCGACCCGGTCTCGGTCGGCTTCCCATGGAAACCCCGCATCACGGACTCAATGGCCTGCTCGCGCTCCATGAAGCCGTCGATCCAATGGAGATCGGCGAGACGCACCCGGAGCCCACGCTTGGGCTGCGCGTCCTCGATCCGAAACGGGATGATCAGCTTGCGCGCCTCTCCTGCCACCGTCACTTCACGGCGAATGTAGTCGCTCGAATTGCAGTGCTCGGAGAAGACAAGAAGCATGCCGGCGCAATCGTCGATCGCCTGGGCAATCTCGTCGTCATAGGGCCTTCCGGCGCGAACGTTGCGGGGCGCGATCCAGCACGGCACGCCGCGCCGTTCGAGCTCGCCCACGAGCTCCATGGCGTGGCCGTGATCTTCCGAGACGTGGCTGACGAAGAGGAACGGTCGCTGCATGCCGGATCGGTGCGGGCTGTTTCGAAACGCTACCAGCGCTGCGACATCGTGGGAAGCGAGCGATCAGCAGGCCATATCCCGGCGCCCGTGGTCCCACTGGCAAAATCGCCGCATTCCGCCATATTGCCCCGCACCAAGGCCTATGCTAATCGAACCGCGGCTTTCGGGGCACGGGGACGGTCCGACATAGTCGAGCGGGCCCGAAAAACCAAATCCGTTCAAGGCCTTGTGCATTGGTGGGGCCGGGCTTCCCGGAAGGAGCCCGTTGGCGTCGGAGAAGCGAAGACCGGTGGCGAAACAACAATCAGAGACTTCCGCCCTCGCCGAGCGCTACGCGACGGCCCTCTACGATCTCGCCGAGGACGACAAGGCGCTCGCCGATCTCGAGAACGATGTCGGCCGCTTCGCCACCCTCCACGACCAGAGCGATGACCTCCAGGCGTTCATCCGCAGCCCGGTCTACCGGCGGGAGGAGCAGGCCCGCGCCATCGAGGCGGTGCTCAAGCAGGCCGGCATCGAGGGCACGGTCGCCAACTTCTTCAAGGTCATCGCCCGCAACGGCCGGATGTTCGCCGCCCCCGCCATCATCGCCGCCTTCCGCGAGCTCGCCGCCAGGCGCCGCGGCGAGGTGACGGCCGAGGTGACCAGCGCCGAGCCGCTGTCGGAGACCCACCTTGCCGCCCTCAAGGAAGCGCTCAAGGGCGCGCTCGGCAAGGACGTCACGCTCGATACCCGCGTCGATCCCTCGCTGATCGGCGGACTCATCGTCAAGGTCGGGAGCCGGATGATCGATTCGTCCCTCAAGACCAAGCTCACTTCACTCAAGCTCGCCATGAAAGAGGTCGGCTGATGGATATCCGCGCCGCAGAAATCTCTGCGATCCTCAAGGACCAGATCAAGAATTTCGGCAACGAGGCCGAGGTCTCGGAAGTCGGGTCGGTCCTCTCCGTCGGCGACGGCATTGCCCGCGTCTATGGCCTCGACAA
>JAGRKZ010000102.1:0-10374 GCA_020442065.1 Bauldia sp.
GTCGAGCACCTGGCCCTCGCGGGTGTTCTCGACCCGGTAGGAGACCTTCTTCACCGGCGAGTAGAGGCTGTCGACCGGGATCAGCCCGATCGGCGCATCTTCCGGACGGTTGCGGTCGGCGGGCACGTAGCCCTTGCCGTTGTCGACCGTGAACTCCATCCGGATTTCGGTGCCCTCGTCGAGCGTGCAGAGCACATGGTCGGGGTTGAGGATCTCGATGTCGGAAACGGTCTGGATATCGCCGGCCGTGACGACACCCGGGCCCTGCTTGCGCACAACCATGCGCTTGGGCCCGTCGCCCTGCATCTTGATCGCGATTTCCTTGATGTTGAGGATGATGTCGGTGACATCCTCACGCACACCGCCGATCGACGAGAACTCATGCAGAACGCCGTCGATCTGCACGGCCTTTACCGCCGCTCCCTGGAGCGAGGACAAGAGGATGCGCCGCAGCGCGTTGCCCAGCGTCAGGCCGAAGCCGCGCTCGAGCGGCTCGGCGACGATCGTCGCGAAGCGCTTGGCGTTGGCACCGGAACCGGTGGTGATTTCCAGCTTGTTCGGTTTGATCAGCTCTTGCCAGTTCTTTTGGATCACGAGCTTCGTCCTTTCAGTCGTTTGCCGCCCGGAGGAGCGGGCGGCGCAGGCGGCCGCGCCACGGGCCGCTGGAAACTGGGCGTGAACGTCGCCGCCCGGAGCGGCGGTACCGGTGTCGTCAGACGCGACGGCGCTTGCGCGGCCGGCAGCCGTTGTGCGCGATCGGCGTGACGTCGCGGATCGAGGTGATGGTGAAGCCGCCCGACTGCAACGCGCGCAAAGCGGACTCGCGGCCCGACCCGGGTCCCGAAACCTCCACCTCAAGCGTGCGGACACCGTGCTCCGCCGCCTTCTTGCCGGCGTCTTCCGCCGCCATTTGCGCCGCGTACGGCGTCGACTTCCGCGAACCCTTGAAGCCCATCAGGCCGGCGGACGACCAGGAGATCGCATTCCCCTGCGCGTCGGTGATGGTGATCATCGTGTTGTTGAAGCTCGAATTCACATGCGCCACGCCGGAGGTGATGTTCTTGCGCTCGCGGCGGCGCACGCGGGTTGCGTCTTTGGCCATCTGTCGTCCTTCTTGGGGCGAATAGCGAATGAGCGAATGGCGAACGGAGGGTGGCCCCCTATGGCGTCCGCGCTTGGCTGTCTTCGCTGCCCTCTTCCTCTATTGGCTGCCTGGTATCGGCAGGTTCGGTCGAAACTACTTCTTCTTGCCGGCAATCGGCTTGGCCGGGCCCTTGCGGGTCCTGGCATTGGTATGGGTGCGCTGGCCGCGGACCGGCAGACCGCGACGGTGCCGCAGCCCGCGATAGCAGCCCAGGTCCATCAGCCGCTTGATGTTCATCGCGACCTCGCGCCGAAGATCGCCCTCGACGACGTAGTCGCGGTCGATCGTCTCGCGGATCTGGAGCACCTCGGCATCCGACAGCTCGTTCACCCGACGGGCGTCGGGAATGCTCACCTTGTCCATGATCTCCCTGGCCTTGGCCGGGCCGATGCCATGGATATACTGAAGCGCGACCAGCACGCGCTTGTTGGTGGGGATGTTGACGCCTGCGATACGGGCCAAGACCGCTTCTCCTTCTGACGGCCGCTCGCGGCGGCCGAAAATCCGTTACTCTGCAAAGAGTTCCAGGGGACGCAGAAAACGGCCCCGGCTCTCCATTCCTGGTTTACCGGCACCGCACATCCAACAAGTGCAGAATTCGTGCCGGTAGATATACATTACGCCGTCTTACGTCAACTGCGGCGGGACGTTACGCGTCGGTTCCCGCCCTCAGGCTCTGGTCAATCCGGGCGCCGACTTCGTCGACACTACCCATCCCGTCCACGGCCTTGAGCACGCCCCGCTGGCGGTAGTACTCCGCAACCGGTGCGGTCTGCCGGCGGTAGACCTCCAACCGCTTGGCGACCGTGGCTTCGGCGTCGTCCGCCCGCGAGCCGCCGGTTTCCCGGGCGCGACCGGCGATGCGCTCGCGCAAGATCTCGTGATCGACGACGATCTCGACGATGCAGTCCATGCTCATCCCACGCTCGTCGAGCAGATGGTCGAGCGCCTTCGCCTGATCGACCGTGCGCGGAAAGCCGTCAAGGATGAACCCGTTAGCGGTATCGGGCTGGTCGATCCGGTCGGCGATGATCTCGATCATGACATCGTCCGGGACGAGGTCGCCGCGGTCCATGATCGACCTGGCCCGAAGGCCCACCGGCGTTCCCGCCGACGCCGCGGCCCGCAGCATGTCGCCGGTCGAAAGCTGGACGATCCCGTGCTTGGCCACCAACCGCTGCGCCTGGGTGCCCTTCCCTGCCCCGGGCGGGCCGAGCAGGATCAGCCTCATCGCGTCTTCCCCCTGAGCTTGGCCTTCTTGACGAGGCCTTCGTACTGGTGCGCGAGCAGATGGCCCTGCACCTGCGACACCGTATCCATGGTGACGCTGACGACGATCAGCAGCGAGGTGCCGCCGAGATAGAACGGAACACCGGCGTAGCTGATCAGGAACTCAGGCAAGAGGCACACGCCGACGAGGTAGATTGCGCCGATCACGGTGATGCGGGTCAGCACGTAGTCGATGTACTCGGCGGTCTTGGCGCCGGGGCGAATGCCCGGGATGAAGCCGCCATGCTTCTTGAGGTTGTCGGCGGTATCGGTCGGGTTGAACACGACCGCCGTGTAGAAGAAGGCAAAGAAGATGATCAGCGCGGCGTAGAGCAGCATGTAGAGCGGCTGGCCGTGACCGACCATCGCCGTGATGGTGGTGAGCCACGACGGACCGCCACCGCCCGAGAAGTTCGCCAAGGTCACCGGCAGAAGCAGGAGCGAGGAGGCGAAGATCGGCGGAATCACGCCCGAGGTGTTCAGCTTGAGCGGCAGGTGCGAGGAGTCGCCCTGGAACATCCGGTTGCCGACCTGGCGCTTCGGATACTGAATCAGGAGCCGCCGCTGGGCGCGCTCGACGAAGACGATGACGCCGATGACGCCTATCGCAACCACGCCGATAACCAGGATGATGCCGGTCGACAATGCGCCTTCCCGGCCGAGCTCGAGCGTGCTGACCAGCGCATGCGGCAGGTTGGCGACGATACCCGAGAAGATGATCAGCGAGATGCCGTTGCCGATGCCACGGCTGGTGATCTGCTCACCCAGCCACATCAGGAACATGGTGCCGCCGGTCAGGGTGATCACCGTGGTCAGACGGAAGAACATGCCCGGATCGGTGACCACGTTGGTGGCGCCCTCGAGGCCGACGGCAATGCCGTAGGCCTGCAGCACCGAGAGGATCACGGTGCCGTAGCGCGTGTACTGGTTGATGACCTTCCGGCCCTGCTCGCCTTCCTTCTTGAGGTTTTCGAGCGTCGGCACGATCGACGTCATCAGCTGCATGATGATCGACGCCGAGATGTAGGGCATGATCCCGAGCGCGAAGATCGCCATGCGGCTGATCGCTCCGCCGGAGAACATGTTGAACATGCCGATCAGCCCGCTCGACTGCGAGTTGAAGGCCTGGGCAAGCGCTTCCGGGTTGATGCCCGGCATCGGGATGTAGGTACCGAGGCGATAGACGAGCAGCGCACCGAGCGTGAACAGGATCCGCTTCTTCAGCGCGTCTGCCTTGGCGAAGGCGCCGAGATTCAGATTGGCTGCAAGTTGTTCGGCCGCCGATGCCATGGGACCCTATCCTTCCGGACTGCTCTACTCGGCCTTCTCGGCGCTCGGCTTCTTGACCGGGATCAGCTCTACCGAGCCCCCCGCCGCTTCCACCGCAGCAACTGCCGCCTTGGATGCGCCGGCGATCTGGAATTTCACCGCGGCCTTGATCTCGCCGTTGGCAAGCAGGCGGACGCCATCCTTGGCCCGGCGGATGACGCCAGCATCCTTGAGGGCGGCCACCGTCACGACCGCCGCACCGTCGAGACGGCCGGCATCGATCGCGGTCTGAACCCGATCCAGGCCGACCTCGTTGAAGTCGAGCCCGAAGATGTTGTTGAAGCCGCGTTTCGGAAGGCGCCGGTGGAGCGGCATCTGACCGCCCTCGAAGCCCTTCACGGCGACGCCGGTGCGGGCCTTTTGGCCCTTGACGCCCCGCCCGGCAGTCTTGCCCTTGCCGGAGCCGATGCCGCGGCCGACGCGCATGCGCGACTTGGTGGCGCCGGCGTTGTCGGCGATCTCGTTGAGCTTCATGGCGCTACTTCCCTTCCTCGACCACGCGGACGAGGTGGCTGACCTTGTCGATCATGCCGCGGACCGCCGGGGTGTCCGGCAAGGTACGGCGGCGGCGAATCTTGTTGAGGCCGAGGCCGATCAGCGTCTGACGCTGGATCGCCGGCCGGCGGATCGGGCTGCCGGTCTGCTCAACGGTGATGGTCTTGTCGGCCATGCGTCACCTGTCCCCTAAACCTGCCTCAGGCCTCGACCGCGGCCTCGGCGTCGATATCGCGCCGGCGGGCCTGCAACGTCGAAACCTTCATGCCGCGACGGGCGGCGACGCCGCGCGGGCTGTCCTCGCGCTTGAGCGCGTCGAACGTCGCCCGCACCATGTTGTACGGGTTCGACGAACCGAACGACTTGGCCACCACATCCTGGACCCCGAGGGTCTCGAACACCGCACGCATGGGGCCGCCGGCGATGATGCCGGTACCCGCCGGCGCAGCCCGGCAGATCACCTTGCCGGCGCCGTGGCGGCCAGCCACATCGTGGTGAAGCGTGCGGCCTTCCCGCAGCGGCACCCGCACCAGCGAACGCTTGGCGGCCTCCGTCGCCTTGCGGATCGCCTCGGGCACCTCGCGGGCCTTGCCGTGGCCGAAGCCGACGCGACCCTTCTGGTCACCGACGACGACGAGAGCGGCGAAGCCGAAGCGACGGCCACCCTTCACCACCTTTGCGACGCGGTTGATGTGGACGAGCTTGTCGACAAATTCGCTGTCGCGCTCTTCCCGATCGCGTTCCCGGCTGCGTTCGCGCTCTCTTGCCATACTACCGCTTTCCGTTTGCCCGATATCGTTCTCGTGGGACGGCTGTTCAAGCCGTCGTCAGAAATTCAGTCCGCCTTCGCGCGCGCCGTCGGCGAGCGCCTTCACGCGACCGTGATAGAGGTACCGCCCGCGATCGAACACGACGTCCTTCACGCCAGCTGCCACGGCCCGTGACGCCAGAAGCTTGCCGACCTCGGCCGCAGCGTCCTTGTCGGCGCCGGTCTTGAGCTTGCTGCGAAGGTCCTTTTCGAGCGAGGAAGCCGACACCAGGGTCGTTCCCGCCTCGTCATCAATGACCTGCGCGTAGATGTGCTTGGAGGAGCGGAAAACGCTGAGGCGCTTCCTGCCGCCCGCGGCCGCCTTGATCCGGCGCCGGACGCTCGTGCTGCGTCGCTCGGTGGAGTTCTTGGCCATGGCGCTTACTTCTTCTTGCCTTCCTTGCGATGGATCGTCTCTTCCGCGTACTTGATGCCCTTGCCCTTGTAAGGCTCCGGCTTGCGGTACTGGCGGATCTCGGCGGCCACCTGGCCGACGCGCTGACGGTCGGCGCCGGCGACCACGATCTCGGTCGGCTTCGGCGTGGTGATCGAAATCCCCTTCGGGATCGGGTACTGCACCTCGTGGCTGTAGCCGACGCTCAGCTGCAAGTTCGAACCCTGGACCGCAGCGCGGTAGCCGACGCCGCTGATCTCGAGCCGACGCTCGAAGCCCTTGGTGACGCCTTCGATCAGGTTCGCGATCATGGTGCGCGACATACCCCAGGCGGATCGTGCTTCCTTGGATTCGTCGACCGGCGCGACCGAAATCGCCCCGCCCTCCATGGCGATCGCGACGTTGTCGGTGGCCACGAAGGAGAGTTCTCCCTTGGGCCCCTTCATCGCCACCGTCTGCCCGTTGATCGACGCGGTGACCCCACTCGGGACCGAAACCGCCTTCTTGCCAATTCGCGACATGATCTAACGACTTTCCCGTTCGACTCGACCGGTCAGAATACCCGGCAGAGCACCTCGCCGCCGACGTTCTGGTCGCGGGCCTCGGCATCCGACATCACGCCCTTCGGCGTGGACAGGATGGAGACGCCGAGCCCGTTGCCGACGCGCGGTATGTTCTTCACCGAAGCGTAAACCCGACGGCCGGGGCGCGAGACGCGCTCGATCTCCCGGATAACCGGCTCGCCGTCGTAGTACTTCAACTCGATCTCGAGCTCGGCCTTGCCGTCCTGCTCGATCTGCGCATAGCCGCGGATATAGCCCTCGGACTGCAGCACGTCGAGGACGCGCTCCCGCAGCCGTGAGCCCGGGCTCAGCACCTTCGACTTCTTCCGCATCTGGGCATTCCGGATGCGTGTCAGCATGTCGCCCAGCGGGTCGGACATCGTCATGCTAGTCGCTCCTTACCAGCTCGACTTGACAAGACCGGGGATCAAGCCGGCCGAGCCGAGTTCACGCAGCGCAATACGAGAAACCTTGAGCTTGCGATAATAGGCGCGCGGACGGCCGGTGATTTCGCACCGGTTGCGGATCCGCACCTTGGACGAATTGCGGGGCAGCTCGGCCAGCTTCAGCTGAGCCTGGAAACGGTCCTCCATCGCGAGGCTCTCGTCCCGGGCCTGCTTCTTCAGCTCGGCGCGACGCTCGGCATACTGCGCCACCATCTTGCGGCGCTTCTTGTTGCGATGAATCGCACTGGTCTTTGCCATCGTGCCTGTCCTTACTGCCGGAAGGGGAAGTTGAACGCCTTCAGCAGCGCCCGCGCCTCGTCGTCGGTCTTGGCGGTCGTGCAGACGATGACGTCCATCCCCCAGATCTGGTCGACCTGGTCGTAGTTGATTTCGGGGAAGATGATGTGTTCCTTGATCCCCATGGCGTAGTTGCCGCGCCCGTCGAAGCTCTTCGGGTTGAGGCCGCGGAAGTCCCGGACGCGCGGCAGGGCGACGTTGACCAGCCGATCGAGGAACTCGAACATGCGCTGCTTGCGCAGCGTCACCTTGCCGCCGATCGGCATGCCTTCGCGCAGCTTGAACGTCGCAATCGACTTGCGCGCCTTGGTCACTGCCGGCTTCTGGCCGGCGATCTTGGCAAGGTCTCCCAGGGCCGACTGGACCTTCTTGGAATCCGCCACGGCCTCGCCGACGCCCATGTTGACCACGATCTTGTCGATGCGCGGCACTTCCATGGGGTTCTTGTAGCCGAACTCCTTGATAAGAGCCGGCGCGATCGTCTCGCGGTACTGCTTCTTGAGCCGCGGCTCGTACTGTGCCTCAGCCATCGATGACTTCTCCGGTGCGCTTCGCGACCCGCTGCTTGACGCCGTCCTTGTTGGCCCGGAAGGCGACCTTGGTCGCCTTGCCGTCGCTCGGCGCGGCGAGCGCGATGTTGGACAGGTGGATCGGCATTTCCTTCGAGATGATGCCGCCCTGGTCCCGCGCCGTCTGGCGCTGGTGGCGACGGGCGACGTTGATCCCACGCACGACGGCCCGATCCTCGGCCGGGATCACGCGGATCACCTCGCCGGTGCGGCCCTTGTCCTTGCCGGCGATGACGACGACGTTGTCGCCCTTCCTGATACGCGCGGCCATTACAGAACCTCCGGCGCGAGCGAGATGATCTTCATGTGGTTCTTGGCGCGGAGCTCGCGGGGCACTGGTCCGAAGATGCGGGTGCCGACCGGCTCCTTCTGGTTGTTGATGAGGACCGCGGCGTTCCGGTCGAAGCGGATGACGCTGCCGTCCGGACGGCGGATGTCCTTCGAGGTGCGCACGACGACGGCCTTCATGACGTCGCCCTTCTTGACGCGGCCCCGCGGAATCGCCTCCTTGACGGAAACGACGATCACGTCGCCGACCGAGGCGTACTTCCGCTTGGAACCGCCCAGCACCTTGATGCACATAACGCGACGCGCGCCCGAATTGTCGGCGACGTCGAGGTTCGTCTGCATCTGAATCATGACTTCACTCCGGCGGCGAGCGCCGTCCCCTTATGACGCGGCTTCCGCCGAGCCCTCGACAACGACCCAACGCTTGTTTTTGGAGATCGGAGCGGTTTCCTGGATGGAAACCTGATCACCGACCTTGAACTTATTCTCGGCATCATGCGCGTGGTACTTCTTCGAGCGCCGCACCGTCTTCTTGAGAAGCGGATGCGTGAAGCGGCGTTCGACCCGCACGACGATCGTCTTGTCGTTCTTGTCGCTGACGACAGTGCCCTGGAGGACGCGTTTCGGCATGACGTGAACTAGTCCTTCTTGCTGGCGCGCTTGAGGGCGCCGACCGTCATCAGGCGGGCAATGTCGCGACGGACCTCGCGCACCCGAGCGGTGTTGGTGAGCTGACCAGTCGCTCGCTGGAAGCGCAGGTTGAACTGCTCTTTCTTGAGTTTGGCGAGCTCGTCGCCAATCTGGTCTTCCGTCATCTGACGGACATCTTGGGCCTTCATGGTTCCCTACCCTACTCGGCGATGCGCTGGACGATGCGAGTCCGCACCGGGAGCTTGGCCGCGCCGAGGCGGAGCGCCTCGCGGGCGACGTCCGGCGCGACACCGTCGATCTCGAACATGATCCGGCCGGGCTTGACACGGCATACCCAAAGCTCGGGTGTGCCCTTGCCCTTGCCCATGCGAACCTCAGTCGGCTTCTTCGACACCGGCACGTCCGGGAACACCCGGATCCACAGTCGCCCGGCGCGCTTCATGTGGCGGGTGATGGCACGACGCGCCGCCTCGATCTGGCGCGCGCTGACCCGCTCGGGCTCCAGCGACTTCAAGCCGTGCGACCCGAACGTCAGGTCGGTGCCGGAGGTCGCCTGGCCGTGAATGCGGCCCTTGAACTGCTTGCGGTACTTGGTGCGGACTGGCTGTAGCATGATCTTGTCTCGTCAGGCTCAGGCGGCGTCGCGACGACGGCCGCCGGTCGGCTCGCCGCCCTCGACCTGACGACGCTCGGAAGCCATCGGGTCGTGCTCCATGATCTCGCCNNCCCTTGAAGATCCAGACCTTGACGCCGCAAGTGCCATAGGCGGTGTGCGCGGTCGCCTGGCCGAAGTCGACGTCGGCACGGAGCGTGTGAAGAGGAACGCGGCCTTCGCGGTACCACTCGGAGCGGGCGATCTCGGCCCCACCGAGCCGGCCGCCGCAGGAGATCCTGATGCCCTCGGCGCCGAGGCGCATAGCCGACTGGACGGCGCGCTTCATCGCCCGCCGGAACGCAACGCGGCGCTCGAGCTGCTGGGCAATCGACTGGGCGACCAGGGTGGCATCGATCTCAGGCTTGCGGACCTCGACGATGTTGATGTGAACCTCGGAGTCGGTCAGACGGGCGACCTTCTTCCGCAACTTCTCGATGTCCGCGCCCTTCTTGCCGATCACGATGCCCGGACGGGCCGAGTGGATCGTCACCCGGCACTTCTTGNNTTCTTGTGCGGGCGCTCGATGACGATCTTGGAGACGGCCGCCTGCTTGAGCTCCTCCATGAGGGACTTGCGGATCTCCATGTCCTCATGCAGCAGCTGCCCGTACTCGCCCTTGTTGGCGAACCAGCGCGAGTCCCAAGTGCGGTTGACGCCGAGCCGCAGCCCGACCGGATTGACTTTCTGTCCCATCAGGCGGACTCCCCGGCTTCGCGTACGACGATCGTCAGGTTGGAGAAGCGCTTGCGGATGCGGCCGATGCGGCCACGGCCACGCGGCGTCCAGCGCTTCAGCATCATGCCGGAGCCGACATAGGCCTCGGCCACGACCAGCGTATCGACGTCGAGCTGGTGATTGTTCTCGGCATTGGCCACGGCAGACTCGAGCGTCTTCTTGACCGGACCGGCGATGCGCTTGCGGCTGAAGGTGAGATCGGCGAGCGCCGTCGACACCTTCTTGCCGCGGATCAGGGCAGCCACAAGGTTCAGCTTCTGCGCCGATATCCGCATCGAGCGCAGCTCGGCCTTCGCCTCGTTGTCGCCCAGCGCACGTTCGCGTTTCGCCTTGCCCATGACTAGGACCTCTTCGCCTTCTTGTCAGCGGTGTGGCCATGGTAGGTGCGGGTCGGCGCGAACTCGCCGAACTTGTGCCCAACCATGTCCTCACTCACCACCACCGGCACATGCTTGTTGCCGTTGTGGACGCCGAACGTCAGCCCCACGAACTGCGGCAGGATGGTCGAGCGCCGGCTCCAGATCTTGATCACTTCGTTACGGCCACCGGAACGAACCTTGTCGGCCTTCTTCAAGAGAAAGCCGTCAACGAACGGGCCTTTCCAAACAGAGCGAGCCACAGCTAAGCCTCTTTCTACTTCTTGCGCGCGTGACGGCTACGCGCGATGAACCGGTCGGTGCGCTTGTTGTTGCGCGTCCGCTTGCCTTTGGTCGGCTTGCCCCACGGGGTGA
>JAGRKZ010000102.1:10421-12268 GCA_020442065.1 Bauldia sp.
ACCGGGTTCATGGCGACGCCGCGAACCCCCGGCTTCTTGCCGAGCCAACGGTTGCGGCCGGCCTTGCCGAGATTGATGTTGCCGTGATCTGGGTTCGACACCGCGCCCACGGTCGCAAAGCAGTTCTGGTTGACTAGGCGCTGCTCGCCCGAGTTCAGCCGCAGGATCGCATAGCCCTGGTCGCGGCCGACGTACTGCGCATAGGTGCCGGCCGAACGGGCGATCTTGCCGCCGCCGCCGAGCTTCATCTCGACGTTGTGGACAATGGTGCCGACCGGCATCGAGGCGAGCGGCATGGCATTGCCCGGCTTGACGTCGGCATGCTGGGAGGCGACCACGCTGTCGCCGACGCCCAGGCGCTGCGGCGCCAGGATGTAGGCGAGTTCGCCATCCTCGTACCGGATCAGGGCGATAAAGGCGGTACGGTTCGGATCGTACTCGATCCGCTCCACCGTCGCCGGCATGTCGAGCTTGCGGCGCTTGAAGTCGATGAGCCGATAGGCACGCTTGTGTCCACCGCCACGCCAGCGCACCGTGATGCGCCCGTAGTTGTTTCGCCCGCCCGTCGAGTTCTTGCCCTCGACCAGCCCCTTGATCGGCTTGCCCTTGTAGAGCTCCGAGCGATCGACCAGCACCAACTGGCGCTGGCTGGGGGTCGTCGGCTTGTAATTCTTGAGTGCCATCGGAAACGCCTCAGAGACCGGTGGTCACGTCGATCGAATAGCCCTCTTCGAGGGTCACGATCGCGCGCTTGGTATCGCCCTGGCGTCCCTTGACGCCGCGGAAACGCTTTTGCTTGCCCTTGCGGACGAGCGTGTTGACCGACTTGACCTTGACCTTGAACAAGGTCTCGACGGCCGCCTTGATGTCGCCCTTCTTCGCGCCGGGCGCGACCTTGAAGACGACCTTGTTGTGTTCCGACAGCGCGGTCGAGCGCTCGGTAATGACCGGGCTGCGGATCACGTCATAGTGCGCGAGCGCGTTCATTTGAATCGCTCCGTCAGGGCCTCGACCGCGGCCTTGGTGAGGACCAGCGTGTCGCGGCGGAGAATGTCGTAGACGTTGATCCCCTGCACCGGCAGGACGTCGATCCCGGGGATGTTGCGTGCGGCGAGACGAAAGTTGTCCTCGATCGCAGCGCCGTCGATGATCAGCGCATTGGTCAGCCCGAGGCTGCGGAAGCGCTCGGCCAGAGCCTTGGTCTTCGGCTCGCTTGCGCTCACCTCCGACAGCACCAGCAGCTTCTCGCCCCTGGCCTTGCCGGACAGAGCGTGCTTGAGCGCCAGCGCCCTCACCTTCTTCGGCAAGTCGTGGGCATGGCTGCGCACGACCGGACCGAAAGCCTTGCCGCCACCGCGGAACTGCGGCGCTGCCTTGTTGCCGTGGCGAGCCTGACCGGTGCCCTTCTGCTTGTGCGCCTTCTTGCTCGTCATGCGGATTTCGCCGCGAGTCTTGGACTTATGGGTGCCGGCCTGGCGCTTCGCCAGTTGCCAGCGCACCATGCGCTGCAGGATGTCGGCGCGCGGCTCCAGCCCGAAGATATCGTCCGGCAGCGTGATCGAATCGGCGGCGCCGCCGTCGAGGGTGGTGACTTTGACGTCCATCACTCGGCCTCCTTCGCCTCGGCCGGAACGGACGCCGTCTCCGCCTCACCGTTCTTGCGGAACGCGCCGGGAGTCGGCACGCCATCGGGCAGCGGACGCTTCACCGCGTCGCGGACCAGGATCCAGCCGCCCTTGGCGCCGGGGACCGCACCCTCGACCATGATCAGGCCGCGATCCGCGTCCGTCTTCACGATCTTGAGGTTCTGCGTGGTGACCCGCACGTCGCCCATGTGGCCGGCCATC
>JAGRKZ010000102.1:12276-13402 GCA_020442065.1 Bauldia sp.
ACACCTTGCCGGGGTCCTGGCGCTGGCCGGTCGAACCATGGGTACGATGGCTCACCGAGTTGCCGTGGGTCGCACGGCCGCCACCGAAGTTGTGGCGTTTGATGACGCCCTGGAAGCCCTTGCCGTGCGAAGTGCCGGTCACGTCGACGAACTGGCCGACGATGAAGTGGTCGGCGGTGAGCTCGGCGCCCACGTCGATCAGGTTCTCCGGGCTCACCCGGAACTCGGCCATCTTCCGCTTCGGCTCGACCGAGGCAGCGGCGAAGTGGCCACGGAGCGCCCGCGGCGTATTCTTCACCTTGCGCAGGCCGACGCCGAGCTGAAGGGCGGTATAGCCGTTCTTCTCGGCCGTGCACTGCGCGACCACCTGGCAGTTGTCGAGTCGCAGCACAGTCACCGGCACCTGCTCCCCGGCATCCGTGAAGATGCGGGTCATGCCGACCTTCTGTGCGATCACTCCCGAACGCATTGCTTCGCCCTTCCTAGAGCTTGATCTCGACGTCGACGCCGGCGGCCAGGTCGAGCTTCATCAGCGCATCGACCGTCTGTGGCGTCGGATCGACGATGTCGAGGAGCCGCTTGTGCGTCCGCATCTCGAACTGCTCGCGGCTCTTCTTGTCGATGTGCGGGGACCGATTGACCGTGAACTTCTCGATCCGCGTCGGGAGCGGCACCGGCCCGCGCACGCGCGCGCCGGTCCGCTTGGCGGTATTGACGATCTCGCGGGTCGACGCATCGAGGATGCGATGGTCGAACGCCTTGAGTCGGATGCGGATGTTCTGGCCGTTCATGGTTTTCAGAGGACAGACTTAGAACGACAGACCGATCATATGGCCTGCGTGCCGGTTTCTGCCCTGCTCTCTCCTTTGTCTGTCCTCTGGCTTCCCTGGTCCGTCGCTTACTTCAGGATCGACGAGACGACGCCCGAACCGACGGTGCGGCCGCCCTCGCGAATAGCGAAGCGGAGACGCTCCTCCATCGCGATCGGAACGATCAGCTCGACCTCGATCGCGACGTTGTCGCCCGGCATCACCATCTCGGTCCGCTCCGGCAACTGGATCGTCCCGGTGACATCCGTGGTCCGGGAGAAGAACTGCGGCCGATAGTTGTTGAAGAACGGCTTGTG
>JAGRKZ010000103.1 GCA_020442065.1 Bauldia sp.
TCGTCTCCGACGGATGTGGACGATCAGCTCGGTGTCCACGCCGCCGAGGCGCTGTCCTGGCTGCGCTGGCTGGGGCCGGACGACGCCGCACTGGTCCGGGCGCGACTGTCGGGGGCGCCGTGGAAGTCGATCTGCTGGCGCTTCGGGATCAGCCGCCCCACCGCCGACCGGAGATGGCGCTACGCCCTCGCCCTGATCGCCTGGCGCCTCAATGGCCACGGTGGCTCTGAGCAGACACCGTCGCTCCGGTCTCTGCTCGGGATCGGGATGCGACGCGCCGCATGACGGGTTCGGGTGTGAGACATCAGCCGGGGCGACGGGAAGTATGTCGTGCCGGTATGTGGTCATCACATCGACACGACACCTGCGAGCGGATCGCGATGGCTCATGACCCACATCAAAGGAAAGGACCAGACCCCGGCCTCGGAGGTAGCGGTGTGGCGGCGGACAGTTCTGGTGCAACGAATAGCCGCCGCCCTGTGGAGGACGGCGGCGAGCATCGGGCTGTGGGTGGGTCAGTTGCCGATGCGGTAGACGCGACCGCGGCTTCGACCTTCTCCGAGACGACGTCGAAGCCGAGCTTCTTTTTGAGAGCCCCGTAGAGGGCACCTCGGACCGTGTGGGCCTGCCAGCCGAAGGCGGCGGCGATCTCCTCCACCGTCGCGCCGTCCTTTGCGTTGAGCATCGCGATCAGCTGGGCCTGCTTGGTGTCGGGGCGGGGCTTGCGCTCCGCCTTGGCCTTGCCGTCGGCCACGGTCGCCGCCTGGCGGGACTTTGGCGTCTTCGCCGGGGACTTCCCCGACTTCCCCTTCGCGCGGCCAGTGCCGGGCTTGGTGCCACTCGTCGCGGCAGTGATCTCCGGCGCCGCATTGCCGATGCCGTCTTCGCCGGTCGGCTCCTGGGTCTTCGTGCTTTTCGCGGTCATGCATGGGTCTCCGTGTTCGAGGAGGGCGGACAGTCGCCTCTCCTACGACCGGAGAACCCGGGCGTCGCGAGGAGCATCGTCTCCATCGCCGGCCGGGCGGCATGCGTCACTGATGCTCTGATCGCGACAGAGTTCAAGCGCGAGTTTCGGACGTCCTTCGCTTCTATCGGTGGCGCCGGATGACCGGGCTCAGCTACCGCAACCGCGATGAGGAGCGGGCCGACCGAGAGCAGCAGGAGCGGCTGCTCGCCGCGCTCGATGCGTCTCCTTCGCAGCTGCGGCGTGACGAATGCGGATCGTGGACCATCAGCGGCCGGCGCGGCACCATCCATACCTGGGGCGACGGAGAGAGCTGGCTCGCCTACGTCCGCTGCCGCTCGCGGCAGCACTGGACCTTCACCAAACGGCGGCTGACCTTCATGACCGTGACCCAGGACGGTGACGAGGAAGGCTGCCTCCGACTCCTCCGGTTGCCGATATCCGAGGAGGCGGCTGCGATCCGTGATGTGATGGGACTACGGAAGCGGGTCGACTACGCACCCGCTGCGCTTGAACGCAAACGGGCCTCGATGGCGAAGGCAGGGTTGGCGCGTGGAGCGGCGAGCGCGACCGTGCCGGAGGTTGGTATGCCCGACGCGGCCGACGGGCTTTTTGCGCCCGAAGGTGGCCCTGTCGTCGAGCGCGCTGGAGTCGTCGAAATGGAAGAGGTACTCCATGACCGTTGTTCCTGACCTCGCCCCCGAGAACCGGATGCTGGCGGTGACCTACCGCCAGATCGGCGAGCTGATCCCGTATGCGAAGAACGCGCGGACGCATGACGAGGCGCATGTGGCGCAGATCGCGGCCTCGATAAGGGCCTTCGGCTGGACCAACCCGATCCTGGTCGACGGCGAGAACGGGGTGATCGCCGGGCATGGCCGGCTGCTGGCGGCCCGGAAGCTCGGCATGGCGGCCGTGCCGGTGATCGAGCTCGACGGACTGAGCGAAGCCGAGAAGCGCGCCTACATCATCGCGGACAACAAGATCGCGCTGAATGCCGGCTGGGATACGGACCTTCTGGCGCTCGAGATCGGCGACCTCGGGGACCTTGGCTTCGACCTGTCGCTCACCGGCTTCGGGGACGACGAGATCGCCGCTCTTCTCAATAGTGGCACTCCGGGCCTCACCGATCCCGATGATGTGCCGGAGGTTCCCGAGACGCCGGTGTCGCGGATGGGAGATGTCTGGCTGCTGGGCCGGCATCGGCTGGTCTGTGGCGACAGCACCGATGCCGAGGATGTCGAGCGGGCGTTGAACGGCGTCCGGCCGCACCTCATGGTCACCGATCCGCCCTACGGGGTGAACTACGACCCCGGCTGGAGGGAAGACGCGGGGCTGACCGACGGGTCGGCTATTGCCAAGGGTAAGGTCCTCAACGACGACCGGGCCGACTGGCGGGAGGCCTGGGCTCTCTTCCCCGGCGACGTCGCCTATGTCTGGCATGGGGCGCTCCATGCCACCACGGTCGCCCAGAGCCTCGAAGCGTGTGGCTTTGCCGTCCGCTCCGTCATCATCTGGGACAAGACCCGCCTCGTCATCGGCAGGGGCGACTACCACTGGCAGCATGAACCGGCGATCTACTGTGTCCGGAAGGGCAGGACCGGGCATTGGTCCGGGGGCAGGAACCAGACCACGGTTTGGCAGATCCCCCATCGTCGGAACGCCAGCGGCCACGGCACCGAGAAGCCGGTCGAGTGCATGAAGCGGCCGATCGAGAACAACTCCTCGCCGGGCCAGGCGGTGTATGAGCCGTTCTCGGGTTCGGGCACCACCATCATTGCCGCCGAGATGACCGGCCG
>JAGRKZ010000104.1:0-33189 GCA_020442065.1 Bauldia sp.
TCGAGCCGGTCATGGGCTTCTGCACCGAGGCCGAGCAGCAGGTGTTTCTCGAGTCGGTGCCCGGTTTCGAGAGGATGATCACCGGCCAGGGCACGATCCTCTTCAAGTTCTGGCTCTCGATCGGCTTCGAGATGCAGCTCAAGCGCTTCTACGAGCGACGGCACGACCCGTTGAAGGTCTGGAAACTTTCGCCGATCGACTATGCGGCCATGCGCAAGTGGGACGACTACACCCGCGCTCGCGATCGGATGTTTGCGGCTTCGCACACGGCCGCGACGCCCTGGAACGTGGTCCGCGCCAACGACAAGAAGCGCGCGCGGCTGAACATCATCAGGCATGTGCTCGGCAGTGTCGGTTATCCCGGCCGGGACTCGGACGCGGTTGGGAAGCCCGATCCCGACGTGCTCGGCGGACCGGATCTGGTGATCAATGGCTGAACGGCCCCGGCGCACAGCGAGGCGCATCCGCCTGCGGACCGGCACCGCATGAGCGACTTCTACTCCGTCCTCAAGCAGTCGATCATCGACCGCAGGCTCGACAGCCCCGAAGCCCGCGACGCCGCGTACGCCCAGGCCCGGCGGGCGATGATCAACCGGCTATGGTCGCTCGACCCGCCGCTCGCCGAGGACGAGATCGACCACCGCATCGGCCAGTTCGACACCGCCGTCGCCCGCATCGAGGACGAGGTGATCGAAGTCTTCGCAACGATGGATCTCGACGACCCGCCCGGCGGCGACGATGGCGCATTCATCCTGGCCCCGGACGGCGAGGACTTCGACGAAGCCGGGGAAGCGCCTCGACCGACGGCCGCAGCTCCGCGACTCCCGCAAACGCGCGCGACGGCGTTGCGCGGACTCGACGAACGGAGCCGCGCCATCGAACAAGCTCTGCTTGAAGCGGAGACCGCCGAGAACGACACCGACTTCGGCAGGGCCGGAGCCTATGACGAGGACGTCGGTGGCCTCACTCCCTATGCTTCCGACCCCATCGACGCCCGCGGGGGTTACGCCGGTGGCGCAGAGGTGGTCGCACCGCCGCGACGGACGCCGCCGACCACCGGCAGGCAACGGCCCGCCTCCCGATCGAAGCCGGCGCGACGCGGCGCGACGGGAACGACGACGGCAGGCGTCCTGGCGACGGTCAGGTCGGCGATCAATGACCTCGTGCCCAAGAGCCATGCCGGGCAACTCCGGCTGCTCGTCGGCGTGGTCGCTGTCCTGGTGCTGCTTCTTGCCGGCGGGCTTGCCTTTGTCCTGCTGCCGCGCACCGTGGCGCCGGCAGCCCCGTCCATCGTGCTCCAGACCGATGTGCCCGGCGGCGTCAGCGACCCCGACACGGCAATCCGCCTGCCCAAGGCGGCCGTCACCGTCACCAGCAGCTTCTCGCTGTTCGACGGGCGCGACCCGACCGTCTTCGGCAGCGACAGCGACAACCCGGTCCGTTTCGACGGCGAACTCGCCCGCATCGCCACCTCGGTCGCATCGGCAGGAGCGAAGGTGATCATCGGAGCCGGCCTGTCGAGCCGGCTCTCCGGCAAGATCGTTCGGGTCACGATCGACGCCCGATCCGCCCGCGAGAACGGCGCCTCGTCCATGCGTTTCGCCTACCAGAGCGGTGTCGCGATCAGCCATTGGCAGACGGCCAATCTCTCACCCGACTTCACCGAGCTGGGGCTGGTCTGGCGCGTCCCGGCGCTCCGCACCGACCCCAACGGCGACTACATCGTGATCGAACCGGGTGTCCCCGGCTCCGGCACCGGCGTCGAGATCCGGTCGGTCAGGATCGACCTGATCGACCAGTAGCCCCGCTCAGGCCCGACGCAGCCACGCGACGAGGCGGTCGGTGGCCGCCTGCATCCGCTCCGCCGACGAGGCAAAGCAGGCCCGCATGAACGCTGCGCCGCCGGCGCCAAAGGCGGTCCCCGGTGCCAGGCCGACATTGGCCTCGTCGACCAGGCGCATCGCCAGTGCCCGGGTGTCGTCCTCGCCGTCGATCCCGAAGAACAGGTAAAAGGCGCCGGCGGGCTCGGCGAAGCGCACCCGCCCGGTGGCGGCAAGCCCGGCGCAAAGGATGTCGCGCCCCTTCCGTGCCCTGTCGACCTGCATCCGCACGAAGGACTCGCCCTCGTCGAGCGCCACCGTCGCCGCACGCTGCATGAAGGTCGCCACGCCGGACGTGGAATACTGGATCAGGTTCTCGATCGTCTGGCCGAGCGCCGGAGAGGTCGACAGCCAGCCGATCCGCCACCCCGTCATCGCCCAGTTCTTGGAAAACGTGTTGACGTAGAGGATGCGGTCCTCCGGCTCCGCCACGTCGTAGAACGAGGGCGCGCGGTCGGCGGCGTAGTAGAAGCGGTGATAGACCTCGTCGGCGATGATCACGATGCCCCGTTGCCGCGCGAAATCGAGAATGGCGCGGAGATCGTCGGCGCTCGCCGTCCAGCCTGTCGGATTGGCCGGGGAATTGATGAAGATGCCCCTCGTTCGCTCGTTCGCCGCCTCGAACAGGCGGTCGAGGTCGAGCGTCCAGCCGGCATTGCCGAAACGAAGCGGGACCTCGACCGGCCGCGCACCGCTGACGCCGACGGCGGCGGTGATGTTGGGCCAGGACGGCGACGGCACCAGGACCTCGTCGCCGGTTCCGGCCACCATGCGCGCCGCGATCTGAATCGCCTGCATGCCGCCACCGGTGACGAAGAAGCGATCGGCCGCGAAGGGTCGCTGGTAGGTCCGCTCATGGTAGCGGGCGAGCGCCGACCGGATCTCGGGAATGCCGCGCTGCGCGGTGTAGAAGGTCTCGCCGTCCTGCAGGGAGCGGATCGCGGCCTCGTAGATGAAGCCGGGCGTCGGCAGGTCGCCCTCGCCCGCCCACATCGGAATGAGACCGGGCCGACCGCGTCCGTAGTTGAAGACCTCGACGATGCCGCTCTCGGGCGCCTCGCGCGCCTCGCGGCGAAGTACTGAAAGCAGGGGATGGTCGGGCTTGGCGTCCATGCGACTCACACACAAATGGCAACCGCCGCATCCCGATGGGATGCGACGGCGCAAAGATCGTTGATGGCGTCGGACTACGCCCTTGCGGCGGCCGGCGCTAGGACTTCTTGGCGAGGAGGTCGCGGATCTCCTCGAGCAGCACCTCTTCGCGCGGCGGCGCCTTCGGCGGCTCGGGCGCGGCAGCCTTCTCCCGCTTGAGCTGGTTCATCGCCTTGACGATGAGGAACAGCACCCAGGCGACGATCAGGAAGTTGATGACCAGCGTGATGAAATTGCCGTAGGCAAGGGTGGCTCCCGCCTCGCGGGCCAAGGCGAGCGTCGGCTGCGGCTCGCCGGACATCTGGATGTACATTTCGGAGAAGTCGATACCGCCAGTGATCAGCCCAATGACCGGCATGACGATGTCGTTGACCAGCGACTGCACCAAGCCGCTGAAGGCGGCGCCGATGATGAAGGCGACCGCGAGATCGACCAGATTCCCCTTCAGCGCAAATTCCCGGAATTCCTTGAGCATGGCCCACTCCTCGCCCTACGACGCCGGACCCGAGCCATGATCGCCGGGAACGCAGCGCCTGTGCCATCTGGTAGCCGCGACTGCAGGAATTATCAATCCTCCGTTGCAGGCCGGGCGCGGGTTGTCGGGGTCGCCAATCCGGGCGGCCCGTGCTTTTCTCGCGGTTCGACCAGCGAATCGGTCGAGGGACAAGGACGCGGCAATGAGCGACATCGGTGAAGCCGAACGCTGGCGCGATACGGTGCGGCTCTCCTTGGGTGCCGTGGTGGCCCTCGTGATTCTGGTCCTCTTCTTCCTCTCGCTGGTCGGGGCAAGCGGACAGCCGGGCTACCCGCTCGGCCTCGTGGTGGCGATCTCCGGCCTGCCAATCGCTTGCGGCGTGCTCGTCTTCTGGTACGCACGCCGACAGGAGCGAATCGACCAGCGTCACGGTCTCTACGAGAACTGAGATGACAACGCCGATCGAGGAGGTGCGCCGGCTCGGCAAGGCCTATGGGCTCCTTGCGGCAGCCTTCGTGCTGTTCGTCCTGGTGATCGCGATGCTGGGGCAGTTCGGCCTGCCCGATACCGTGACCGCCGTCCTCGTGGTGATGGTGACGGTGGTGACCTATGCGATCATGGGCGTCGTGGCGCGGACGCTGTCGATCTCGGGGTTCTTTCTCTCCGACCGGGCCGTTCCCGCTGGCTTCAACGGCCTCGCCACCGCGGCGGCGGTCCTCGCCCTGCCCTTCGCCGGGCTGGCCGGCGCCTATTTCGCCGACCGCATGCTCGGCCTTGCCGCGACGGCAGGCCTGCTGGCCGGGTTCGTGCTCCTCGCGGTCGTGGTCGCGCCATACTATCGGAAGTCGGGCGGCATCACGCTGCCCGATTATCTCGCCGTTCGCTTCGGCAATCCCCTGATCCGCGTTGTCGCCGTGGCGATCCTTGTCGTCGTCTCGCTGCCGGTGCTCGGCGCAGCGATGTGGGTCGGGAGCGACGTCGCCGCGTCGGTGCTCCACCTGCCCCGGCACGCCGCCACCATCGCCGTGCTCGTCCTCGTCCTCATCACGGCTCTCTTCGGCGGGATGCGGGCGACCACCTTTGTCGGCGGCGCGCAGGCGGTCGTGGCGCTGCTCGCGCTGCTCGTCCCGGCCGTGCTTCTGTCGATCCAGGAGTACGGCTTTCCGGTCCCGCAGATCACTTTCGGCTATGCCGACGCGGCGACCGCAAGCGTCACCGAGGCCGTCGGCGTGCTTGCCGGAAAGGCCCTGCCGGTGGCCGGGCTCGACGGGTTCAACGTGCTCGCCTTCGCCGTCTGCCTCGCCTTCGGGGTGGCGTCCTTCCCCCATCTCGTCGCCCGCGCCGGTGCGGCGCCGAACATCGGCGAGGCGCGGCGATCCGCCGGCTGGGCGCTGGTCTTCGTCGCCATCGCCGCGACCACGGCGCCGGCGCTGGCTGCCTTCGCCCGCCTTGCGATCCTCCGTGACGTCGTCGGCGTCGACCTCGCCGACCTGCCCGACTGGCTGTTCGACTACGGCCGGGCGGGACTGATCGAGGTCTGCGGCGCGGCGCCGATCTCGGCAGCGGCGATCGGTACCGCCTGCGGCGCCGGGACCGTCGTCAAGGGCCTGATCCCCACCGACATCGCGCTCAGCGCCGATCTCGTCACCCTCGGCTTCGCCGACATCACCGGCCTTCCCTACGTGCTGACGGCGCTGATCGCGGCCGGCGCCATCGCCGCCGCCCTCGCGACCGCCGCAGCGACTGTGACCGCGATCGCCGCCTCGCTCGGCAACGACCTCATCTCCCGCCTCTTCGCCCGACGCGGCTCGGCCGGGCGCCGCCTCGTCGTCGTCCGCGTCGCCCTGATCGCCGTCACCCTCGCCGCCGCCTGGATCGTGGAGCACCACGCCGACGAAGCCTTCGCCTTCGCCGTCGCCGCCCCCTCGGTCGCCGCCGCGGGCTTCTTTCCCGTCCTCGTGCTTGGCATGTTCTGGGGGCGCACCACCTTCTGGGGCGCGCTGCTCGGCATGAGCACCGGCGCGACCGTGACGGCCGTCTATGCCGCGATGGTGGTGTGGGGCGACCTCGCCCCGGTGCCGATCGCCGGGCTCACCGAGGCCGGCCTGTCGGCCGCGGCCGCCGGCATCGTCGGGGTGCCGCTCGGTTTCGTCGTCACCATCCTGGTGAGCCTGCTCACGGCCGCGCCCGGCATCGGGCGCCGCGAAGTGCTCGACGCCATTCGCCGGCCAAGTCCCGATCCCGTCCTCGAAGACCACGCCACGTAGCGGACACCGGATTCTCTCATGGCCGACAAGCACCAGCTCTTCCCGCCCATCGCGCCCCACCATGTGCATCGGCTCAAGGTCTCCGACCTGCACGAACTCCACATAACTGAATACGGTAACCCGGCCGGCAAGCCGGCGGTGCTGCTCCATGGCGGCCCGGGCGCGGGGGCGAACGCCACCATGCCGCGCTATCACGACCCCGCCGCCTATCGCATCATCACCTTCGATCAGCGCGGTTCGGGGCGCTCGACGCCGCATGCCGAGCTTGCCGAGAACACCACCTGGGACCTCGTCGCCGACATCGAGCGCATCCGCGAGCTGCTCGGCATCGACCGCTGGCAGGTGTTCGGCGGCTCATGGGGCTCCTGCCTTGCGATCGCCTATGCCGAGACCCACCCCGACCGGGTGAGCGAACTGGTGCTCCGAGGCATCTTCACGCTGCGGCGGAAGGAGCTGCTGTGGTTCTACCAGGAGGGTGCGTCCTATCTCCTCCCCGACGCATGGGAGGACTTCGTCGCGCCGATCCCGCCCGAGGAGCGCGGCGACATGATCTCCGCCTACCACAAGCGCCTCACCGGTGACGATGCAGCGGTGCGGCTCGAAGCGGCGCGGGCGTGGAGCATGTGGGAGGGCTCGGCGCTGTCGCTCCTGCCCGATCCGGGGCGGGTCGCCGCCTTCGGCGAACCGCACTACGCCCTCGCCTTCGCCCGCATCGAGTGCCACTACTTCGTCAATCGGGGCTTCTTCGACACCGACGACCAGCTCATCGCCAATGCCGGACTGATCCGGCACATCCCCGGCGTCATCGTTCACGGCCGCTACGACCTCTGCACGCCGGTCGCCATCGCCTGGGACCTGCACCGGGCCTGGCCGGAGGCGGACCTTCGCATCGTCCCCGACAGCGGCCACGCCATGACCGAGCCGGGCATCGTCCACGAGCTCGTCGCGGCGACGGAGCGGTTCAAGGGGCGGTGATCAGAAACGGGCGCTTGCCGATGGCGAAAACGCCCCCTACCGTCAACGCCAGTCGGGACCTGTCATGCCCATCATCTACAAGCTCTGCCCTTCATCGCTGTGGCGCGAGGCCGAAGCCGCAGGCGTCTTCCACGGCATGGCGATCGACAGCCGCGACGGCTACATCCACTTCTCGACCGGTGCGCAGGTACGCGAGACGGCGCGGCTCCATTTCGCCGGGGCGGCCGATCTGGTGCTGGTCGCCGTCGACGCGGCGCGGCTGGGCGAAGCGCTCCGTTACGAGCCATCGCGCGGCGGCGACCTCTTCCCCCATCTCTATGCGCCGCTCGAGCTGACGGCCGTCACGTGGGTGAAGCCGCTGCCGCTCGGGCCCGACGGTGTCCACGCCTTCCCGGACGACGTGCCTTGAGCGGACTGTGGCCGATCGCCCGGCCGTTCCTGTTCGGCCTCGACCCTGAAACCGCGCACCGGCTGGCGCTGAAGGCGCTCGCCGCGGGCGTGCTGCGGCGGCCGCCGCGCCCCGACCCGCGGCTCCGGCAGCGGCTGCTCGGGCTCGACTTCCCCAACCCGCTCGGCACGGCCGCCGGCTTCGACAAGAACGGCGAGGCGCCGGACGCGGCGCGGGCGCTCGGCTTCGGTTTCGTCGAGGTCGGCACGGTGACGCCGCAGCCGCAGGCCGGCAATCCGCGGCCCCGCCTGTTCCGGCTGGTCGAAGCGGGCGCCCTGATCAACCGCCTCGGCTTCAACAACGAGGGGCACGCGGCCGTCCATGCCCGGCTGGCGGCGCGGACGGCGCGCGGCGGCATCGTCGGCGTCAATGTCGGGGCGAACAAGGACAGCCCCGACCGCATCGCCGACTACGCGCTCGGCGTCGAGCGCTTTGCCGACGTCGCCGACTACATTGCGATCAACATCTCCTCGCCGAACACCCCGGGCCTCCGCAACCTCCATGAGGCCAACGACCTGACGGCGCTGCTCCGGGCCGTGGTCGCGGCTCGCGACGGCGCCAGCCGGCCAGTGCCGCTCCTCGTCAAGATCTCGCCCGACCTCGACGACGAGGCGCTCGTCGCCGTCGTGCGGATTGCCTGCGACGCGGGGATCGAGGGGCTGATCGTCACCAACACCACGGTCAGCCGCGAGACGATCGCCGGCCATCCGCTCGCCAACGAATCCGGCGGTCTCTCGGGCCGGCCGCTGTTCGGTCCCTCGACGGCGATGCTCGCCCGCGTGCGCCAGCTCGCCGGGGACGATCTGGTGCTGGTCGGGGTCGGCGGGATCGATTCACCGGAGACCGCCTTCACCAAGCTTCTTGCCGGCGCCGATCTCCTCCAGCTCTATACCGGCATGATCTATCGCGGCCCGGGCCTCGCGGCGGAGATCGTCGGCGCCCTGCCCCGGCTTCTCGACCGTTGCGGCGCCGCAACCATCGGCGACGCCGTCGGCCGCGGCGGGGAACGCTGAGGTTCAGGCCCGGAACCGGCGCCCGAGCCGGGCGGCGGCGATCATCTCCCGCATGCGCGGCGACATCGCGCGGGCGTGGGCGAGGTTCCACCAGTTGAGCCCGACGATCTCGTCGTAGCGATCGAAGCCGGTGAGAAAGGCCGCGAGCTTCCGCTCGGCGAGCTCCTCCGTCCACCCCTCCGCCTCGCCCCAGTATGCCTGGCCGGTGAGGACCAGGGGCCGGGTCACGACCTGGCGCCACTGATGCAGGCAAAGCGCGGCGTAGGAGACCGGATCGTCGACGACTAGGCCGGACGGCAGGCCGGGCGCCGTGAGCATCGCCGCATCGGGGCCTCGGAACCAGTAGACCTGCGGGGCGAAGGCATCGACGACGCCATCGACCGCCGCCATCACCTCCGGGGCGACGGACAGGATGCGGCCGTAGCTCGAGACGACCAACGGCCGCATCCCGAGCGTCGCCCTGACCGCGGCAGCGAAGCGGAGCGCCCGTTCAGGCGTCCAGTGCGCGCCGCTCTCGCCGGTCTCGATGTCCGCGATATAGGCATCGGGTGCGTAGCGATCGATGGCGAAACGGGCGTGGGCGATGTCGCGGTCGACGTCATTGCCGTCGACCCAGCCCCACACGCCGACGGCGATGCCGCGGTCACGGAGCGCGGTGGCGAGGACGAGATTGGCCCCGGTTCGCCAGGGACCGTCGCGGCCATGGACGCGGAGCCAGGCGTGGCTCATGTCCATCGCCGCCACCGCCTCGGCGACGGCGGCCGGCGAGCCGAACGCGGCGATCGCGTGATCGGGCTCGTAGACGAAGACGCCGTGACCGAACACCGCCCGACTCATGCGCGGTCGGGGAAGGAAGCGGCGACCTTGCCGCGGCTCATCCACAGCAGCGTCACCCCGCGCACGCCGACAAAGACGAGGAGCGCGATCCACAGCCCGGCGATGCCGAGCGGCGGCGCGAGCACGAACCAGACGGCGAAGTAGACGGCCAGCGAGACGAGCATCATGTTGCGCATCTCCGCCGACCAGGTGGCGCCGATGAAGACCCCGTCCATCTGGTAGGCGAGGGTGCCGGCGATCGGCACCAGCGCCGCATAGGGCAGGAAGAGCCGCGCCTCGGCGCGGACATCGGGACTGGTGGTCATGAGATCGATCAGCACCGGGCCAAGGACCAGCACGACGACGCTGACGAAGGCGCCGACGGCAAAGCCCCAGCCGACGACCAGCCGCAGCGAGCGCTCGAACGCGGGCCGGTAGCGCGCCCCGATCGCCCGGCCGGCGAACTGCTCGGCGGCGGCGGCAAGGCCGTCGAGGAAGAAGGCCGCGAGCATGGTGAAGTTGAGCAGGATCTCGTTGGCGGCAAGCACGACATCGCCGGCGCGGGCGCTCTGCGCGGTGAAGAAGCCGAAGGCGAGGAGAAGCGCGAAGGAGCGGATCATGATGTCGCGGTTGACCGCGATCATGCGAAGGAACGCCACCCGTTCGAGAACGTGGGCAAGACGCGGCCAGTCGGCCCCGCCGGTGAGCCGGAGGACGACGCCGGCGCCGACGACCGCGGTGCCGGTCTCGGCCGCGAAGCTCGCCCAGCCCACCCCGGCGACGCCGAGCCCGAGGCCGCTGACGAGGGCGACCGACAGGATGACGTTGACGCTGTTCAGCACGATCTGCAGCGCGAGGCCGACGCCGGCGCGGCCGAGGCCGATCAGCCAGCCGAGGATGACGTAGTTGGCGAGCGCGAAGGGGGTCGCGAGTGCTCGCACCTGCCAGTACTCCCGGGTCGCCGCCTGCACCGCGCCGCTGCCGCCGATCAGCGCCAGGGCCGCCTCGGCGATGACGTCGCGGAGGAGAACGACGACGAGGCCGATCGCCACGGCGAGGATCAGCGCCCGGGCAAGCCAGGCCGACGCCTCCCGGCGGTCGTCGGCGCCGACCGCCTGGGCGACCAGGCCGGTGGTGCCGGCGCGAAGGAAATTGAAGGTGGCGAAGACGAAGTCGAAGATCAGCGCGCCGATGGCGACGCCGCCGACCAACGCCGGATCCCCGATCCGGCCAATCACGCCGAGATTCACCACCCCGACGACCGGCGTCGACAGATAGGCGAGGGTCATCGGCACGGCGATGGCGAGCACGCCGCGATGGGTGACCTCGAACGGACGGATCGGGCTCTGGACTGACACCGGCGGACCAGGGAAACGGGGCAAGCGCGGGCCGCGCCCGCCTATGCCGGCTTGTACCCCGTGCCTTCGCCCGGCGAAAGCAGCGGCGGCGCTACGGCTCGCTGCGGCGGCCCATCTTGAGGAGGCGCATGATCAGCCACACCGGGATCACCACCACGGCGCCGAGGAGGAAGTAGCGGACGATCCACTCCACGGTGCCGAAGCCCATATTGTAGATGCGCAGGATCAGCCGCTCGAGGCCGTTGACGATATCATAGGGGGAGACGCCGAGCACGCTGAGGATGATGCCGACGATGAACGACATCGCGATCAGCTGGATCACGACCTTGCCCGGTGACCCGCCGAGGAAGCGCGAAAACGTGTCGCCCATGTGCGTCTCCATACCCCTCCCCTCCGCCGACATATAGGGACTTCGGGACCGGTTTGGGAAGAGCCGGCGTGCCGGCGCCGCATCAGGCCCGGATCAGCCTGACCAGCGTTTCCAGCCGATCCGCTTCCGACGGCGGCTTGTCCCAGCGCAGCCGCGCGATGCGGGGAAAGCGCATGGCGATGCCCGACCGGTGCCGCGCCGAGCGCTGCAGCCCCTCGAACGCGACTTCGAGCACCAGTCCCTCGGCCGGCTCATGGACCACCTCGCGCACCGGGCCGAAGCGGTTGACGGTGTTGTTGCGCACGAACCGGTCGATCTCGACCAGCTCCTCGTCGGTGAAGCCGAAANNCGAAATAGGCCTTGCCGACCGGCACCAGCTCCTCGCCCGCATCCCCCGCCTGCCAGACGCCGAAGGTGTAGTCCGAGTAGTAGGACGAGCGCTTGCCGTGGCCGCGCTGGGCATACATCAGCACGGCATCGACGGTGTGGGGGTCGCGCTTCCACTTGAACCACGGTCCCTTGGGGCGGCCGGGCTCATAGACCGAATCCCAGCGCTTCAGCATCAGCCCCTCGATCACCGGGTCGGGCGGGGCTGCGCGGAGCGCGGCGAGCGCCGCCCCGTCGGCGAACGGGACCAGCGGCGAAAGATCGATCCGGCGCGAGAGCGAACGTCCGACCAGCGCCTCGAGCCGGGCGCGCCGGGCGCGGAACGGCAGGCCGCGAAGATCCTCGTCGCCGTCAACCAGGCAGTCATAGGCGCGGAGGAAAGCGGGATGGCTCTCCATCAGCTTCGCCGAGACGCTCTTCCGGTTGAGCCGCTGCTGGAGGTCCGAGAACGAGCCGAGCGTGAAGCCCGCCTCACCGGGCGCGCCGATCAGCAGTTCGCCGTCGATGGCCCCGTCGACGTCGAGGGCGGCGACGAGATCGGGAAAGGTGCGGGAGATGTCGTCGGCGGTGCGGGTGTAGAGCCTGGCGACACCGTGTTCGCGGACGGCCTGGACGCGAATGCCGTCCCACTTCCATTCGGCGGCGTAGTCGTCCGGCGTGATCAGGGCGAGTTCGCCGTCGGCGAGGGCGTGGGAAAGCATCACGGGCCGGAACGGCGCGCGGATGCCGGCCTCGGGACGCTCGCCGCGACCCTCGAGCCAGGCGAACAGCGCAAGGTATGGCGGCTCGAGCCCCGGCCACGCCTCCTCGATCTCGTTGACCGGCCGGCCGCCGAGCATGGCGAGCGCCTGCTTGGCGAGGCGCGCCGAGACGCCGATGCGAAGACCACCGGCGACGAGCTTGATCAGGGCGTAGCGACCGGCGGCGTCGAGCCGGTCGAGCCAGGTTTCGACCAGCCGCGGCCCCTCGCTGCGGGACGCCAGCCGAAGCCGCTCGACGACGCTCGCAAGCCGCGGGTCGTCCGTCGCAGTACCCTCTTCCCGGCCCGCCTTCGGCCGCCAGACCAGCGACACGGTCTCGGCGAGATCGCCGACATAGTCGTAGGAGTAGGCAAACAGGACCTCGTCGACGCGTTCACTGGCGAGCGCCCGGAGCATCGCCGGCTTGACGCTCGGAATGTCGAGATCGCCGGTCAAGGCGGCGAGCGCATAGCCCCGGTCCGGGTCGGGCGTTGCCTTGAAATAGTCGACCAGCAGCCGGAGCTTGACGGTCCGCTGCGGGGTCAGCACCAGCCGATCGAGGAGCGTGGCGAAGGCCTTCATCAGGCGAAGGATGTAGTGCCGGCCGGCGCGAAAGGAAACCGCCGCGACAGCCCGTGGTCAGGGTTCTCCCCGTCGTCGCACCGGCACCGTCCGGCTCATATTCATTACACAGTAATGATCACATCTGGACGAAGGCTCCGAGGTTGTATCGAAGCACCTCATATTGATTGCACATATCTGTTCATTCGCCGGATGGCACTTACATCCCACGGGACGGCACCGATGACGACGGAGCAGAGAGGCAGGCAAGCCAGTCCATGACCAGCGCAGCCTTCTCGCCGTCGGCGAGCCCACGCTCACCGAGCGAAACCCAGGTGGGGAACGCGACGGCGTGGCGGAGCGTCAGGGCGACCGCACGGTCTTCGGCCGAACTCAGCGCCCTGCCCAGCGCCATAGCGTAGCGGTCGAGATACTGGTGGTAGTCATCGACGGGCTGACGAAGGGCCGCGACCTGCTTGGCGTCCCGCAGAACGCTCGTCCACATCCCTTGCGTTGCGGAGTAGTAGGCAAAAAGCGCGGCCAGACCGTACTCGCAGGCCTTTCGGCCCCCGCCCACGACCCCCTCGGGATCAGGCGGCGGATGAAGGGCCATCCAGCCGGACGAGCACGCCTGAAACAGCGTCTCGTCGTCGGGAAAATGGCGATAGACGGTGAGGCGCTGGACGCCGGCACGCTCGGCAATCGCGCTGATCGTGGTGTCCTTCGGGCCGACTTCCTCATGCAGGGCGATTGCGGCATCGACGATGCGGGCACGCGTCTCGTCGCGCGACTCCGCGCGTTTCGCCATCCGGTAGATCCGCTTCGCCATTCACAATACATAGCTGTTTATTCGATCATTGACAAGCGTCACCGCTGGAGCTAAGTCATGGGCAATGTAACATGCTTGTTCACTCAAATTGCGCCCGTGTCGCCAACAGAAGGAAGCCTCGCCATGACCATGCCCACGATGCTCGGTGCCGAGACCGTCGCGCCCGACACCACGTCCCTCTCCTCGTTCTTGCCGGTCGCCGATCTCGGCGTGCTGGCCGTGAACGCCTTCGTCATCCATGCCGAGCAGCCGATCCTGGTCCATACCGGCGCGGCGGCGCTGCGGCAGCCGTTCCTGGCCGCCCTTGCCGATGCGATCGACCCGTCCGACCTCCGCTACATCTTCCTCAGCCACATGGACGCCGACCATCTCGGCAATCTCGACGCCGTGCTCGCGCTCGCCCCTCAGGCGAAGGTGCTCACCAATTTCCTCGGCATGGCCAAGATGATGCTGCAGGAGCGGGACCTCTCCCGCGTCTCGCTGATCGAGCCCGGCTCCGAAATCGACCTTGGCGACCGCCGCCTGGTGCCGCTCAAGCCGCCCTATTACGACGCGCCGGAGACCACCGGGTTCTTCGACACCAAGAGCCGGGTGCTGTTCAGCGCCGACGCCTTCGGCGCCCTCCTCGAGTCGCCCGAGACCGAAGCCGCCGCGATCGCGCCTGACGCCCTCCGCGACGGCATGCTGGGTTGGGCGGCGATCGACGCGCCGTGGCTCGCGACCGCCGATGGCGGCAAGTTCGGCCGCCTCCTCCGCAACATCGAGCGGCTGGACCCCACGGCGATCGTCTCCGGCCACCTCCCGGTTGCCCGCGGCGTGACCGGCCGGCTGACCCGAAACCTCAATGACGCCCTCAGCGGCGGGACCTTTGCGGTCCCCGACCACGACACGTTCGAGCGTCTGCTCGCCGAGGTCGCGGCCGCGGCATGAACCAGAGGCAGGGGCCGACCTGACGGTCGGCCCTTGAGCCCGCGCCGATGTGCCATACAAAGGGAGAGCAGCGACACCACGAGGCCCTCCCGACATGCCGTCAGCCGAGCAGACCGCCCTTCAGCCCATCCTCCGCGACATCCACCGCTACTGGTTCGGGGACCTCGCAACGCCGACCACCAAGAGCCCGGACAAGGCGCAAATCTGGTTCCGGCGGTCGGACGAGACCGACGCCCACATCCGCGAATCCTGGGGTGCAGACATTCCGCGCGCCGCGGCGATCGATTGGGATCTCGACGCCCTGTCGCGGGAAGAGCGGGTTGGGCTGGTGGTGCTGCTCGACCAGTTCCCGCGCAACATCTTTCGCGACTCCGGAGAAGCCTTCGCCTACGACGCCAAGGCGCGGGAGATCGCCAGCAAGCTGCTCGCCGGCGGCCTCGATCGATTCTTTCTCCACGAGCAGACCTTCGTTGCGGTGCCGTTCGAGCACAGCGAGGCGATAGCCGACCAGGACCATGCAACGCTGCTGTTCGCCAGGATGGCCGTGCACGCGCCGGACGACTGGGCCGAGGACCGCCGCAGCGGCCTCGACTTCGCCACCAAGCACCGCGACATCATCCGGAAATTCGGCCGCTTTCCCCACCGCAACGCCGTGCTCGGCCGCGAGTCGACGGCCGAAGAAATCGAGTTCCTGAAAGGCGGCCGGGGCTTCTAGGCCTCACCTCGCCTGCGGGGTTGCTATCTGACGCCATGGGTTTCTAATATCCCGTTGGATGCGGGCGACAGGAACCAGGGCACCCTGATGGCTCCGGATACCGATTCCTACGCCGCATTCGTCAGCCACGACTCACGGGACATCGCGGTCGCCGAGGAGATGGCGGCTCACCTCGAATCGAAGGGACTCCGCTGCTGGATCGCTCCCCGAGACGTGAGGCCGGGCGAGGAGTATGGCGGAGAGATCATCCGCGGCATCGAGCGATCACGATGTTTCATCCTGGTCCTGTCGGCGGCATCCAACGAGTCCGCAATGGTGCGCCGGGAGGTAGAGCGCGCCGCCTCCAAGGGGAAGCCTATCTATCCGGTCCGGATCGAGGACGTCCCACCATCGCCCAAGCTTGAATTCTTCATAGCGGCCCACCAGTGGCTTGACACCTGGCAGGGCGGCGTCCTGGTCGAACATCTGACACGCCTGGCCGAGGCCATCGAGAAAGGTGTGGACCTTGAAGGCAAGCCGATCCGAACCGGACGCGGACGGCTGTGGTGGGTTCAATGGGGCGCGGTCGCGGCGTTGATCATCGCCGCCGTGGCGGTTGCGCCTTTCGTGCCCAGCCTGTTCCGGAGCGCCGAGGAGAACGCCCGCGTCGAACTCGAGGCACTCGGAATTCCCTGGAGCGTCGACAGCTTCGCCGCGACGATCGCGCGCGGCGACCTTGGAGCCATCGGGCTGTTCGAAACCGGCGGCATGAACAACAACGATCTCCTCAACGCATTCGGCACAGGCTCGTCGCTGGATAGCCTGCTTGCGCGTGCCGAGGAACACCCGGAGCTTCTGGATTGGCTGCGGGATAAACTCCGTGGCGACCTGAGCCCCGATGCAATGGTGGGCAACAAGAGCCTGTTGTGGCACGCGATCGACGTGGGAAACGCGGACGCCGCGCTTGCGGTGATCGACGCCGGCGGCCAACCGGCCGGATACGAAAAGGCCACTCCTGGCTCGGGACCCCTGCGTTGGATGTTGCCGCTCGCCGCCCTTGAGGAGGCGAATCAACTCAACCGCGCCGAACGCGACCATCTGGCGAAAGCCATGCTCGACAATGGCCTCCAGGTGCCCCGCGAGCCGTCCCCAGGCGGAGGCGACGACACGATCAAGGCAATCCGAGCGACGAGAGCCTACGCCGCCCACCTCCTTGGAACGGAGGAACCGTCGAGTCCTCATATTTGCCATGCATTGCCGGCGCGGTGCGCCACGCAAGACGGCATCGCTCGCCCCTCACATTGCGACCGCATCGCGGAAATGCCCAAGGGCCTTCAGCTTCTCAACTACGACAGCATGTGGCGCATTGGCAACGTGCTCATCGACCAGTTCATCACCCGCGTCGGCGATCGCATCCTGATGCTTGGCCACACACCTGCATACGGCTGGGACGAGTCCGACACGCCATTGATTGTCGAGCGCTCACTGCGCGACGCCTCCTGGATAGTCTACACCTACGATGAACATTGCGGCGACGAGTGGTGCTGGAAGGGCGTGAAAGTCGAGCCAGACGGCGACGGAACGCTGAAGGGCGGATATGACTTGGTCTTTGAGCCGTATGACCCCTGCGCGCAGATTCCGGTCGAGCCGCTCTATCCGGGAGCGATGGGAACGCTGCCGACGCCGTACCTGGACGCGAAGTCGCCCGTCCTCGCGCCGGAGGAGCTGATCCTCTCCCGTGACGCAACGACGCTCCTGCTCCTCGCCCATGAAGCGTCTCTCTTCGATACGGGCGCCTTCCGGACGTCGGCGGACTATCGCAGGCGATTTGAAGCCAATGCCCGGCAACACCTCGGGTTCGACGCCGCTGTCCGCAACTGGCCGCCGGAGTGGCATCGCTATGACAACTGGCAGCCGTTCCTTCCGGCGAGCGCGGGGGAACTGACCGACGAGGATGTCGACTCATTCGCGCAATGGTCGCGCGAACGGGCCGGGGTGCTTCCCGAAACGCTCGTGCTGAAGTTCGTGACATACGGTTGGGGAAGAGCGGTCGACACTTCCCAACGAGAAGGTGCTCCCGGAGTCCGCCTGTCAGACCTATTCGGACAATATTACCACCACCTCTACGCTTCCACATATGATTCGGGCGGCGGCACGGGAATCCTGGAACAGGGCGGCATCGGCCGTGAGCGAGCAAAGGACCTGCCCTTCTTCCGGGACCTTCCGAGTATCGCCTCGGTCTCGCTTGTATTTCCAGAGGCGGCGCAGTCCTACACCGTCCCATTCGACTTCGCCGACGGCACGGACCCGACCTCCTCGGTCGATCTAGTGCTGCGCCTCGATAGCACCGAGCTTCTCGGCGACGATAGCCGCGGCCGCGCACTCGTCCTGCGTGCCACCCCACTTAGCTTGCGCTTCGCCGGATCTGACGGTGTGCTCGCGGAAACCGCGATCGTCGGCGCGGAGCCCATCACGTTTCCGGACAAGGTGCGGGCTCCGGACCCCGCGCCGTTCGACGCCGAGACGATCGATCTTCTCATCGTACGCGACCAGCCCGAGATGCTCGACGACGAGATGCTCTATCGCATGATTGTCTCGCGCTGGGCGTATGAAACCACGTCGGAGGACATCGCCTGGTCCAGACTCTTTCCCGAGGGCGCAGCCATGCCGGACCGTGAGTTTCTAGCGCGATACGGCAGCGACTATCGCGCCTGGACTACGACTCGCAGTAAGGCTCTGCCGAGACGCGCCATGCTCAGGGACAAGATCGATGTATCCGAGAACGGGCGCTACGAATTCTCATGCATCAGAGCCAGCGGATACCGAAGAGGCGACCCCGCCAGGCTGGGACCGGGCCGGTTCGATGTCGACAGCCGGGAGACCGTCAACGTCAAAGGAAGCGTAGATTGTCCGACACCCTATATCAGCCAGGTCCCCGGCACTATCCTCGGTCAACTCAAACCCGAATCAGAATTTCTGGCCGTTGGCAATCAGGTGGTCCTGCCCCTCGACGAACTGATCGGCACCTTGGATATCGGCGACAGGCGGACGTACGATGTCGAGATAGACCTCGACCTCGGTCCGGTCGTGCGAACGCGAGCCGGCGACCGCTGGGAGCAGGACATCAATGTCGCCATTACCGAAATCCGGTTCTTCGAGCCGGGCACTGATGTGCTTGTCGCGAGCGCGCTGCCCTGACCGCCCGTCAGCGTCGATCTGGCCTTGCCGGCTTTGACCCAATTCACGCTCGGTAGGTGTGGAACGGCAGCTCCGGCGGGCCGTCGCTGTTGGCGGGCGACTGGCGCTTCTGCGCCAGCGGCTTCTCCGGCTCGATCTCGACGTCGGTGATGTCGCTGCCGCGCTTCTGGATCTTCCGGCTCGAAATCGCGATCTCCTCGATGTCCTTGTTGGCCTGGGCGAAATGGGTCTGCAGGCGGCGGACGCGATCGTCGAGCCGGGAGACGTCGTCGAGGAGCTTCACCACCTCCTGCTGGATCACATGCGCCTGCTCGCGCATCCGCACGTCGCGGAGCAGCGACATGACGACCTGCACCGACAGCATCAGCAGGGACGGCGAGACGATGACCACGCGCGCCCGGTGCGCCCGCTGGATGACGTCCTCGAAGCGCTCGTGGATGTCGGCGAAGATCGACTCTGACGGCACGAACATGAAGGCGGTGTCATGGGTCTCGCCGACGATCTGGTAGCGGGAGGCGATGTCCTGAACGTGCTTGATCACGTCGCGGCGAAAGGCGGTCTCGGCGGCCCGGGAGGCCTCCGGCCCGTCGGCGGCACGGATCGCGTTCCAGCCTTCGAGCGGAAACTTGGCATCCACCACCAGGGAGGGCGCGCCGTTGGGGAACAGGATGAGGCAATCCGGCCGGTTGCCGTTGGAGAGCGGCGCCTGGAAACGGTAGGCCCCATTGGGCAGCCCGTCCTGGATGATCGCCTGCATCCGCGCCTCGCCGAAGGCGCCGCGGGTCTGCTTGTTGGAGAGCACCTTCTGGAGCTCGACCACCTGGCTCGACAACGAGGTGATGTTCTGCTGCGCCTTGTCGATCACCGCCAGCCGCTCGGCAAGGCGGGAGAGGTCGTCGTGCGTGCGCCGGGTGTTGTCGGAGAGCGACTGCCCGAGCTTGTGGCCGAGCCCGTCCATCCGCTCCGACAGGCCCTTAACCAGATCCGACTGGCGCGAGCCGAAGACCTCGGCGATGGTCTGCATGCGGCCCTGCATCTCGCTCTGGGCGCGGGCAATCTCCGCAAACTGCGCTTCGAGCACCCTCCCCCGCTCCGACCGCGCCACGGCCCGCCGCCAGGCGACGAGCAGCATCACGATGAGAATGCCCACGGCGAGCGCGGACGCCACGAGCGCCGCGTCCGCATAGGTGAGGACAGTGCCCGCGATCTCGAAGGTCCCGTTCATGCGCCCGCTCTCAAGCCGATTCGGGCAAGCCTAGCACAAAACATGAACGAAATCGCTACGAGCGCTCGTCCTCTTCGGCGTCTCCCGCAATAGGCTTGCGATGCCGGGGCCGGAGGGCCTCGGGATCGCGGGGCTTGACTACCTTCGGCTTGAAGGCGCCGCTCCGCAGCGCCTTCGCATGGGGGTTTCGCGGCGGCTTGGCGGGGACAGGTCTGCGCTTCTTCGTCATGACGATTCCGAAAGGGTTGACCGCGCCAGATCGCTTTCATATCTCACATTCGTGGCGCCGCTCGACATCATCACCCTCCCGGACCGGAAACTCCGTCTCGTCAGCGATCCGATCGAACGGATCGACGACGACTTGCGCCGGTTTGCCGACCAGATGCTGGAGACGATGTACGATGCCCCCGGGATCGGGCTTGCCGCGATCCAGGTCGGCGTGCCGCGCCGGATGATCGTCCTCGATGTCGCCCAGCGCGAGGACGAGGCGGCGGAGCGCGACCCGATGGTGATGATCAATCCCGAGATCCTCACCCGCTCGGACGAGCTGGCGGTGCGCGAGGAAGGCTGCCTTTCCATCCCCGAATACTACGCCGAAGTCGAACGCCCGGCGACGCTTCGCGTCCGTTTCCTCGACCGTGCCGGCAAGCCGCAGGAGATCGACGCCGGCGGCGTGCTCGCCACCTGCATCCAGCATGAGATCGACCACCTCGATGGCAAGCTCTTCATCGACTACCTGTCCAAACTGAAGCGCGACATGGTGATCAGAAAGTTCACCAAACAGGCCAAACTCGCGCCGAAGCCGGCGAGTCTCTAGAGCACTCCCTCGACGGGAAAACGCACCCCGGAACCTTTCGACCACTTTCGCATTTCTGCCGGGTGGGGCAGGATGTGGCGGTCGCGGTCAGCGACGCCCAAGTCGGGGAGTTTTCGAGATGAGAATGACGGTGATCGCGGCGGTTGCCGCATCAGGGATTGCACTCAGCGCCTGCACTACGGGGCAGGGAGCGGTCGTCGGCGGCGCCACGGGCGCGGCGGTCGGCGGTCTCGCGACCGGGACCTTCGGCGGCGCCCTCATCGGCGGCGCGGTCGGCGCCCTTGCCGGCGCCGTTCTGGTCGATTCGACCAACGGCTGGTGCACCTACCGGTACAAGGGCAAGACCTACAAGGAGCGCTGCCGCTAAGGCAGGGCGACAACGCATCAGGCCTCCCGCGCGCACCGCACGCGGGGGCTTTTCCTTGCGGGGCGGGTCGCCTGAGGCTATCCCCCGCGCATGACCCTGCGCATCGCCTTCTTCGGCACGCCCGAGTTCGCTGTCCCAACCCTCACCGAGATCGTCGGCCAGGGCCACGAGGTCGTCGTCGCCTATTCGCAGCCGCCCCGGCGCGCGGGACGCGGCATGGCCGAGCGGAAGTCGCCGGTCCACGAGACCGCCGAGCGCCTCGCCATCCCGGTCCTCACCCCCCGCAGCCTCAGGGACGAGACGGAAGCTGCGCGCTTCGCCGCGTTCGCGCCCGACGTCGGCGTGGTGGTGGCCTACGGGCTGATCCTGCCCGCCGCGTTCCTGGATACGCCGCCCGAGGGCTGCCTCAACCTCCATGCCTCGCTGCTGCCGCGCTNNCGCTGGCGCGGCGCCGCGCCGATCGCTCGCGCCATCATGGCGGGGGACGCCGAGACCGGCGTCGAGGTGATGAAGATGGAGGCCGGTCTCGATACCGGCCCCGTGGCAATGGCGGAGCGGGTTGCCATCGCGCCGGAAATAACCGCCGGCGAGCTCACCGACCGCCTCGCCCGGCTCGGCGCCGACCTGATGGCCCGCGCCCTCGGCGCCCTTTCCCGCGGCGGCCTCACCTACACGCCTCAGGCCACCGACGGCGTCACCTATGCGAAGAAGCTCGACAAGGGCGAGACGCGGATCGACTGGAGCGGCGACGCCGACATGGTCCACAACCACATCCGTGGCCTCTCGCCGGAGCCCGGCGCCTGGTTCGAGGCGGATTTCGGCCGCGGCCCGGAGCGGATCAAGGTGCTCCGCTCGATGCTCGCCGAAGGCTCGGGCGCGCCGGGCACGCTGATCGGAAAGGACCTCACCGTCGCCTGCGGGACCGGCGCGGTGCGCCTCACCGACCTCCAGCGCGCCGGCAAGCCGCCGGTCAAGGCCGCGGCCTTCCTCGCCGGCGTGCGCCAGATGCCGTCCGTTCTCGGCTGAGGCGGCGATGCCGCGCTACAAACTGACGATCGAGTACGACGGCGGCCCGTTTGTCGGCTGGCAGCGCCAGGCCAACGGCCCGTCGGTGCAGCAGGCCCTCGAGGAAGCAGTCCTCGCCTTTGCCGGCGAGACCGCCGTGGTCAAGGGCGCCGGCCGCACCGATGCCGGCGTCCACGCCCTCGGCCAGGTCGCGCACCTCGACCTTGCCCGCGACTGGCCCGCCGATACCGTCCGCGACGCGGTCAATGCGCACCTTCGCCCGGCGCCGGTCGCGGTCCTCTCCGCCGAACGGGTGGCCGACGATTTCGACGCCCGCTTCTCGGCAGTGAAGCGGCACTACCTCTACCGCATCCTCGACCGACGCCCCCCCGCCGTGCTCGACGCCGGCCGCGTCTGGCACGTCCCCGCACGCCTCGACGCACGGGCAATGCACGACGCCGCCCAAGCCCTCGTCGGCCAGCACGACTTCACCACGTTTCGCGCCGCCGAATGCCAGTCCCGGTCGCCGGTGAAGACGCTCGACCGGCTCGACGTGACGCGCGAAGGCGCCGAGATCGCCATCCGCGCCAGCGCCCGCTCGTTCCTCCACAGCCAGGTGCGGTCGATGGCGGGGGCGCTGAAGAAGGTCGGCGAAGGCCGCTGGCCGGTGGGCGAGGTCGGGGCCGCGCTCGCTGCGCGCGACCGGCGTCGGGCCGGACCGGTGGCGCCGCCCGAGGGGCTCTACCTCGTCGCCGTCGACTACTGAGCGCCAAACGCCGCGTCGAGCCCGAAGGTGAGGGTGAGGCTGACGACGAAATCGAGGACGACGATGCCGATGGCCAAGCCGGCGCTGGCATCGAGGGCGCGGCGGGCGATCAGGTAGTTGTAGCGGAGCACGACCACCAGCGCCGCGAACATGAAGGTGCTGCCGAGCTCGGCGCCGATGATGCCGAGCACCACCAGCAGACCGAGCAGGCCGAAGGGCACGGCGGCGATCACCGCCCCCCAGTTTCGCGCGACGATGAAGGCGGCGTAGTGCCGGCCGATGCCGAGCGGACGCGCGAGCAGGGCGAGAATGATCGGCAGCGTCACCCAGTCGATGCCGAGACCGACGATGCCGTGGACGGCGAGCGCCGCCCCGCCCTCGACCGGCGCGCCGGGATCGAGCGCGGCGGACATGGCACGGTCGGCGAGGAGCGAAAACCCATAGGAAGGAAGGACCAGAACCACCGCTGCGAACGAGCGCCAGAACCCTTCGACGCTGACGTCGAAATGGCGCATCGCGCCGGGCCGGTCGAGGAACAGCTCCCACGCCCCGGTGAGCGCGGCGACGATCTCCTCGCGACCAGGCATCAGGCGAAGAACCGGTCGAGGAAGCCCCGGTAGATGCGGGCGAGCGCAACGACATCGGCGACCGGCGCGCGCTCGTCGACCTGATGCATGGTGTCGCCGACGAGGCCGAACTCGACCACCGGACACACGCCCTTGAAGAAACGGGCGTCGGAGGTGCCGCCGCCGGTCGAGAGCTCAGGGTCGATGCCGGTGACGTCGCGGATCGCAGCCGCGAGCGGGGCGATCAGGGTGTCGGAGCGGGTCAGGAACCACTCGCTCCGGTACCGGACGTCGAGCTCGTAGGGCGCCCCTTCCGATGCCGCATCGAGCTCGGCGCGGAGAAAATCGAGGAGGCTGTCCGACGACCAGCGGTCGTTGAAGCGGACATTGAACCGGGCCGTCGCCTCCGCCGGGATGACGTTGGTGGCGGGATTGCCGACATCGATGCTGGTGACCTCGAGATTGGAGGGCTGGAAATCGGTGCTGCCGTCATCGAGGCGGAGCGTGACCAGTCGGTGGAGAAGGCGGACGATCCGCGGCACCGGGTTGTCGGCGAGGTGGGGATAGGCGACGTGCCCCTGGCGCCCGCCGACCCGGAGCGAGGCCGAGAGGCTGCCGCGGCGGCCGATCTTGACCATGTCGCCGAGACGCGCCCGCGAGGTCGGCTCGCCGACGATCGCCGCATCGAACCGCATCCCGCCCGCCATGGCGTGGGCGAGCAGCTTAACCGTCCCGTTCACCGACGGCCCCTCCTCGTCGGCGGTGAGGAGGAGCGTGACCCTGCCGGGCCTGGCGGCCCGCCCGGCAACGAAGGGGATGGCGGCGGCGAGGAAGGCGGCAACGCCGCCCTTCATGTCGACCGCGCCGCGGCCATGGACGTAGCCCCCCGCAACCGCGCCGGAGAACGGCGGATGGCTCCATCGCGCCGCATCGCCGGGCGGGACGACGTCGACATGGCCGCAGAAGACGATGTGTGGCCCGTCGGCTCCGGCCGTCGCGAGCAGGTTGGCGACATTGGGGGTATCGGGGGCAGTGAAGGTGACTTGCTCGGTGCGCCAGCCCGCATCGGCCAGCTGGCCGGTGAGATAGGCGAAGGCGCCGGCATCGTCCGGCGTCACCGAGGGACAGGCAATGAGCCGGCTGAGGATCTCGACCGGATCGGGGGCGGTGATGGGCATGCGCTCAGGTCTCTCCCGGTACGGCCGCAAAATGCGGCGCCGGACCATAGGCGTTAGGGCCGGGGTTGCCCGGAATCAGAGCCAGCGCCACCAGCCATGCCAAGCCCAGGAACGGGACGAAAACAAGGACGAGATAGATACCGGGCAGGCCGATATCGTGACAGCGCTTGGCGATGAGAACGAGCTCGGCGACGAGAAACGGAAACCACAGCACCGACATCGCGACGACGACCAGCGCCGGTGCGCCGCCTGCCAGCAGCAGCGACAGCCCGGCAAGGCTCAGGGCAAAGACAAACCCGAGGCCAAGCGCGTATTCCTGCCGGGTGATGCGGCCGGCAGGCCGGAAGAAGAAGCTGGCGAAGGTGTCGACCCCGACGGGGCTCATCGTAACGACCCGGTTGACCCCAGACGCGGCCGGACCCTAAGGGTCGCGCGCGCCGTGTCAACCGGACCGCCCAGCCGGCCGACCCGGATTACTGCGGGGGCTGCTCGTAGTAGCGGCGCATCGCCCGGGTGTTCTGGGCGATCTCGAGGAAAAGGAAGAAGTAGGCGGCACCCACGCAGCCGAAGACGAAGCCGATGGCGCCGCCGATCACAAGGCCGAGGATGCCGCCGAGGGCGCCACCCGACATCGCGCCCGACCCCCAGCCGGACATCGCCCCGCCAAGCGCGGCCACGACCACGAGGATGAGCACGAACATCTCAGCCGTGCGAATGATGAATCCGCGAAACCCTTCCATGACGCCCTCCTGCTGCCGTCGACGACTCGACTCGCGGGCGCATCCTAGCACGGCGGGACGAGCCCAGAATCGATGGTCCACAGGCATGCTTGCGTAGCGGAGACGGGTCAGCGCTATCGCGCGAGCAGGTCAGGGCCGTAGGCATTGTCGCCGACCGTGCCGCGCGGGACGCCGAGCTCGATCACATACCAGGCGACCACGGCAACGGTCGCTGCGACCAGCAACCACCCCGAGACCGCGGGCTGGAACACCCCGACGATCCACAACACCGCGACGATGACGCCGACGGCGACTGCATAGACCGCCCGCCTGGCTGGGCGGCCTCGATCCTGATAGCGCTTCGCGAAGACCGCAAACCAGGGGTAGAGCAGAAGGAGCAGGACGAGAAGGAGCACGATCCGACCGGCGACGGTCGCGCCGATCGTCGCCAGAACAACGGCGGCGGCACCCAGACCGAATAGCGCCAGCGCGGCGAAACCGGCCCAGAACTCGTCCCGCGTGATGCGCCCTTGCGGCGAGGACAGAACGTAAGCGAGTTGCACCAGCGCCCCTCCCGGCTGGTCCGCCGCGCGGCGGGAGTTCCCTAGTCCCGCAGCAGTTCGTTGATCGAGGTCTTGGCGCGCGTCTTCTCGTCGACCCGCTTGACGATGACCGCGCAGTAGAGCGACGGCCCCGGCTCGCCCGAGGGCAGCGGCTTGCCCGGCATGGCGCCCGGCACCACCACCGAGTAAGGCGGCACCCGGCCCATGAACACTTCGCCCGTGGCGCGGTCGACGATCTTGGTCGAGGCGCCGAGATAGACGCCCATCGACAGCACCGAGCCCTCGCCCACGACGACGCCTTCGGCGACCTCGGCGCGGGCGCCGATGAAGCAGTTGTCCTCGATGATCACCGGCCCGGCCTGCACCGGTTCGAGCACCCCGCCGATGCCGGCGCCGCCGGAGATGTGGCAGTTCTTGCCGATCTGGGCGCAGGAGCCNNNNCGCCCAGGTATCGATCATCGTGCCCTCGGCGACATAGGCGCCGAGATTGACGAAGGAGGGCATGAGCACGACGCCGGGAGCGATGAAGGCGGAATAACGCACGACGCAGTTGGGCACGGCGCGAAAGCCGGCGGCCTCGAACTCCTGCGCGCCCCAGCCGTCGAACTTCGAAGGTACCTTGTCCCACCATGTGGCGTCGCCCGGGCCGCCCTTGATGACGCTCATCGGGTTGAGGCGGAACGAGAGCAGCACCGCCTTCTTGAGCCACTGGTTGACGATCCAGCCATCGGTGCCTTTCGCGGCGACGCGCACCTTGCCGGCGTCGAGCAGCGACAGGGCCTCCTCGATCGCCGCCCTCACCTCGCCCGTCGTCGCCGGGCTGATCTTCGCCCGGTCTTCAAAGGCCGCGTCGATGGTCTTCTCAAGCTCGGCGCTGGACGCCATTCCCTACCCCCGTTTCAGGCATTCGTCGGTCGCCGGCGACCCTAGGGGAAGGCCGGCCCGCACGCAATCTGGCTCACGCCGCCGACGGCGCCGGCAGCTGCGTCACGATCACCTTGTCGATGCGACGGCCGTCCATGTCCACGACCTCGATGCGGAGGCCCGCCACCTCGACGGCGTCGCCCACGGCGGGAATGCGTCCGAGGGCGTGGAGGACCAGGCCCGCGACGGTATCGTAGTCGCGACTGGTCTCGAGGCCGCGGGCATCGAGCCCCGCAGCGAAGGCGTGGATCGGCATCAGTCCGTCAACCAGCATGGAGCCGTCGGGGCGATGAACGATGCCCGGCTCGTCCTCCTCCCCCCGCTCCGGCAACGCGCCGGCGATTCCTTCGAGGATGTCGAGCGCGGTGACCAGACCCTGGGTGACGCCGTACTCGTCGACCACCACGGCGAAGTGGATGCCCTCGCGGCGGAACAGGTCGATGAGGCGGAGGACGCCCAGCCACTCGGAGATCACCAGCGGACGCTTGATGAGGGCGGGAATGTCGATCGCATCGCCGCGGAGGAGCGTAGCAAGGACGTCGGCCATATCGATGTAGCCGACCGCATGGTCGATGCCGCCGTCGCAGACCAGGATCCGGCGATGACGCTCGGCCTCGAACAGGTGGACAAGCTCGTCCCGGGTCGCCGTGCGTTCGATCCAGACGATGTCCAGCCGCTGGGTCATCACCGCGCGCACCGTGCGGTCGGCAATGCGGAGCACGCCATCGATCATCTCGCGCTCCTGGGGGGCGAAGACGCCGGTCCGGGTCCCCTCCGCGATCAGCGCCTTGACCTCCTCCTCGGTGATGCTCGACGGCTCCGTCCGGCCGAGTCCGAGGAGGCCCAACACCGCGTCGCTCGAGTGCTTGAGAAGCCACACGGCGGGGGCGGCGACCCAAGAAAGCGTCCGCATCGGCTTGGCCACCAGCGCCGCCATCCGTTCGGGGCTGGCGAGCGCGATCCGCTTCGGCACCAGTTCGCCGATCACCAGCGACAGATAGGTGATGACCACCACGACGATGACGAAGGCCACGGCGGCGCCGTTCGGCGCGATCCAGGCGAACTGGTCGAGCAGGTGGGCAAGCGGCGCGGCGAGGGTCGCGCCGCCGAAGGCGCCGGCAAAGATGCCGACCAGGGTGATGCCGATCTGAACGGTCGAGAGGAACCGGCCGGGGTCGCCGATCAGGCCGAGAGCCACCTTTGCGCCGCTGCTCCCCGCGTCCGCCAGCGCCTCCAGCCTGACTTTGCGCGAGGAGACGATGGCGAGCTCGGACATGGCGAGGACGCCATTCACCACGATCAGGAGGAGCACGATCAGGACTTCAATGAAGGGCACGGCAGGTCTCCGACGGTGGCCCGTGAGCGATGGACGACCAGATGATATAGGGCGGTTCTCGTCCCGCAGGCGACAGGATCGGGACGAGCGGCGCGGACGGACGCGAGCCGAATCCCGCGGACTTGCACCCCGCGACATCGCCACGGCCGATGTTCGCACCGAGACGTTCATCGCGCAGTAGGGATGGAATCAATCGTCTCGCAATTGGGGATTGAAGCGTCGACGGAACGGGACATACTCGCCGCGACCCGAGTCCCGACGTCGGGGACTTTGCAAACGGCCTTTCGGTCAAGGCAAGTCAGGTCTCATCAGGTCATCTTTCGGGAGACAAGAATGAAGGCAAGAGCGCATGTCCTAGTCCTCGCGGCCGTGGTGAGCGCCGTGCCGCTTCTCGGAGCGGCGACGCCCACGCTGGCCCAGAGCAACAAGTCGCAGGTCTGCAGCGGCTACGCCCAGAACTACGCGCGCAAGAACTCGCGCGGGCCGGTCGCAGGCGGCATCACCTTCGGCGCGATCGGCGGCGCCATCGTCGGCGGCATCGTCGGCGGGCCGCCGGGGGCGGCGTTGGGCGCGGCGATCGGCGGCGGCGGCGGCGGCGCAGCCGGTGGAGTCGCGCGAAACCGCGACTACAATTCGCTCTACGACAACGCCTATGACAGCTGCATGGCCTCCTAGTCGCAACCGAGAATCGAGGAGACGAACGTGAAAACACAGGTCATGGCCGCTGCGGTTGCGGCGCTTCTGGCGGGTGCGGCCGGTCCGGCCAGCGCCCAGGTGACGGATGTCGAGGTCGGGCTGATCAAGGCCGACGTCAACGGCGACCAGATGCTGAGCAAGGGCGAGGTTGTGCTCGATGCGATGCAGGGATTCGTCGCGTCCGATCTCGATGGCGACGGCGTCCTGGAGGCGACCGAAGTCGGCGAAGAGATGGCTGCAGACCCCGAATTCACCGACAACGACGCCGACAAGAGCGGCGGCCTCACAGTCGATGAGGTGGTCGAGGAGAAGCTCGCCGACTTCCAGGCGATCGACACCGACGGCGACGGCTTGCTGTCGCTCGACGAACTGAACGCGGCCTACGCACCCAAGGAATGACGCCTCAGCGCGGAGCGAGCTCCGGACCCGGTCCGGGGCTCGCGCCGCTCAGCCGCGTTTGCCGATCTCGCCCAGCACCTCGCCGAGGAAGCCGCCGAGGTCGTCCGTCAGGTAGTCGATGTGGGGCGCGTCGCTGCCCTCCATCTCCCAGTCCTCCACCACCTCCCGAATGCCGGGACTCGGCAGCACCAGCACGGTCTTCATGCCGAGCGCCGCGGGAACCTCGAGATTGCGCGCCAGATCCTCGAACATCGCGGCCCGCTGCGGCGCGATGCCGGTCTCGCCGATGAAGCGGTCATAGGTCGCCCGGTTGGGCTTCGGCAGCAACTCCGAACGGACGATGTCGAAGATGTCGTCGAAGTGATCGGTGATGCCAAGGCGCTCGGCCACCTTCTCGGCATGGGCGCGCGAGCCGTTGGTGAAGATGAACTTCCGGCCGGGCAGGCGCCGGATCGCGGCGGCGAGCACCGGGTCGGCCTCGACCGGCGAGTGATCGATGTCATGGACGTAGGCGAGGAAATCGTCCGGGGTGATGCCGTGCTCCTCCATCAGCCCGCGGAGCGTCGTGCCGTAGCGGCGATAGTAGTCCTTCTGGACCCGGTGGGCCTCCTCCGGCCCGACCGCGAGGAGGCGGCCGACATACTCGCGGATGCGCTGGTCGACCTGGGCGAAGAGGTTGGTGTGGCGCGGGTAGAGGGTGTTGTCGAGGTCGAAGACCCAGGCTTCGACCGCCAAGAAAGGCGCCAAATCCCGGCCCGGGCGATCCCTCCCTGTGCTGCCACCTCCGCTGTGGCTCATGGCCGGATCAGGGTGCCCGCGCCGTGGTCGGTGAACAGCTCCAGCAGCACCGCGTGCGGGGTCTTGCCGTTGAGGATGACCACGCCCTCGACGCCGCGGTCGAGGGCCTCGACGCAGGTCTCGACCTTGGGGATCATGCCGCCGGTGATCGTGCCGTCGGCAATCAGGCGCTGCACGTCGGCGACGGTCAGCTCCTTGATCAGCTTCCCGGTCTTGTCGAGCACACCCGGCACGTCGGTGAGAAAGAGAAGGCGCGCCGCCCCGAGCGCGCCGGCAATGGCGCCGGCGAAGGTGTCGGCATTGACGTTGTAGGTCTCGCCGTCCGCTCCCGGCGCCACCGGCGCGATCACCGGAATCAGCTCCGCCCCGAGCACCATGTCGATGACCGCGCGGTTGACGATCCTGGGGTCGCCGACGAAGCCGAGGTCGACCACCTTCTCGATGTTGGAATCGGGGTCGATCTCGGTCCGGGTCAGCTTTTCGGCGACGACCATGTTGCCGTCCTTGCCGCAGAGGCCGACCGCCTTGCCGCCCTCGGCGTTGATCGCCATGACGATCTCTTTGTTGATCGAGCCGGCGAGCACCATCTCGACCACGTCGATGGTCTTCTTGTCGGTGACGCGGAGACCGCCGCGGAACTCGGACTTGATGTCGAGCTTCTTCAGCATCTCGCCGATCTGGGGCCCGCCGCCGTGCACCACCACCGGGCGCACGCCCGAGGTCTCGAGCAGCGTGATGTCGCGGGCAAAGGCCTTGGCCAGCGCCGGGTCGCCCATGGCGTGGCCACCGTACTTCACCACCACGACCTTGCCGTCGTAGCGGAGCATGTAGGGCAGTGCCGCGGAGATCAGGCGCGCCCGCGCGATGCCGTCCTCGGTCTCCTGGTCGATGGTCGCGTCCATGGTCTTTCTCGCAGCATCGGGGCGGGTTCTATAGCGGCTCGCGGCCCCGGCCTCAATCGTGGGGCGAGACGGTCGCGCTGCGCGCCGTCCAGACACGACGGGAAACCCGGCCCCTCCGGAATCGCCCTGAAAGCGAAAAGGCCGGCAATCATCTTAATCGTTTGTTCGGGCGATGCGGGCGAGACCTCGATGCAATCTGCGCGAGCAAGGGCATTCGAAGAGGCGAGCCGGTGGCGCCCGCCTGAAATGCGGGAGGGACTCGACATGGCAACATTCACCGCGGGCAATGCGACCGAGCTCGCGACCGCGATCGCCAACGCCAACGCAAGCAGCGATGCCGTCAACACCATCACCCTCACGGCATCGATCGCCCTCGACGACAATCTGCCGGTCCTTCAGCCCAAGACCGGCACCACGCTCGTCATCGACGGCGCCGGCTTCACGGTGGACGGGCAGGACACCTTCCGCATCTTCTTTGCCGACAGCGGCAGCGTGACGATCCAGAACGTGACGCTGGCCAATGGCTACGCCAAAGGCGGCGACGGCGGCGACGGGAGCTCCGCCGGCGGCGGCGGCATGGGCGCCGGCGGCGCGCTCTTCGTCAACAGCACGGCGGACGTGACGATCGTCAACGTCGCTTTCGTCGACAACACCGCGGAAGGCGGCGACGGCGGCCAGGGCGCGCTCACCACCGGCGGCGGTGGCGGCGGCGGACTTGGTGGTGACGGCGGCGACGCCCCTCATCTGTTCTTCGATTTCGACGACACGGACGACGCCAACGCCTTCGGTATCTTCGGCGGCGGCGGTGGCGGTGGTGGTCTGAGCGGCGACGGCGGCGGCGGCGGCACCCGCGGTGACGGCGACGGGGGCACCGGCGACGCAGGCCTTGCGACCGACCAGACGGGCGGCGGCGATGGCGGAGCCAGTGGCGGCAGCGGCGGCGACGGCGGCGACGGCGGCTCGGCGAGCGGCGCCGTGACCGGCGACGTCACCACCACGGGCGACGATTCCGCCGGCGTCACCGTCCAGTCGCTCGGCGGCGGCGGCGGCAACGGCGGGCTGACCGTCAGCGGGGCGATCAGCATCGCCGGCACCGGCTCCGGCGCCGCCGCGATCGGCGTCGGCGGCTTCGGCGGCGGCGGCGGGACGGCCGGGGATGTGGACGGCAGCTTCGACGGCATCCTCTCGACCACCGGCGACCGCTCCGCCGGCGTCGTCGCCCAGAGCCTCGGAGGCGGCGGCGGCAACGGCGGCACCAACATCTCGGGCGCGATCTCGCTGGCGCCGGATTTCTCCGGCGCGCTGGGCATCGGCGTCGGCGGCTTCGGCGGCGACGGCGGCGCGGCCGGATCGGTCGATCACAGCGTCGCGGGCCTGGTCGAAACCGCGGGCGAGGACTCGATCGGCATCCTGACCCAGAGCCTCGGGGGCGGCGGCGGCAACGGCGGCACCAATATCTCGGCCGCGCTCTCGCTCTCGCGCGACGTGAGCGCGGGCATCGGCATCGGCGTCGGCGGCTTCGGCGGCCTCGGGGCCGATGCCGGCGCCACGACGGTGTCGAACGTGGCGGGCGGCGTACTGACGACGGGATACCGCAGCGGCGGCATCGTGACCCAGAGCCTCGGCGGCGGCGGCGGCAACGGCGGCACCAATGTCTCGGCGGCGGTGAGCCTCAGCCAGAACAACGGCGGTGCGATCGGCCTCGGCCTCGGCGGCTTCGGCGCCGGCGCCGGCGCCGGCAAGAGCGTCTCGAGCACGGTGCGGACCACCGCGGCCCATGACAGCATCGCCACGCAGGGCGCGGCGAGCATCGGCGTGCTGGCGCAATCGGTCGGCGGCGCCGGCGGCTCGGGCGGGCTGAACGTCTCGGGCGCGGTGAGCCTGACCGGCAAGTCCGGGGCTGCCATCGGCCTCGGCGTCGGCGGGTTCGGCGGCGGCGGCGGCGACGCCGGCCCCGTGGCGCTCGACGTTGCCGGCACCGTCGACACCCGGGGCGACAAGTCGCACGGGCTCATGGCGCAATCGCTCGGCGGCGGCGGCGGGGTGGGCGGCACGAATGTCTCGGGCTCGCTGTCGCTGGCCAAGCCCTCGGGCTCGGACACCATCCTCTCGATATCGGCGGGCGTCGGCGGCTTCGGCGGCGGCGGCGGCAATGCGGGCGACGTCGATCTGAGCTACACCGGCGCCCTGACGGCGATCCCGCGGACATTGCAGGCGGGCGGGTCGCTTGCGGTCGATGCCAAGTCGGGTGCCGACGGGCTCGTCGCGCAATCGATCGGCGGCGGCGGCGGCAGCGGCGGCACCAGCGTATCGGCCGGCCTGTCGATCAGCAGCAAGCCCGGCGCCGGGCAGACCGACGCGAGCAAGTCCTATGCGGTGCTGGTCGGCGTCGGCGGCTTCGGCGGCACCGGCGGCGATGCCGGGGCCGTCACCGTGGACGTGGGCGCGGGCAGCACGATCGACGCCCATGGCACCGGCCGCTCGGGCATCCTCGCGCAATCGGTGGGCGGGGGCGGCGGCAACGGCGGCCTCAACGTCTCGGGCGGGATCGTCTCCGACAGCTCGCTGATCGTCGGCGTCGGCGGCTTCGGCGGCAATGCCGGGATCGCGGGGGACGTCGCGGTGACGGCCCGGGCCGATATCGCGGTCACCACCGATCCCGACGACCTGGTGGAGCCCTCCACCGACAGCTTCGAGACGACGCTGCGCAACATCCTAGGCGACGACATCGTCGACGCGGCGGAAGGCCTGGCGGAATCGAAGGGGCTGAAGGGTCTCTTCACCCAGCTCGGCCTCTTCGACAGCGAGGCGAGCGAGACCGAGGGATCGGCGGGG
>JAGRKZ010000104.1:33244-35744 GCA_020442065.1 Bauldia sp.
TCGCCATCGACAAGGACGGCAAGATCCCCAGCATCACCTTCGGCATCGGCGGCTTCGGCGGCGCGGGCAATGTCTCGGGCGGCGTCACGGTCGATCACGCCGGCGCCATCGACGTCGCGGGGAACTGGAAGCACGGCATCTTCGCGCAATCGGTCGCCGGCGGCGGCGGCAACGGCGCCCTCAACGTCTCGGGCCAGCTCAACTGGAACGGCTCTAAGACCTCGGACGGGGCAACCGATCTCAGCATCGTCGCGGGGCTCGGCGGCCATGGCGGCCTCGGCGCGGACGCGGGCGATGTCGCGGTGACCTCGGACGGCGACATCACCGCGACCGGCTATCACGCCCGAGGGCTCTTCGCGCAGTCGCTGGGCGGCGGCGGCGGCACCGGCGGCGTCAACGTCACCGCGATCGGCACCAAGAACTCCTCGCCGGTCGGCATCGGCGTCGGCGGCTTCGGCGCGGGCGGCGGGGACGCGGGCAGCGTCACCGTCACGCGCGGCTCCGCGGCCGCGGCGGCCGGGCTCATCACCACCGACGGCGTCGGCGCGAACGGCATCGAGGCGTCGAGCATCGGCGGCGGCGGCGGCGACGCGGGCGTGAACGCGGTGCTCGGGTTCAGCAAGGCGGCGGGTTCGAAGAGCGACAGCGGCAGCTCCAGCGACCGCAAGACGCCCACCCATACCGGCGTCGACGCTTCGGTCATCGCGAATTACAACAGCGTGCTCGACGAACTCGAAGGCAAGACCAACCCGACGCCGGCGGGCGGGGAGAAGACCTCGGTGTCCGGGCTCTTCGCCATCGGCGGCTCCGCCGGGAACGCCGGCAATGCGGGCACGGTCGATATCGCGCATTTCGGCGACGTGCTCACCCTGGACGACAGCAGCCACGGCGTCTTCGGCCAGTCCCTCGGCGGCGGTGGCGGCAATGCCGCGCTCAATTTCGGCATGATCTACCAATCCGGCAATTCCGAGCAGACCAAGGGCTTCGGCCTGGCGGTCGGCGGCGGCACCGGCGATGGCGGGACGGGCGCGGCGGTCACGCTCGACAATGTCGGCGCGGTCGTCACCACGGGCGCCGATTCCCACGGCATCTTCGCCCAGTCGGTCGGCGGCGGCGGCGGCAATGCCGGCTATTCGAGCCTGACGAACGCGGGCGAGGGCGGCTCGGTAGCGATCCAGATCGGCCGCACCGGCGGCACCGGCGGCGCCGCCGGATCGGTTCATGCCAGCTCGGAGGGAACGGTGCTGACGCAGGGCGACCGCTCGCACGGGCTCTTCGCCCAGTCGGTCGGCAACGGCGGCGGCAATTCCACCGCGACCTCGGTGACGCTCGGCACCCCGAAGACCTCGGACGACAAGGGCAGCAGCTTCAAGCTGAGCGTCGGGCTCGAGGGCGGGCAGGGCGGCGCGGCCGGCGACGTGGACGTGGCGGCCACGGGCGCGCTGACCACGCTCGGCACCGATGCCCACGGGGTCTTCGCCCAATCGGTCGGCGGCGGCGGCGGCACCGGCGGCGGCGCCAGCGGCTCGGCCGGGGCGGGCAAGTCGCTCTCGATCTCGATCGGCGGTACCGGCGGGACCGGCGGTACCGGCGGCAAGGTCTCCGTCGCCAGCACCGCCGGGATCCTGACGGGCGCCGACCGCTCGATCGGCATCCTGGCGCAATCGGTCGGCGGCGCCGGCGGCACCGGCGGCTATGCCAAGTCCGGCGTCACGGCGATGTCCTTTCTCAAGAACACGGTCAAGGGCTCGGACATCGGCACCACGGCCTCGCTCAGCATCGGCGGATCGGGCGGCGCCGGGATGGCCTCGGACCAGGTCGACGTGGTCAACCAGGGCACGATCGGCACCTATGGCGGCAGCGCCCACGGCATCTTCGCGCAATCCGTGGGCGGCGGCGGCGGCAAGGGCGGGCTGGTCCAGAACAACATCGTCAACCTCCGCGGCAGCATCGGCAACCAGGCGAGCATCTCGGTGGGCGGCACCGGCGGCACCGGCGCGGTCTCCGGCGACGTCTCGGTCAGGAACCAGGGCGAGATCCGAACCCGGAGCACGAAATCGGCCGGGATCTATGCCCAGGCCGTCGGCGGCGGCGGCGGCGATGCCCAGAACGTGACCAACATCTTCCTGGGCACCTCGGCCGACAATACCTCGAACAATGCCATGCTGCTCGGCGGCACCGGGGGTACGGGCGGCGCGGCCGGCGACGTGAGCGTCGTCAACGGGAGCGGCGCCCTGATCGCGACCCTCGGCAGCGAGAGCCACGGCGTGCTCGCGCAATCGGTCGGCGGCGGTGGCGGCCAGGGCGGCAATGTCATCTCGGTGTCGCTCAGCAAGCCCGGCGCCGGGGCGAAGCAGGCGCGCGGGGCGCAGCTCGCCATCGGCGGCACCGGCGGCCAGGGTGGCACCGGCGGGACGGTGGCGGTCACCAACCGGGGGCAGATCACGACGACCGGCGGGGCGGCGCATGGCATCGTCGCGCAATCGGTCGGCGGCGGCGG
>JAGRKZ010000273.1:0-7323 GCA_020442065.1 Bauldia sp.
GATCAGGATCACCATCAGGAAGAAGCTGTTCCAGAACGGGATCGTGATCCACGCCTGCGGCTCGCCGCCGAGACCCTGGACGATGGCGTTGAGCAACCCGATCTGCGTCGAGCCCTCGCTGCGGTAGTCGTAGATGAATTTCCAGATCACGCTGGCGCCGACGAACGAGATCGCCATTGGCATGAAGATCAGCGTCTTGGCGATGTTGCCCCACCAGATCCGGTCGGTGAGGAAGGCGATGACCAGCCCGAAGAAGGTGCTCAGCGCCGGCACCACCAGAAGCCACAGGACGTTGTTGAAGATCGACTGGCGGAACTCGTCGTCGTTGACCGCCCAGACGTAGTTGTTGACGCCGACGAAATTCTCGCCGGCGCGGTCATGGAACGACAGCCAAAGCGACTCGATCGCCGGGTAGACCAAGTAGATGCCAAGGATCAGGATCGCGGGAAGCAGGAAGAGCCAGGGCCGGATCAGCGACGCGACCTTCTGGTTCCGAACCGCCTGGGCGCCCTTGCGGAACGGCAGGGCAAGGTCCAGCAGCATGTTGGCGGCGTAGTAGTAGAGCGCGCAGGCGCCGACACCGACGACGATCGCGATGAACGCCCCGAACAGCTGTCGCTCCATCTTCCTCCCCCCGGGACCGCACGTTTCGTGCTGGCAGTCCACTCGGTTAGACGGCGCAGTCTGCAATCACCCTAGCATCAATCGCCGGGCGGTTGCCAAGACCCGGGCCGGCGAACCGGTCCGGGTCGAGGTTGGATTTGCGGGATAGACCCTACTTGATCGAGTCCCAGACCTTCTGGATCTCGGCGGTCACGGTCGGGGCGTCCTTGCCGCCGACATAGTCGACCATGCCGGTCCAGAACGCGCCGGCGCCGATCTTGCCGGGCATCAGGTCGGAGCCGTCAAAGCGGAAGGTCGTCGAGTTGAGCAGGATGTTGCCCTGGCCGCTCATCTGGTCGTTGGCATAGGCCTCGACATTCACGCCCTTGAACGGAGTGAGGAAGCTCGACTGAGCCATCCACACCTCATGGGCGATCGGGGTCTTCAGGAAGTCGATGAAGGCCCGCGCCGAAGGCGTATCCTTGGTCATCAGCACGAGCGTACCCGCGCCGAGCACCGGCTTGCCGAGATCCTTGTCCGCGTAAGGCGGCATGTAGAAGAAGTCGGCGTCCTGGCCGAGAACCGTGCCCTCGGGGAAGAACGACGGGATGAACGACGCCTGGTGGTGCATGTAGCACTTGGGCGGCGAGGAGAAGAGGCCCTTCGGGCTCTCGCGGAAGTCGGTCGAAGCGACCGCGGCGGCGCCGCCGTCGACGAACTTGTCGTTCTTGGCGAACCAGCCGAACTCGTCGATGGCCGCAACGACGCGCTCGTCGGTGAACGAGATGTCGTTCGAGACCCACTGGTCATAGACCTCGGGCGGCTGGGTGCGCAGCATCAGGTCCTCGACCCAGTCGGTCGCCGGCCAGCCGGTCGCGCCACCCGAACCGAGCCCGATGCACCAGGGCGTGCCGCCGTCGGCGACGATCTGCTCGGTCAGCGCCTTCAGCTCCTCCATGGTGGTCGGGACTTCGTAGCCCGCGTCCTCGAAGTTCTCGGGCACGAACCAGACGAGGCTCTTGACGTCGATCTTGTAGGGGAAGCCGTAGAGCGACGGCGAGCCGTCCTTGCCCTTGTAGGTCGAGAGATCGACCCAGGACTGGCCGGCGGCGTAGTTGTCGAGCAGCCACTTCTGGGTCTCCTCGCCAAGCGGCACCAGGAAGCCCTTCGAGGCGAGGTCGGCGATCAGGCCCGGCTGCGGCAGGACGGTGATGTCCGCCGGGCTGCCGGCCTGGGTGTCGATGACGACCTGCTGCTCGTAGTTCTCCGAGGAGGAGTACTTCACGTCGACGCCGGTGGCGTAGGTGAAGTAGGCGAGCACGCTGCGGAACAGTGTGTCGTCCTCGCCGCGCCACGGGCCGAAGATGGTCAGGGTCTGCCCGGCAAGGTCGCCGTGCGCGGCCTTGAAGTCCTCAAGGCTCTGCCAGTTGAACTTGGCGTCTTCCCCGACCGGAAACTTGAAGTCCTGTGCGCTTGCGGCGCCGGCCGCGAGCGCCATGCCGGCCGCGAAGCTCAGCAGGCTGTAACGAAGCTTCATCGTGCGAACCTCCCGTTGTTCGTCTCGAAACAAACCACAAGGGAGGCTGGACCGCGCAGGTGGGGCCATGACCCCATGCCAAGCGCATCCAGAATTGACTTCCCTCCCCAAGCGCCCCGGCCATTGTCGTTGTCAGCCGGAATCTTCAAAGCGCTTTGGTTGCGACTCTGGCTGCGAAACCCGGCACTGTCAAGCCTCGGACCCGAGGTCGATTCGGCCGGGATGCCCTGCGGGCGGTGGCCGGCAAGCCGGAATATCGTTGCAATTGCTTGATCTTTCTTTCGGAATGCACTCGACGTCCTCAACCTTCGACGGGTCCGACGACAGGCCAGTTTCAGCGCGCCTGCCCTCCGCGCTTGCATCGAGATTTGAAAGCGCTTTGAATACGGCAGGGAGGAAAAGCGACCGTGATGAAGCTGAAGGACCTGGCGGACGCGCTAGGCCTGTCGCCAACCACCGTGAGCCGCGCCCTCAACGGCTATCCCGAGGTCAGCGAGGCGACGCGCGAGCGGGTGCTGGAAGCGGCCCGGCGTTTCAACTATCTGCCGAACGTCAGCGCGCGGCGGCTGGCCACCGGTCGCGCCGGCGCGGTCGGCGTGGTGCTGCAGTCGAACCGGAGTCTCCTCCTCGACCCTCACTACGCCGAGTTCCTTGCCGGCCTCGGCGAGCGTTTCGCCGAGGAGGAGATCGACATCGTCGTCTCGCCCACCCGCGGCGACGAACTGTCCAACTACCGGCGCATGGCCTCCGGCATGCGGGTCGACGCCATCATCCTGTCGAGCCCGCTGGTCGAGGACGGACGGGTGAAGCTCCTGTCCGAGCTCGGCATGCCCTTCGTGCTGCACGGCCGCACCACGAGCCCCGTGCCCCATGCCTGGCTCGATATCGACAACGAGAACGCCTTCCGCCAGGCGACCCTCTATCTCCTCGACCTCGGCCACGAGCGCGTCGGCCTCATCAATGGCGATCCCCGCCACACCTTCGCCGCTCACCGCGAGAAGGGCTATCGCGACGCCCTCGCCGCGCGCGGCGTCGCGACCGAGCCGAAGATGATCGCCAGCGGACTGATGACCGACGAGGTCGGGTTCCGTGCCGCCGAGCGATTCCTCGGTGAGCGCGACCGGCCGACCGCGATGGTGGTGTCGAGCATGATGATGGCGCTCGGTGCCTTCCGCGCGATCCGCGCCGCGGGCCTGGAGCTCGGCCGCGACATCTCCATGATCGCGCATGACGACGTCTTCCCGTTCCTCAATGCCGACCGCATGGTTCCGACCATGTCGACCACGCGCTCCTCGATCCGCGCCGCCGGCACGCGCATTGCCGAGCTCGCCGTCGAGATGCTGGGCGGACGGCCCGCCTCCGGCATCCACGAGCTCTGGCCGGTGGACCTTGTCATTCGCGCCTCGACCGGACCGGCACCGCTGCGGTAGGGTCCGCCGTCACATCGCGGGAGCGCACTCTCCATGCCAAGCGGCTCATGCCGGCATCGTCCGATGACGGTGATCACGGCTGTTGCATCACACCAGACCATCCCAACGCGCCATGGCCGATAAGGGCAGGCTCATCGCCGTCGATTGGGGCACGAGCCGGCTGCGGGCGATGCTGCTGTCGGCCGCAGGCCGGCCCATCGCCACGGCCGAGAGCGCCGACGGTATCGGCGCGCTCGAATCGGGAACCCATGAGGCTGCGTTCGAGCGGCTGGTCTCGGACTGGCCCACCGTCCCGGCGATCATGGCCGGCATGGTCGGCAGCCGGCAGGGCTGGCGCGAGGCCCCCTACGCCGCCTGTCCGGCGACGCCGAAGTCGATCGCGGCGAGCATCATCCGCTTCAAGTCGGGAGCCGGGCGGCCGCTCGCCATCGTGCCCGGCATCATGGTGCGCAGCGACGACCGCGACGGCGACGTCATACGCGGCGAGGAGACCCAGATTGTCGGACTGCTGGCGGATGAGCCGAAGTTCGACGGCATCGTCGTCCTGCCCGGGACCCATTCCAAATGGGCGACGGTGAGCGAGGGCGCGATCACCGACTTCCAGACCTTCCTCACCGGCGAGATGTTCGGCCTGCTCTCCCGCCAGTCGTTCCTCCGCCACTCGGTGAACGAGGGCGAACGCGAGCTCTCCACCCTCCCCGGTTTCGCGCTCGGCCTCCGGCGGACGGTGATCGACGGCCTGCCCTTCCTCGCCGCGATCTTCTCGGTCCGGGCGCGGCAGCTTCTCGATTCGGTCGAGGCCGAGGACAATCTCGCCTATCTCTCCGGCCTCGTCATCGGCGGCGAGATCGCCGCCGCCCGCGACACCGGCCGGCTGTGGCAGGGGCGCCAGCTCCGCATCGTCGGCACCCGCTCGCTCGCCCGCGCCTATGGCCGCGCCTTCGAGCTCGCCGGCTACGAGGCGGAAGCCCTCGACGGGTCGGACCTCGTCGTCGCCGGCCTGCTCCATCTCGCCCGCACCGCCGATCTCTTCCCCGCCGAGACCGCCCGATGACCCACCCCGTCTTTGCGGGCCACGCGCCCCTCGTCGCCATCCTCCGCGGCATCCGTCCCGACGAAGCCGGGGCGACGCTGGAAGCGCTGATCGGCTCCGGCATCGGCCTGGTCGAGGTGCCGCTCAACTCGCCGCACCCGCTCGACAGCATCCGCGTCATGGCCGAGTGCGCCGGTGGCCGGGCGCGGATCGGCGCCGGCACGGTGCTGACGGTCGAGGAGGTCGCGGCCGTCGCCGATGCCGGCGGCACGCTGATCGTCTCCCCCAACCGCAATGACGACGTCATCCGCGCCACCCGAGCCGCCGGCCTCGCCTCGTTCCCCGGCGTGTTCACGCCGACCGAGGCGCTCGGCGCCATCGCCGCGGGGGCCGACGCGCTCAAGTTCTTCCCCGCCGAGGTGCTGGGGCCTGCCGGGGTCAAGGCAATGTCGGCGATCCTGCCGCGCGGCTTTCCCCTTCTCGCCGTCGGCGGGGTCGATGCCGGCAACATCGGCACCTGGCTCGCGGCCGGCGTCGTCGGCTTCGGCATCGGCTCGAGCCTCTACAAGCCGGGGCTGTCGCCTGCCGAGGTCGGTCAGCGCGCCAAGGCGATGGTCGCGGCGTGGAAGAAGGCAACCGGCTAGCCGGGCGAAACTGACGCGCCTACACCGTCAGGTGCCGGCGGACCTTGTCGGGGTCCATCTCCTCGCGCGTGCCGGAGAGGATGATCTGGCCGCGGTCCATCACCGCGAAACGGTCGGCCAGCTCGTGGACGAAGTCGAAATACTGCTCGACGAGCAGGATGGCGATATCGCCCTTCTGGCGAAGCCATGCGATGGCGCGGCCGATGTCCTTGATGATCGAAGGCTGGATTCCCTCGGTCGGCTCGTCGAGAACGAGGAGCTTGGGCCGGGTGACCAGAGCGCGGGCGATGGCGAGCTGCTGCTGCTGACCGCCCGACAGATCGCCGCCGCGGCGGCGGAGCATGTCCGAGAGCACCGGAAAGAGATCGAAGACGTCGGCCGGGATCGTGCGGTCGGCACGCTTGAGCGGAGCGAACCCGGTCTCGAGATTCTCCTTCACCGTCAGCAGCGGGAAGATGTCCCTGCCCTGTGGCACGTAGCCGATGCCGAGCCGCGCCCGATCGTGGGGCGTCATCCTGCCGAGGGTCACGCCGTTGAGGGCGATGGTGCCGCGCGCAATCGGCTGCTCGCCGACCACGGCGCGGAGAAAGCTGGTCTTGCCGACGCCGTTCCGCCCCATCAGCGCCATCACCTCGCCAGCCTTGGCCGTCAGCGAGACGCCGTAGAGCGCCTGCGCAGCGCCGTAGTAGAGGTCGACATTCTCGGCGACCAGGACCGGCTGCCCGGCGGTCGCCGTCGCACCGGCAGCGGGTACGGAGGCGTGGACGTTCATCTTTCCCTCCAGCGCCAGCGGCTCTCCGGCAGGGGCAGCTCGAACACCGGCCGCTCATTCGGCGGCGGCATGGCGAAAGGTTCGGCCCAGGCCTTCTGGAGATGCGCTCGTTGGTCCTTCGAGTCCCGGGCTTCGCGAAGCGAAGCCTCGAAGGAGGCTGCGCCGCCGATCCAGGTGATGGAATTCCCTCCCGCCATCGTCACCGCCCGAGATAGGATTCGACCACACGCGGGTCGGCCGAGACGTGGTCGAGCGTGCCCTCGGACAGTACCGAGCCTTCGTTGAGCACGGTCACCTTGACGTCGAGGGCGCGGATGAAGGTCATGTCGTGCTCGACGACGATGACGGATTTCTCCTTGGCGATGTCGCGGAGGAGGTCGGCCGTCGCCGCGGTCTCGGCGTCGGTCATGCCGGCGGCCGGTTCGTCGACCAGGAGCAACATCGGCTCCTGCGCCAGGAGCATCCCGATCTCGAGCCATTGCTTCTGGCCGTGGCTGAGGAAGGCGGCCTTGAGATTGCGCTGGCCGTCGAGACGGATCAGCGCCAGCAGCGCCTCGATCCGCTCCCGCGCCGCTGCGGTATCCTTGCCGAACAGCGCCGAGCTCGGGCTGCGCCGGCCGGCAAGCGCAAGATCGAGATTGTTGTAGACGCTGAGGCTCTCGAACACCGTCGGCTTCTGGAACTTCCGTCCGATGCCGAGTTGGGCGATCGCCGCCTCGTCGAGGCGGGTGAGGTCGACCGTTCCGTTGAAGTAGATCTCGCCCGAGTCGGGCTTGGTCTTGCCGGTGACGACGTCCATCATCGTCGTCTTCCCTGCCCCGTTCGGTCCGATGATCGCCCGCATCTCGCCGGCCTCGACCACCAGCGACAGCTCGTTGAGGGCCTTGAAACCGTCGAACGAGACCGAGACGCCATCGAGATAGAGGAGCGAGTTCCTGGCCTTCTCGTTCATGGTCCTACTCCGCCGCCGAAGGCTTGAGCTCGCCGCCCGGCGGACCATCGGTCTCGGTGGGCGAAATGCCCGCCTCCGCCGCCGCCGAGCTTCGCCGCTGACCCATCGCCGACCAGCCGCCGGCAAGGGTGCCGACGATGCCCTTGGGGAGGAACAGCGTGACGGCGATGAACAGGCCGCCGAGGGCGAACAGCCAGTACGGCGCGAGGGCGCCGGTGGTGAACCAGGTCTTGGCGAAATTGACGAGAAGCGCGCCGACGATCGGCCCGACCAGCAGGCCGCGGCCGCCGACCGCCACCCAGATCACCACCTCGATCGAATTCTCCGGCGCGAATTCGCCGGGATTGATGAT
>JAGRKZ010000273.1:7407-7833 GCA_020442065.1 Bauldia sp.
CTCGACCCGGTAGCCGAGGAAGCGGGTGCGGCTCTCGGCGTCGCGGATGGCGATCAGCACCTTGCCGAAGCGCGAGGCGATGATCGCCTTGCAGACGACATAGGCGATCGCGAGCACGATGGCGGTGATGGCGAACAGGCTCGCGCGCGTCCCGGGGGCCTGGATGTTGAACCCCAGGATGTCCTTGAAATCGGTCAGGCCGTTGTTGCCGCCGAAGCCGAAATCGTTGCGGAAGAAGGCGAGCAGCAGCGCGAAGGTCATCGCCTGGGTGATGATCGAGAAATAGACGCCGGTGACGCGGCTGCGGAAGGCGAACCAGCCAAACACGAAGGCGAGCAGGCCGGGCGCCAGAACCACCATCAGCAGCGCATAGGGGAAGTGCTGGAAGCCGTACCAGGCGAACGGCAGCTCCTTCCAGTTCAGGAA
>JAGRKZ010000105.1 GCA_020442065.1 Bauldia sp.
CGGCGGCGCCCCGGCCGCGGTGAAGACCGTCGACGTCCCGCCGCCGCCCCCGCCGCCCGCCGCCTCGGCGCCGAAGCCGGTCCCGGTCGCCGCCGTCGACGCGGTTGCCGCTGCCCCGAACACGGCCATGCTCGATCTCGTCGCCTCCGTCGTCGCCGAGAAGACCGGCTATCCGGCCGAAGTGCTCGGCGCCGACATGGACCTCGAAGCCGAGCTCGGCATCGACTCGATCAAGCAGGTCGAGATCGTCTCCGCGCTCCGCGAGAAGATGCCGGACCTGCCCGAGCTGGAGCCCTCGGCCCTCGCCCGCTACCGCACGATCGCCGTGATCGCCGGCATGCTCGGTGGCGCACCGGCCGCGGTCGTTGCTTCGTCGCCGGCCAATCCCGGTGCGGTCGCACGGACGACGAGCAATCCGCTGTGCCGCCAGGTCTCCATTTCGGTCGAGAGCCCTGCGTCAGGCCTGGTTCTCCCCGCTGTCGCGGCCGCCCGCCGCGCCGTCGTCCTTGGCGGTCCCGCGGAGGTAGCAGCAGCCCTCGGGTCGCTCCTCGAAGCGCGGGGGTTGACGATCGCCACATCGGTCGGCGCCGGCGATCTCGTCGTCTTCCTCAGCGCTTCCGATGCACAGGCATCCGCAGCGGACACGCTCCGGCTTCATCGCGATGCGTTCCTGGCCGCGAAGTCAGCCGCAGCCGGTTTCGCGGGCCGGCGCGGCGCTTTCGTGACAGTCGAGATCGGCGCCGGCGTCACCGGGCTCGCCGGCCTGGCGAGGACCGCGGCACGCGAATGGCCCGACGCCGACGTCAAGGCGATCGCCATTGCCGCCAGCGCCGGCACCGCCGCCGGCATCGCGGCGCTGGTCGCGACGGAACTGTTCGCCGGCGGGCCGGAAATCGAGGTCGCCTACGACGCGGAAAGGCGCCGTTCGGTTCCCGCCCGGAACGAGCGCCCGCTTGACAGGATCGCCGGTCTACCGATCGCCGATGGCGATGTCGTGGTTATCACCGGGGGCGCACGCGGCGTCACGGCCGAGGCGGCGGTCGCCCTTGCCGCCGAGCGTCGCCTTCGCCTCTGCCTGCTCGGCCGCACCGCACCGGTCGCCGAGCCGCCCGGGCTTGCCGACGCGGTTGACGAGGTCACCCTCCGCCAGCGCCTGATAGCGCAGGCGACGAATGCCGGCGAGCGACCCGACCTTGCGTCCATCCGGCGCGAGGTCGCCCGCATCCTTGCCGGTCGCGAGATCGCCGGCACGCTTGCCCGGATCGTCGCCGCCGGCAGCGAGGCCCGTTACGTCGCCTGCGACATCACCGATGCCGCAAGCGTCCGCGCCGCTCTCGGTGAGGTTCGCCGCGCCTGGGGGCCGGTCGCGGGCGTCATTCATGGCGCCGGCGTCATCGCCGACAAGGCGATCGCCGACAAGCCGGTGGTGGACTTCGACGCGGTTTACGCAACGAAGATCGGCGGCTGGGCGAACCTTGCAGACGCACTCCGGGACGAACCTTCGCTCCGGCTGCTCTGCATGTTTTCGTCGGTCTCGGCCAAGTATGGCAACGCCGGGCAGGCCGACTACGCGATGGCCAATGAGACCCTCAACCGGATCGCCGCCGACCATGCTCGCGCCCATCCCGGTTGCCGGGTGAAGTCGATCTGCTGGGGGCCATGGGATGGCGGCATGGTCGATCCGGCGCTGAAGCGTCATTTCGAGCGCGCCGGCATTGGCACCATCGGGCTGGAGGCCGGCGCCCGGGCGCTGATCGAGGAGCTGTCGTCGGACGATGGCGCCGTCGAGGTGATCCTTCGCGAGGGCGATTTCCTTCCCGAGACTGCCGCGCGCATGACCGCGGTCGTCGATGGCGAGCGCCACCACTTTCTGACGGACCACCGAATTCTCGGCGAGCCGGTCCTGCCGGTCGTGCTGGTCCAGGAATGGATGGCCCGTATCGCCCGCGCCTTGATGCCTGGTCGCGACGCAGTCGAGATCGCCGATCTCCGGGTGATGAAGGGGGCGGTGCTCGCCGGTTTCCCGGCGCGAACCTACCGTTTCGACATCGCCGCCATCCCGGCCGGTTCGCAGGCCTTCGACGTCAAAGTGAGCGACGAGACAGGCCAGCTCCGCTACACCGCGCGCGTCTCAGCGGTCGAGGGCAACGGGGAATCGCCTCCGGCCCCGTCCTTCGCGAACGGGTCAGCGGCACCGGGAGCCTCGGTCTATGGAGACGGACGCCTCTTCCACGGCCCTGCGTTCCAGACGGTCTCGGCCATCGCTCCGGTCACGGCGGCGGGCGTCGACGCGCTGATCGCCCCGACCGCGCATCCCTCCTGGCCGGCGACGGAATGGGCCACCGACCCGGGCGCGGTCGACGGCGCGCTCCAGCTCGCGATCCTGTGGTCGCACGCCGAAGGCCGCGGGCTCAGCCTGCCGCTCCGCATCGGCCGTGCCCGCATCCTGCGCCAGGCGAAGCCCGGCAAGCCGTACCAGTGCCGCGTGCGATGCCGGGCGGTCGATGCCTGGCGGAGCGAGCACGACATCGCGCTGTTCCTCGATGGCGAGCCGGCGATCCTGCTCTCCGGAGTCGAGTTCTGCCGCACCCGGGCAGAGCTGGCCGCCTAGGCGGCCGAGGCGCCGATAGAGATTTGGGGAGGGAGCGATGTTCGAGCCGATAGCGATCACTGGCACCGCCTGCGTGCTGCCCGGTGCCAATTCCGTCGCGGAACTCTGGCGGGCCGTGGTCGGTCGCCAGGACGTCACCACCGAGACCCCGCCGGGACTGTGGGGAGCGGGAACGGTGCGCGTGCTCGGGGCGAAATCCCCCGCCACCGTCGATGCCGTTGCCTCCGCCCGCGGCGGTTACGTTGCCGGGTTCGACGACCGCTTCGACCCCGACGGCTTCGGCCTTCCCGTGGATCGTGTCCGGGGTCTCGACTCCGCCTTCCGCTGGCTCATGCACTGCGGGCGTGAGGCGCTCGCCGCCGGCAAGGTCGCGGATGCAGCCCGGCCGCGCACCGGCCTCATCGTCGGAAACTTGTCCTATCCGAGCCGGGGCCTCGCCGACTTCGCCTGCGAGACCTGGCTCGAAGACGCCGGCCGGCCCGCAACCGGAGCGACGCTGGCCGAGAACCGTTTCGTCTCCGGCCTGCCGGCCCAGCTCACCGCCCGGGCGCTCCGACTCGGTGGACCCGTCTTCGCCCTCGACGCCGCCTGTGCCTCGTCGCTCTACGCGATGAAGCTCGCCTGTGACCTCCTCCACGACCGGAAGTGCGATGCGGTCCTCGCGGGTGGCCTCAATCACGCCGATGACCTCTTTCTCCATGTCGGTTTCTCGACCCTCAGCGCCCTCAGCGCGACCGGCCGCAGCCGGCCGCTCACCCGTAACGCCGATGGCCTTCTGCCGGCCGAGGGGGCGGCGCTGCTCGTACTCAAGCGGCTCGACGACGCCCTCGCTGCCGGCGACCGCATCCTCGGTGTGATCCGGGGTGTGGGCCTTTCCAACGACGGCAGCGAGCGCGGGCTGCTGGCGCCTGACACGAAGGGCCAGACCCGCGCCATGCGTCGTGCCTACGGCATGAGCGGGGTCGATCCGGCTTCCATCGGTTTCGTCGAATGTCACGCCACCGGCACGACGGCCGGCGACAGCGAGGAGGTGGCGAGCATGGCCGCCATCTTCGCCGGGGTCGGCGATCTGCCGGTCGGCGCGCTGAAGGGCAACCTCGGCCACCTCATCACCGCATCCGGGGCGGCATCGGTGCTGAAGATCCTCGGCGCTTTCGAATCCGGCCTGCTGCCGCCGACGATCGACGCCGAGCAACCGATCGAGGTCATGCGCTCGACCCCGATGCGCCTTCTCGCGGGGCCGGAGCCATGGCGTTCCGACCGGCCGCGCATGGCAGCCGTCAACGCCTTCGGCTTCGGCGGCAACAACGCCCACCTCATCCTCGAGGAGCCGCCGTCCGCTACGACGGTCCGTTCGGTGTCGGTCATGCCGCCCCGTCCCCCCGCAGACGACATTGCAGTCTGCGGGATCGGTGTCGCCATCGGCGATTCGAGCGACCTTGGGGCTTTCGTCACGCGGCTGCGGCAGGCCGCGGGCGGGGCGGGCGACGCCCGTATCGCCGAGATCCGACTGCCCGGGCGTGGGCTCCGGTTCCCGCCGAAGGACCTGCGCCGCAGCCTCGGCCAGCAGACCCTTGCCATGCAGGTCGCCTTCGAGGCGCTCGACGGGGTCAAGCCGTTCGACCCCATGGACTGCGGCGTGTTCTTCGGCATCGGATGCGATCCGGAGGTCGCGCGCTGGGGGCTGCGCTGGCGGCTGCCGGAGCTCGCCGCCGGCCGCGGCGTCGCGCTGGACGAGGCGACATTGCAGGTCGCCCGGGAAGCGGCGGCAACGGCGCTCGATTCGGCTGCCGTGGTCGGCACGATGCCGAACATCCCGGCCAACCGCCTGAGCACGCAGTTCGATTTCCGCGGCCCGGCCTTCACCGTTTCCGCGGAGGAATTGTCCGGCGTCGAGGCGCTCCGGATCGCCTGCCACGCCCTCGCGTGCGGCGAGATCGGGACGGCGCTCGTCGGCGCGGCCGATCTCTCCGACGAACCGGTCCATCGGCGCGCTGCGAAGGCACTTCTCCCGGCCGAGCACCAGCAGCCGGCCGATGGCGCCGTGGCCCTCGTCCTCAAACGCAAGTCCGACGCCGAGGCCGCCGGCGACCGGATCCTGGCGCTGATCTCGGCTGATCTCTGCGGAGACGCCGCGCTGCCCGAGCCCGCTGCCACAACCGCGGTCCGCACGCGGTGGGGCCACGCCCACGCCGCATCCGGACTGCTCGAGGTCGTGGCCGCCATGGTCGAGACCGTGACCCGGACCGAAATCGATGTGGACGGCGCGCGTCCGGTGATTGCCACGCCCGATCGGCAGGCCCGCACGATTGCCGTCTCGTCCTTCGCCGGCCCACTGGCGACCGTCTCGATCCGGGCGGCCGAACAGCCTGTGACGGCACTCGCGCGCCGGTCCGACGGCCCGATGCTTCGCTGCTGGGGCGCTGGGTCGATATCCGACCTTGCGGCGGCGATCGACGCACCGACAATGCCGGCTGCCGCTGGATGGCCTGTGCGGCTTGCCATCGTCGCGCGGAATGATGAGGACTTTCGCGCCAAGCTCGACGCCTGCCGGATCGCCCTGATGTCCGGCCGTCGCCCCGAAGGTCGCGGCATCCATTTCGGCGAAGGCGAGGCACTGGGCGAAGCGGCGATCGTCTTCGCCGGCGCCAACGCCTATCCCGATGTCGGTCGGGGGTTCTTCCTGGCCTTCCCGGAGATCGCCGACGCACTGGCTGGCCGCTTCGCCGTGGCCGGGACAGTCGCACGCGATCTTTACGGCCCCAACGGTCACGAGTTCGTCGCCACGCCGTTCGGGGCGCTCAAGGCGTCATCTCTGCTCGGCCAGGGTCACGCCCTGGCCGCCGAGCGCCTCCTCGGCTTTCGGCCCCCGGTGGCGATGGGACTGTCCTCCGGGGAGACCAACAGTCTCTTCGCCTTCGGTGTCTGGCGCGACATGACCGCAATGTTCGCCGCGCTCGAGCAGTCCGGGCTCTATGACACACACCTCGCCGGGCGTCTCCAGGCGGCCCGGACCCACTGGGCGCTTCCCGCCGACCGGCCGCTCCGCTGGAAGAGCTGGCTGGTCTCCGCTCCCGTCGCCGAGGTTGCGGAACGGATCGAAGGAATCGAGCGGGTCGAGATCAGCATCGTCCTCTCTCCCCAATCCTGCATCGTCAGCGGCCCCGAAGAGGCTTGCGCCGCAGCGATCGAACGGATCGGCCGCGACCGGGTGATCGAGCAGACGCCGACGCTCATCTGCCATTCGGCGGTGCTCGGGCCCTTTGCAGGGGCCTGGACCGCGATCCACGACCGCGAGACTCATCCCCGGACGGATGTCCGCTTCTATTCGCAGTCCCACAACGGTGCCTACGCGCCGACGCGGAGCACGATCCGCGATGCCCTCCTCGACCAGGCGCTTCGTCCGATCGATTTCGGAGCCACCATCGACCGCGCCTGGCGCGACGGCGTCCGCATCTTCGTCGAAGCCGGACCGCGCAACATCCTCAGCCGTTCCATCGCCGAGACGCTGGGCAGCCGGCCGCATCTCACGGTCGCGCTCGACGATGGCGGCCGCGACCCGGTCGAGCACCTCGCCGGCGTCGCCGCCCGACTCTTTGCCGCCGGCGCACCCATCGACCCGGCGGCCCTCGCCCGCACGTTCGATCGGCCGACCGAAGCCGCAGACGGCATCGACCGTCTGACCCTCAGCCTGCCGGCGCGCATGCCCGCCTTTGCGCCCGAGATTCTTGCGCAACCGCCATCCGCGACCACCGAACCTGTCAAATCCGGGAGCCACGCCGTGACCACTCTTGCCGACGCACTGCCATCGCGCGACCCGCCCGAGGCACCGTATGTGTTCTCGCGCGCCCGTCCCCACCGCGAGGCCGAGATTCATCACATCGGGCCGGTGCTCACTTCGGAGCCGCCGACCCCGGCGGCCGAGATCCTCCCGCCGCCGTACAGCCGGACCTCGCTCGAGACGCTGGCCGGCGGACGCATCTCCGAGGTCTTCGGTCAGCGGTTCGCAGCTCAGGACGGATACCTTCGCCAGGTGCGGATGCCGATGCCGCCGCTCCTTCTCGCCGACCGCATCGTCACCATCGAGGGTGAGCCGGGCGTGCTCGGGACCGGGCGGATTGTCACCGAGACCGACATCCGTGCCGACGCCTGGTATCTCGACGACGGCCGCATGCCGACCGGCCTGCTCATCGAGTCGGGCCAGGCCGATCTCCTGCTCATCTCATGGATGGGCATCGACGCCGCGAACCGCGACGATCGCGTCTACCGCCTGCTCGGCTGCGAGATCACCTTCCACGACGGCGGCATGCCGAAGGTCGGCGACACGCTCCGCTTCGATATCCGCATCAACGGCCACGCCCAGCTCGGCGACGTCCGTATGTTCTTCTTCGAGTACGACTGCAGCATCGGCGACCGGCTCGTGTCGTCGGTCCGGAACGGCCAGGCGGGCTTCTTCACCGACGCCGAGCTCGCCGCCGCCAAGGGCGTCAACTGGACGCCGCCGGCGCCCCTGTCGGAAGGCCGCGCAGCATTGCCGGAGTCGCTCCGGCCGTCGGGCAAACGCGCCTTCTCGGCAGCCGAGCTGGCCGCGCTCTCCGCCGGCGATGCCCTGACCTGTTTCGGCCCGGGCTTCGAATTGGCCGCCGCCCATCAGCGGACGCCGAGGTTGCCCGATGGCCGCATGCGGCTCATCGACGAGGTCGTCCGGTTCGATCCCGAAGGCGGACCGAGGGGCCTCGGCTATCTCGAGGCACGGGCAACCGTGCCGGAGGATGCCTGGTTCTATAGCGGCCACTTTCACAACGATCCCTGCATGCCCGGCACGCTGATGGCCGACGCCGCCGTGCAGTGCCTTGGTTTCACCATGGCGGCGATGGGGATGACGGTGCGCCGCGACGGTTGGCGTTTCGAGCCGATCGTCGACGAGCCGTTCAAGTTCGTCTGCCGCGGCCAGGTCGTGCCGGACCGCGTCCACGAACTCCGCTACGAGGTCTTCGTGACGGAAATCGAGGATGGTCCGACGCCGACCATCCACGCCACGCTCCTCTGCAGCAGCGACGGGCTCAAGGTCTTTCACTGCCAGCGGTTTGGCCTGCGGCTCGTCCCCGACTGGCCGCTGTCGACCCGGCAGGAGTGGCTCGCCCGCGCCGAGCCCCCGCGCCGCCTCCGCGATGACGGCGACGTCCGCGGCGACTTCACCGCCATGCTCGCCTGCGCCTGGGATCGTCCCTCGATTCCTTTCGGCAAGGGCTATGAGCGCTTCGACCGCGAGGGCAGAGTGCCGCGGCTCCCGGGGCCACCCTACCTCTTCATGTCGCGCGTCACGGACGTTTCCGAGCCTGCCTGGAAGGGCGAGCCCGGCGTGACGATGACCTCCGAATACGACCTGCCGGCCGACGCATGGTTCTTCACCGACAACGACCGGCCGACCATGCCCTACTGCGTGCTCGCCGAAGTGATGCTGCAGCCCTGCGGCTGGCTCGCCTCCTACGTCGGCCTGGCACTGTCGGGGAATGCCTACTATCGCAACCTCGACGGCAATGACGCCATCCAGCACATCGACATCACCCCCGATCTCGGCACGCTCAGGGTCCGCGCCACCCTCACCCGCATCGTCCGCCTGGGCGCACTGGCGCTGGCATTCTTCCGCTCGGAATGCCACGCGGGCGATCGGCTGGTGTGCAGCCTCGAAACCAGTTTCGGCCTGTTCACTGCGGCCGAGCTCTCCCGGCAGGCCGGTCTCACGGTGACGCCGGAGGCTCGCGCGCAGCTGACTGAACCGTCGTCGGCGTTCGTCGACCTGCGAAGCCAGCCGGCGCAGTTCTTCGCCGGTCCACTGCAGCTTCCGCGCGGGCGGCTCCGCATGATCGACGAAGTGACCGGCTACTGGCCGGCGACGCCCGAGAGCCCCGGCCGCATCCGCTGCCGCCAGGCGGTTGACCCCCATGCCTGGTACTTCAAGGCGCATTTCTATGAGGATCCGGTCCAGCCGGGATCGCTCGGGCTCGATGCGCTGCTCCAGACCGTGAAGGCCTACCTGATCCTCGCCGGCCACGGCCGCGACTTCGCCACCCTCCGCTGCGAGCCGATCGCACTTGGGGAAGCCCTCACCTGGAAGTATCGCGGCCAGGTCGTGCCAATCAACAAGGAGGTAGTCACCTCCCTGTCCGTGACCGTCACCGAGACGGCCGAAGGCGTGCTTGCGGTTGCTGAGGGAACGCTCTGGGCCGACGGTCTGCCGATCTACGAGGTCAAGAACATGGGCGTTCGGCTCGTGGCGACGGCGGCGCCGGTCGCTCACCGCGTCACTGCCTTCACCCCGGATGCGCCCGACTGGGTGGCAGATCACTGCCCGACCTATTCCGTACCGGCCCTGCCGATGACGGCGCTCGTCGCCGAAGTGGTCGAGGCAGCCCGATCGGCGGCCGGGAAGAACGTGACGTCGATCGAATCCCTCCTGCTTCGCCGCTGGACACCGGTGCCTGCCGACGGCGTGCGCCTCGTCACCGAGCTCAGGGCGAGTGCCGGCGGCTATGATGCCGCGGTGTCCGCCTGCTACGGACGCGAGGATCGTCCGCTGAAGGCTGTCCGCCACGAGGTCGCGACCGGCCGCGTGACGATCTCGGATGCCCATGGCCCGGCTCCGGCACCCTGGTCGCCGCTCGGCGACCTCGTACCCGTCGCTGATCCCTACGCCGCCGGCAACCTGTTCCACGGGCCAGCGTTCCACCTCCAGACTGCACTTCGGCGCAGCACACACGGGGCCTCCGCCGAGGTGACGGTGCCGTCCGATGTCGGCATCAGGGATGCCGACCGCATGGTTCTCCTCCTCGACGCCGCACTCCACGGCGTCCCGCATGACGAGCCCGAGCGGTGGCTCGGCGAGACGGCAGCCGGCTTTGTCGGCTATCCGGAGGAGCTCGTCGCGCTCCGCTTCTTCTCCGCACTGCCGTGTGCCGGTACGGTTCGGGTCGAGACGCGGCCTGTCGCGCAGTCCCGTCCGGGCACGCTTGGCGTCAGGACCCAGATCGTCGGCGACGGCGGCGTCATCGCCGAGATGGAGCACGTCGAGCGGCTGGTCGCCAAGGGCCCACTCGGCAACCGCCGGCCGGCCGACCGCCGTCGGTTCCTGGCCGAGCGCCGCTTCGTTGCAGGCATGGGGCTGTCCCAACATGACGGCGGGGAATCGCGGCTCCGGATTGCCGACATCCAGCGCAGCAACTGGTTGCCCGGCACTGTCGAGCACGTCTACGACGTCACGGGGCCGATCCCGGAGCTTGCCGCCGCCATCGCGGTCAAAGAGCATTTCGCGGCACAGTTCGGCGTCCACCCCTCCCGGATCGCCGTCGAGGGCGGCGCCGCGAGCTGTCCGCAGAGGCCGTTCCGTCGCCACCGCTTCGCCATCCGCCACGAGCCCGGCGTCGTCGTGGTGTCGTCGGAGGGGGCCGAGACGCTGTCCACAGCCGCGGTCGCCCGTGCCCTGTCGGAGCGCCTTGGCATCCGCCCCTCGATCGCGACCACGTTCCACGCGGCCCTCGTCGGGTCCCGCTTCGGGTCCATCGAGGTCGCGGAAGCGGCGTGGAGGGACCTCACCGGCGAGGCGCCGGCGGTGCTCCTGATCCGCGGCGGCGACGGTCCCACCCAGCTGGCGGTGGCGGCGACGGTGGCGGCGTTGACGGGGCGGCGATCACGCCTCGTCGCCGGTGGCGGAGGCCTGGCGTCGGGCGTCGAACTCGCTCACCTGCTCTCGGCTTATCCGGCCTCGCTTCACGACCCGCTGCTCGACGCCGCGGACCCCGGCGCGACCCCATCCGAAACGTTGCGATCCGCCGTCGCGGCCGGCCGCTTCGTCCTCGCCTTTGATCCGGATCCGGCACTGGAATCGGTCCTGAAATCAGCTGCCGAGACGGCCGGAGTTGCGACTGTCAGCATCGACGCGACGACCGGCACGCTCGCCATCGGCGCCCACGCGGGCCGGACGGCCGTGCCGGCGACGTCCGGAGCGCCGGAGGTCGATCTCTGGACGCGGACGGTGGCCCGCGTCGCGTCCGAAACCGGCTTCGACCTCGGGGCGCCGCTCGGTGAGGCCGGTGGCGAGCGCGCGGCGCGACCGCCGGAGCGGATCAGGGCGTGGATCGAACGTCTCTCGAGGTGGCGCCCGGCCAGCTCCGGCGCTGCTGCAGCGATCGGCTAGGCTAGGCCGACGGAGCGGTCTGGTGAGCGCCGGATGCCGGATCGCGGCCGTCGAGAAAGACCGCCACCAGCTCCGTCTCCCCCGGCTTGACCAGCGCCGGCCAGTGGCCGGTGCCCGGCACCGTGACCAGCGTGGCGCGGGGACCGCGCCGCGTCATCTCCTCCGCGACGTCGGCGGGGAGCACATGCGACTGCTCGCCCCGCAAGACCAGGGTCCGCGCGACGATGCCGTCGTAGGCCGGCCACGCCGTCTCCATGCCGCGGAGGTCGGAGCGGAAGGCGACGCGGATCGCCGGATCGTAGTCCGGAACGTAGCCGCCGTCGTCACCCTTGCGCGCGCCGCGAAGCGCGAACCAGCGCCAGGCGAGCTCGCTGTCCAGGTTGCAGGCGGCGAAATAGCGCTTCACATGGGCCAGCAGCGATTCGAAGCCGGCGAAGGAATGGTCTTTCTGGAGATAAAGGTCGAGCAGATCGAAAGCGGTTGCCGGCACGCGGGGACCGACGTCGACGATCACGAGATCATGGACCCGCACGAACGGATCGGCGGCGAGGCCCATCGCCAGGAGCCCGCCCATCGAGACGCCGAGCACGGAGATGCTCCGCAAATCGAGTGCGGCGCACAGCCCGCGCAGATGCGCGAGGTAGGTGGCCATCGTGTAACCGGCGGGATCGGCGAGGCGGTCGCTTTCGCCGCGACCCGCAAGATCGGGGCAGATCAGCCGGCGGCGCCCCGTAAGTGCTTGCGCCAATTCTTCGAAATCGCGGCTGTTGCGGGTAAATCCGGGAAGGCACACAAGCGGCGGTCGCTCTTCCGGGCCGGACCAGTCGGCCACCGACAGGCGGACGGGGGATCCGGGACCGGGGAGCGCAACGACGCGCTTGGTCGGGCGAGGAGGCGCGGGCGGAGATGATGTCATCGGAACACGGTGCACCGGACGTCGTGATCGATGTAGCCTACTGGAACCTCACGCGCCATCGCCACCGACTCGAAGAGTGTGAGCAGCTGTTGTCCCACGACGAGCGGGCGCGCGCCGGGCGGCTTGCTCTGCCGTTCCTGCGGGAGCGGTTTGCCCTGGGGCGGGGACTGCTTCGTCTTGCGCTGGCGCGGATCACCGACAGCGATCCTGCCGAACTCCGCTTCGAACGCGGGCCGCACGGCAAGCCTTCGTTGGTCGGCGGTGTCGGGACGCCGCCCTCCTTCAGCGTGTCGCGCTCGGATGACGATCTCCTGATTGCCACTGCGCCGTTCGGCGCCATCGGCTGCGATCTGGAGCGGATCAGGCCCGTCCCCGAGGCTCCGGCTATGGTCAGTCAGTGGTTTGCCGTCGCAGAACGCGAGGCCCTTCAACGACTGCACGGCGCGGCATTCGACCACGCCTTCCTTGCTGCCTGGGTGCGGAAAGAAGCAGCCCTCAAGGCGGTCGGTCTCGGACTACAGGGTTCGCTTGCCATTGATACCGGCCTTGCGGGCCCCGATGGCACCCGTGCGACTGTCGCCGTCGAGGGACGCCGGCTCTGGCTCGCCGACCTTGATCGCGGCGGAGGATGGGTCGCAGCGGTCAGCGCCGACCGGCCCTTCACCATAGCTTTGAGCGATCAGAGCTGACGTCATGTCCGTCCGGCCCGGCAGCAGGCGCCGCGGCGCCCGACCGTCGTCTTTCGGCCCGCCAGTGGTTGAGGACCAACGCGATCGACCCCATGCCGATCACGGTGACGACCGTAACCGCCCGTCCCAGCGTCTCAGCCCAGTTGCGGGGTACTGCGGTGAACACGGTTTCCCCCGCCCTGATCAGGACGATGCATGAATTCAGAAAGCACAGCGCCGTGACCAGGTTGAACAAGGCCAACAGGCCGAGCGCTCGCGGCGCCTCGGCCCGGGCACGCCAATATTCGACCGCCGCGGCGGCGAGGAACAACGCCACGAAGCCCTGGGCAATCATGATCGCCAGACCGTTGTAGCCGGACAGCATCGCGTTCCCGACCGCGAGCACGCCAACCAGCATCAGGGGCACGGTCACCAGGAGCGCCAGCCGGCCGGTCCTGAACTGGATCGCGGCCGAGAGCTGAATGCCCAGACCGACGACCATCGATACAAACGCCGTCGCGCCGAGGCCGGGGGTCATGTCGACATTGTAGATGGCGAAGCTGAATGCGCTGAAGACATTGATGCCCGTTCCGGTCGCCCAGGTCAGCAGAAACGGCTCGGCCGTGGTGGAGAACCAGGTCACGACAAACATGACCATCACGCAAAGCGCGCTGAAGCCGATGGCCAGCAGGAGAGTATGGTCGCTGATCAGCATTGATGCGCCGGCCGCCACTCCGGTGCGAACTGGGATGGGAATGCCGGGTTTGTCGCCGGCCCCAACATATCTACGTCAGGCGGGACACTTGGCAAGTGGCTTTCCGCCCTGTCACGAGCGAACATGCCTCTGTCCTGCCGGAGGCGAGGCGGCCTCCGGCGCCGTGCCCCCGCGCCGGGATGGGGACGGTGTTGCTCCACCTCCCCGCCTGCCGGGCTTTCCGGACCACCTGGACACGCTCGCCATCCAAGGGTGCGAGAACAGCAGGATCGTCCTGCCTTGCTTGATGCATCAGGACCGGCGGTTCGGCTCGCCGTCGAGCCGGACGATGTCGGCGACGCCGTCCAGCGCCGGCGGATAGTAGTCGAGTACCAGCGGATCGTGGCCGGGAATGATGTGGTCCGGCGAGCTTGCCAGCCGGTACATCGTGTCGAAGCCCTCGAGCATGTCGGTGACGCTCTCGAGCACCGGGAAGGGTCGGCGCTCCTCGAAATTGGCGTAGAAATGCGCGGCATCTGAGCCAAGCACGACCCAGCCGCGCCGGGTCAGGACCCTCACCATCTGCAGCCCGCGCGAGTGTCCGCCGACCCGGTGGACGGTGAGGTTCGGCGCGATCTCTGACACCCCGTCATGGAACGTGACGCGACCGGCGAACACCTTGCCGACCATGTCGGTCACGTCGTCGAGCTCGTATGGACCGCGGAGGTAGGCGTGGCACATGCAGCGGCCGGTGCAGTAGGCCATCTCCGAATCCTGGAGGTGGTAGCGCGCGTTGGGGAAGAGCGCGTGGTTGCCGCAGTGGTCGAAATGCATGTGGGACAGGATCACGTCCCGGACGCCGTCGGGGTCGATGCCGATCATGCGGAGACCATCGCCGACGTGCCGGGTCAGTGTCCGGTTCCGCCGCGTCGAGGTCGGTTTGTCGAAGCCGGTGTCGAAGACGAACGTGCGCGTCGCGCCGACGATCGCCCAGACGAAATAGTCGAGCGGCATCGGTCCGTCATGGGGGTCGCCGAGGATGAAGTTGTGCTTGGCGGTGCGGTCGTGATGGCCGTAGCGGATGGCATAGAGCTCATAGCTGTCGGTCATGGCGCGCCATCCTTGGCGTGCGGCTTCACCTCGACGCCGGCCCAGGATTCCACAAGCTTGCAGATCGAGGTGAAATCCGCCTGCGGACCATAGACCTGATTGGTGATCGACAGGATCTGCTGGACGGCCGAGCCGATCGGCAGCGGCACGCCCATCGCATCCGCCTCCTGGAGGCAGAGGCGGAGATCCTTCATCGACAGGCCCGTGGTGAAGCCGAAGTCGAAGGTGCGCGGCAGCACCGCCCGCGGGAACTTGTCGACCGTGGCGCTGTTGCGGCCGCTGCTGGCGTTGAGCACGTCGATCATCACCTGCGCGTCAAGCCCGGCCTTGACGCCCATCGCCATGGCCTCGGAGGTGATGGCGATGGCGGCGACCGACATCAGGTTGTTGACGAGCTTCATGGTCTGGGCGAGGCCGGCCCGCTCGCCGACCCGGATGACCTTGCCGAAGACGGCGAGATAGGGCTCGACCTCGTCGGCGGCGGCGTGCGGCGCTGCGACCATGACCGCGAGCGTGCCCTTGACCGCGCCGCCCCGCCCGCCGCTCACCGGCGCGTCGACGAGCACGATGTCCCGCGCGGCAAGGGCCGCCGCCACTTCCCCCGAAACGCGCGGGCCGGTGGTCGAAAGATCGACCAGGATGCGCACCCTGTCGCCCGCGCTGATGCCGTCCCTGCCGGCCGCCACGCTCCGCACCACCTCCGGCGTCGGCAGGCTGGCGAAGACGATCCTGGATTTCGCCCCGACCTCCGCCGGCGAGGCGGCCGCGACAGCCCCTTTCGCCACCAGGGCGGCGACTGCGTCGGCGTTGGTATCGCAGACCACCAGCGCGTGCCCGGCCTCGATCAGCCGGGACGCCATCACGCCGCCCATGGTGCCGAGCCCGACGAAGCCGAGAGGTTCCGTGTCCGCCATTGTCCCATCCCTCCGGATATTGTTTCGGCCGGTGTCAGCTCGCGAGCCAGCCGGCCTCGACGGGGAGCATCGCCCCCGTCATGTCGCGGGCGATTGGCCCGCACAGGAAAACCAGAAGATCGGTCACGCTGCGCGCCGATACGAAGCGCCCGCCAGGCTGCTTGCCCTTGAGGAACACCGCCTCGGCCGCTTCGCGCGACAGATCACGCTCCTCCATCAGCCGCACTACCCGTCCCTCGATGTTGGGGGTGAGCACCGAGCCGGGGCAGATGCTGTGGCAGGTCACGTCGAACTCGAGGTTCTCCAGCGCGACCGAGCGCGTCAACCCCAGCAGCGCCGACTTGGTGGTGATGTAGTCGACGCGGTCGACCGTGCCGCGCGAGCCGTAGACCGAGGTCATATTGAAGATGCGGCCGTAGTTGCGGGCCCGCATGCCCGGCAGCGACAGGCGAATGGCGTGGAAGGCGGCGGAGAGGTTGACCGCAAGCGCCGCATCCCAGCGATCGGGCGGAAAGTCGACGATCGGCGCGAAGTGACGGACGACGGCATTGTTGACGAGGATGTCGATACCCCCGAACGCCGCCTCCGCTGCCCCCACCAGCGCCTCGACGGCCGACGCCGACGCGAGATCGGCCTGACGGTAGAGGACGGCGACACCCGCGCGCTCCTGCAGCGCGGCAACCTTGGGCTGCGCGGCGGCCTCCGGCTCGAGGCCGTTCAGCATGACGCTGCAACCGGCGCCGGCAAGGGCTTCGGCGATCGCCAGGCCCAGACCATCGGTCGAACCCGTGACGAGCGCGGCCCGGCCGTCGATGCGAGGGGCGGCCGACTGGCCGAAGGCAGGTTCGTGCACCGTCATGGATCGAATACCGGAAGCCCCACAAACTCTGGTAGCGGTACCACGCGACAGTAGAGGCGCGGCGGTTCGCTGGCAAGCCGCCTGCGCGGCTCCTCTCCGCTCAGGCGCTTTCGCGCTGGATGATCTCGAATTTGAGGTCGACCACGCTGCCGCGCAGGTGGTCGGCGCCGTCGATGATGCGGCTGAGCAGCATCTGCGCCGAGCGCTCGCCGATGTCGTAGCGCGGGAGGCGCAGCGTGGTGACGGCCGGCGTAACGTGGCGGAGCAGTTCCACGTCATCGAAGCTGGCAATGGCGATCCGCCCCGGTACCGGCCAGCCACGACGCTGGCACTCGAACAGCGCACCCGCCGCAAGGACGTCGCCGGCGCAGAACAGCGCGTCGGCCTCCGGAACCCCCTGGACGATGCGGGCCACCGCCTCCGCACCGGCGGCGAGGCCCCGGCCGGTCTCGATGATCAGCCGGGGGTCGGGCTCCTGCCCGAGCGCCTCGAGCGCCTCCAGATAGCCGGCGATGCGGCTGCGCGAGCGGTCGTTGTTGAGCGCGGCCAGGCTGGCAAAGGCGATCTTGCGGTAGCCGAGCCGGCCGAGATGCATGGTCATGGCGTAGGCAGCGGCCTGATTCGAGTAGCTTACGGCCATGTCGACCGGCTTCTCCGGCAGGTTGCCGTTCTCGACCACGGGCGCGCCCGACTGGCGGATCATCGCCTCGGCCTGCGCCGTGTGCGCGGTGTTGTGGAGGACGAGGCCGCTCACCCGGTGGGTCAGAAGCGAGGCGATGAGCTCCTCTTCCTCCGCCGGGTCGTAGCCGCACTCCGAGATCATGAGCTGGAAGCCGGAGCGGCGAATGGTGTCGGAGAGGCCCTTGATGGTCTGGGTATAGATCGAGTTGTCGATGCTGGGGACGATCAGGCCGATGGTGGTCGAGCGGTTGGAGGAGAGGCTGCTGGCGAGGTGGTTCGGCAGGTAGCCGATCTCCTTGACCGCCCGCTCGACGCGGTCGCGCATCTCGGGCGAGACCCGGTCCGGCGTGTTGAGGGCGCGCGACACCGTCATCGGCGAGACGCCCGCCCGCTGCGCGACATCGCGCATCCGGGCGCCGCTGCCGCCGATCCGCCGGCGGGGGCTCTTGGTGTCCTCGCTCATCGACCCCAATGAAACGTCGGTGCGGGGGGAAAGGCAAGTCGCGACCGGCAAAGCTTGTTAGCGCTACCTTGAGCGGCGTATAGTCCGCCGTCAGCGCCTTCGGGGCGCCGCGAATATCCGAAGTCGAAGGAACGGGGCCGTGAACCGCCCATCCGAAGTCTGCGACCTTGCCGAAGCCCCGCTGCGCTACGTCGTGGCGTGCCAGCCGGTCCATGACCGGCTGCGCGAGGCCGCGACCCAGCTCGGGGGCCTGTCGCTGATGACCATGCTCCGCCGCGACGGCGGCTTCGACCTGGAAACGCCGCTCCGCATGGCATCCGAGACGGTGGCCGAGGCCGGAGAGGCGCTTGGCGGCCTCGCCGTGCCGGACGCCGCGGCCCACCATTTTCACCACATGACCGCAGCGGCACGGGCGCTCAACGGCGTCGTCGGCCGGATGGGCGCCGGCGGCGCGGCGCGCGCCAGCGACGCGGCGCGGCGCGAGATCAGCGCCGCGCTCAGGGCCGCGGCCGACCATCTCCGCTTCGCCGCCAATGCCATGCCCGGCTTCGAGACGGTTGATCTCAAACACGCCTGCTGCGCGGCGCACGCCGCGGCCGTGCTGGCGGCGGAACCGGTTGAACTCAAGTTCTGAGGGAGGAAGCGTTGGCCGATTATTCGATCTGGGTGCTCGAATACGCTGCTGTGGAGAAGTTCCCATTCAGCGTCATGCTCTACGGCCCGATGCACCAGGGGACGCGCAAGCTTCCCTACGGGCTTGCCGTGCTCAAGGGCAAGGACGAGACGATCCTGGTCGACACCGGCTACGATCACGTCGCCTTCGGCAAGGCGCTGGCCGAGGCCTATGGCGTCAGCAACTACCACCACCCGACCGAGCTGCTCGGCGAGGTGGGCGTCCGGGCCGAGGACGTGACGGCGGTGTTCATCACCCACGCCCATTTCGACCACATGGGCGCACTCGACCATTTCCCCAACGCCAAGTTCTACATCCAGCAGCGGGAGCTCGATAAGTGGGTGTGGTCGCTGACCCTCGGCCCCGAGTTCCGGTTTCTCGTCGGCGGCACCGACCCGGCCGACATCGCCAAGGCGGTCGAGCTCGCCCGCCAGGGCCGGATGATCGCCATCGACGGCGACCGCGAGAACGTGCTCCCCGGCATCGACGTGCACCTCGCCGCCGACACCCACACCTACGGCTCGATGTACGTGACGGTGCGAAACGACGGCGCCCGCGACAGCAAAGACACGTGGATCTTCGCCGGCGACCTGATCTACACCTATGACAACCTCACCGGCCTCGATCCGGCCGCGCCGCAGATCATCCCGATCGGCCTCGCAGTGGGTAGCCAGTCCAATCTCATCTTCGCCAGCGACGCCATGCTAAAAGCCGTCGGCGGCGAGGTGCGGCGGGTGATTCCCGTCCACGAGGATCGGCTCAAGACGGTCTTCCCCTCACGACTCACCGCGGCCGGCCAACAAGTCGTCGAGATCGCGCTCGCCGACGGCGAGACGAGCCGGGTGTCATGATCGACAAGAAGCGGAAAGACCATGGAAAACAAGATGTTCGATAAAGGCTTCGAGAATCGCAAAAAGGTCCTCGGCGCCGGGCATGTGGAGCGGTCCTGGGCCGCGGCGGACGATTTCAACCGGCCGATCCAGAAGCTCGTCACCGAATACTGCTGGGGCGAGGTGTGGGGCGACGAGGCCATCCCGCACAAGATCCGGAGCATGCTCAACATCGCCATGCTCAGCGTCATGAACCGCGGCCACGAGCTGAAGCTCCATGTCCGCGGGGCGCTCCGCAACGGCGTCACCACCGACGAGATCCAGGCGATCCTGATGCAGGTCGCGATCTATGGCGGCGTCCCGGCCTCGCTCGAGGCGTTCCGCATCGCGTCCGAGGCGATCAAGGCCCACGAGGCCGAAGGGGCGGCAGCGGCCGGGGACTGAGCCCCGGCCCACTGAGGCGCCGAAGCGTTCAGAGCTTGTCGGCGCCGGCGACGAAGCCGCCGCCGTCGATCACGACGGCCTGGCCGGTGATGAACGACGCCGCGTCGGAGCTGAGGAAGAGCACGAGGTTGGCGATCTCGGACGGATCGCTGATCCGTCCCATCGGGATCATGGGCAGCACGGTGTCCTTGGCGCTCTGTTCGCTGCCGAACATGCCGCGAAGCAGCGGCGTCATCACCGAGCCGGGGGCGATCGCGTTGACGCGGATGTTCTTGCGCGCCACCTCGAGCGCCACCGAGTTGGTGAGGCCGATCACCCCCCACTTGCTGGCGCAGTAGACCGCGGTGGTGGCGAAGCCCATGACGCCGAACAGCGAGGAGGTGTTGACGATCGCACCGCCCCCGCCGGCGACCATGTGCGGCACCTGAAACTTGAGGCCGTTGAAGATGCCCTTCAGGTTGACGTCGATCAGTTCGTAGAAATCGGCCTCGTCGAGGTCCTGGACCGGCGCGGTCTTGCCGGGGACGCCGGCGTTGTTGAAGGCGACGTCGATGCGGCCGAACCGCTCGAAGGCGCGCTCGTGAAGGGTCTTCATCGCCGCCGTGTCGCGCACATCGACCTCGGTGAACTCGACCTCGACGCCGGAACTGTCCTTCACCGCCTTGACCACGTCCGCCCCGGCGTCCTTGCCGAGACCGGTCATGAAGAGGTTGGCGCCGGACTTTGCGAAAGCGAGCGCAGTGGCGCGGCCGATACCTGTCGTGCCGCCGATCAGCAGCACGTTCTTGCCCGAAAAGTCGTAGCTGACGTTCATCACCGGGTCTCCTCCCTCGGAATCGATGTCGTCCCCGGCGAGCGAGGGTGGATCGCATCCCCGCCCGTTCGCGGATCAGATAGCGGTACCGTATCGCAGGCCCCCCGCATCTTGTCGAGCCCGCCCCGAGGGAGGGACCGCGCCCGAGCGGCGCAACGGCCAAAATACGGCTGATTTGCTGATTTTTCGAGATGACCAGAGCGGATGGCATCGCGACCGTGACGCGCCGCGACGAAGTGCTCTTGCGCGCCCCGGCGATTGTCGTCAAGATACCGCTACCATGATCAGCCGAGGCCTTGCCTGGTCGTCGGGAGGACTGGAGTTCGCTGCCGGCCGGCGGAGAGTTGCGGACGGACGCCAAGGCTGGCGTCACCCGGGATCGGCGGCATCGGCAGCCAGCGAAGTGGGATCGAGCGTCACAGGACGTGACCGAAGGGAGAGGACTATGAGGACAATGAGGAAGATGTTCGCCGGGGTTCTGGCGGCGGCCGTGCTGACATCGGGGGCCATCACGGCCGCCGACGCCAAGACGCTCGGCATCGTCGCGCTGCTCGCCAACGACGCGCTCAACATCGATGTGATCGGCGGCGCCACCAAGGCCGCAAACGCGGCCGGCTGGGACGTGAAGGTGATCGACACCCAGGCGAGCGCCGACCAGGCCAACGCCGCGATGAGCAGCTTCGCCGTGCAGAAGGTCGATGCGATCTTCGTGCTTGCCTTCGCCTCGAGCGCGATCGGCTCCGGGCTCGAGGCCGCGAAGGCCGCCAGCATCCCCGTGGCCACCTGGGGCGGCGAGATCGTCGACGGCATCGTCGTCACCACCAGCGGCAAGACCGTCGGCAAGGACTCGATCGACTTCCTGCTCAGCCAGGTCGGCGACAATCCGACCGAGATCCTGGCCCTCACCTTCCATCCCGGCAAGCTGTGCATCGATCGCGGCCTGGCGTTCGATGAGGGCGTGGCCGGCAAGGACAACATCCACGTCACCTACCATGAGGTGGTGGTTCCCGGTCAGGTCGAGAACGGCAACGCCGCGGCGGCCAACTGGCTGACCGCCAACCCGGCCGGCGGCGACAAGAAGCTCGCCATCTGGTCGTGCTGGGACGAGCCGACGCAGGGTGCGGTCGCCGCGCTCCGCCAGTCCGCCCGCGACGACGTGATCACCGTGTCGATCAACGGCAGCCCGCAGGGCGTCCAGCTGGTCAAGGACGGCGACATGACCGCGACCGTCTGGCAGCCGGCTTTCGCCGAGGGTGAGGCGGTGTTCCAGGCCATCCTCGACGCGATCGCGGCGGGCGACTCCTGGGAGGCGAAGACGGTCGAGATCCCTGGTATTGTCGTCACCAAGGACAATGTCGATCAGTTCCTGGCGGACCACCCTGCGCAGTGAAGACGGTCCTTTGATCGCAAACCCTGAGCATCCTGCCGCGATCCCGCGGCAGGATGCGAACGCCTGGATGCAGATCCGCGGCGTCGAGAAACAGTTCGCGGGCGAAGTCGCGCTCCGCGACATCAACCTCGATATCCGCCGCGGCGAAGTGCACGGACTGGTCGGCGCCAACGGCGCCGGCAAGTCGACGCTGATCCGCTGCATCGCGGGTGTCACCGTTCCCGACCGCGGTACGATCACCATCGACGGCACCGAGCTCCGCCACGGCTCGCCCCGCGCGAGCGAGGCGGCCGGCCTCGCCTTCATCCACCAGGAACTCAACCTCGTGCCGCACTTCAGCGCGCTCGAGAACATCCTGCTCGGCGCCCCGAAGGCGACCCGGCTCCTTCTCATCGACTGGAAGACGTCGGGAATCGCCGCACGTGCTGCAGCGGAGCGCGTGGGAATCCGTTTTCCGCTCGAGACCCGCGTGTCCGAGCTCTCGGTCGCCGAGCGTTGGCTCGTGATGATCTCGAAGGCGCTCGTGCGACGGGCGAACCTCATCGCCATGGACGAGCCGACGGCCTCCCTGTCGGCGGCCGAAAGCGAGCAGCTGTTTCGCATCATCCGAGATCTCGCCGGCGACGGCGTGGCGATTCTCTATGTCTCGCACCGGCTCGACGAGGTGCTCGACCTCTGCGACCGGATCACCGTGCTGCGCGACGGCGCCATTGTCGACCGGGAAGTCCGCGGCAAGCTCGACAAGAAGGGGCTGGTGCGGGCGATCATCGGGCACGACGTCGGGCATGGCGAGCAGCGCGAGCGCCGGGTGGTGCCGCGGGACGGCACGCCGGTCTTCGCCGCCCGCGGCGTCGCCCGTGGCGAGGCCGTCAAGGGCGTCAGCTTCGAGGTCTATCCCGGCGAGGTCTTCGCCCTCGGCGGCCTGGTCGGTTCCGGCCGCACCGAGGTGGCTAGGCTCGCGATCGGCGCCGACAAGCTCGAAGCCGGGCATTTCGAGATGAACGGCGCCCGCCTCGATGTCGCCGACGAGGCCGAGGCCGTCAGCAAGGGACTTGCGCTCGTGCCCGAAGAACGTCGCGCGCAAGGCATGCTGCTCGACCAGTCGGTGGCTTTCAACATCAACCTCGCCTCCCTCCTCCAGCTTCGCTCGGTGCCCGGCCTGCCCTTCGTTTCTGCAGGCAAGGCGCGCGGGCGCGCCGAGCACCTGATGAAGCAGCTTGCCGTCAAGGCGCCGGGCGCCGGCGCCAAGATCAGCGGCCTGTCCGGCGGGAACCAGCAGAAGACTATGATCGCCCGCTGGCTCCGCCCCGGGACGAAGGTCCTCATCCTCGACGAGCCGTCGCGCGGCGTCGATGTCGGGGCGCGCGAGGAGATCCACGGGGCGATCCGCGACCTCGCCCGGAACGGTGTCGGCATCATCGTGATATCCTCGGATGTCGAGGAACTGGCGATCCTCGCCGATCGCGTGGTCGTGCTGCGGGAAGGACACGTCACCGGCGAACTCGTCGGCGACGAGATCAGTGAAGCCAGGATCATCGAGCTCAGCTACATGCACGGAAGCGAGATCGGCGAGCCGATGGAAGCGAAAGGCTAGGACACCGTGACGACGGCAGCGGAAGGCCAGAAGACGACGATGGCGCGGCGACCGGGCAGCGGCAAGCGCGCCGCACTGATCTTCGTCTCGCGCTACGGCACGATCATCGGCCTGCTCGCCATGATCGTGTTCTTCTCGATCGCCGCGCCGACGACGTTCCCGACGATGGCCAACTTCCTCAACATCCTCAGTCAGGCGTCGCTGACCGCCATCATCGCCGCCGGTCTCACCTATACGCTCGTGGTCGGCGAGTTCGACCTTTCGGTCGGCTTCGTCGCAAGCTTCATCGGCCTGATCGTCTGCGGGCTGATGGCCAACCAGGGCTTCCCGATCCCGATCGCGATCATCGCCTCGCTCGCGCTCGGCACGTTCATCGGCTGCATCAACGGGCTGCTCGTCACCAAGGTCGGCATCAACGCGGTCATCGCCACCCTCGGCGTCGGCACGATCCTCTCCGGTATCGGCTTCTCCTACAGCGCCTTCCCGATCGCCGTGGGCATTCCGCGCGACTTCACCTTGATCTCGCTCGGCCGGATCGTGTTCGGCGTCCCCAATCCGGTCGTCATTATGTTCGCCGTCCTCGCGATCCTCTGGGTGGTCCTCAACAAGACGGATCTCGGCCAGAAGATGCAGGCGGTGGGCAGCAACATCGAGGCTGCCCGGCTCTCGGGCATCCGGGTCGACCGGATCAAGCTCTTCGCCTTCATGACCGCGGGGTTCTGCGCGGCCTTGACCGGCATCCTGCTGTCGTCGCTGCTCGGCAGCGGCACGCTGGGCGCCGGCGACGGATACCTGCTCAACGCCTTCGCTGCGGTGTTCCTTGGCTCGGCGACGCTCCGCGAGGGCCAGTTCCACATCTTCGGGACGCTGGTCGGGGTGATGATCCTCGCCGTCGGCTTCAACGGGCTGTCGATCTTCGGTGCGCCCACGCACTTCCAGCCGATCTTCAAGGGCGGCATCCTGGTCTTTGCCGTCGGGCTGTCGGCGCTGGCCCGTCGCTACGCCGCCAGCTCCTGACCATGCAGGGCAGCCCGTCGGCCGGGGAGACGCTCGCCGCCTTCGTCGCGACGACCTCGTGGGTGGACCTGCCCGACGCGGCAAAGCGCCAGACCAAGCGCGCGCTGCTCAATTTCATCGGCTGCGCGCTGGGCGCGTCGGCGGACCCGGCGATCGGCGCGGCGGTGGAGGTCCTCGCCGACGTGAGCGGCCCCCCGCAGGCCGGGCTGATCGGACGCCACGAGCGCTTCGACATGCTCAGCGCATCGACCATCAACGCCATCGCCGGAAACTTCTTCGATTTCGACGATACCCATCTTGCGACGGTCATCCACCCCGCGGCACCGGTGGCGCCGGTGGCGCTGGCGCTGACCGAGCGCTTCGGCGCGTCGGGCTCCGACCTCCTGATGGCCCTCGCCCTCGGCATCGAGGTCGCGTGCCGGATCGGCAACGCTGTCTCGCCCGCCCACTATACGCGCGGCTGGCACATCACCGCGACGTGCGGCGTGTTCGGCGCCGCCGCAGCGGCGGCCCGGCTGCTGGGGCTGGGGCCGGAAGCCGGCGCCCACGCGCTCGGCATCGCTGCGACAGAGTCGGCGGGACTGGTCGAGAACCTCACCACCGCCGCCAAGAATGTCGGCGTCGGCAACGCCGCCCGGAACGGGATCCTCGCCGCCCGGATGGCGCAGGCGGGTTTTGCGGCGGCGCCGCTGGCGATCGAAGGCCCGCTCGGCTGGGCCCGCGCCGCCGGCGACGTGCCCGACCTTGAACGGATGCTCGGCGGTCTCGGCGCCGACTGGGAGGTGGGCGCCAACACCTTCAAGCCCTATCCTAGCGGGATCGTGCTCCACGCCGTCGCCGATGCCTGCCTCGCGCTGCTTGCGGCGCACCATATCGATGTGTCGGCCATCATGAGCGTCACCGTCGCGGGCGATGCGCTGCTGCTCGCCCGCGGCGACCGCGTGGTGAGCACCGAGCGCGACGCCCGGGTCTCGATCCAGCACACGGCCGCGGCGGCGCTCCTCACCGGCCGCGCCGGGCTCGCCGAATACGCGCCGGCCATGGCCGCCGATCCGGCCGTTGCCACGCTGCGCGCGCGGGTCCGGCCGGTACTCGACGCTGCCCTGCCGAAGGGGGCCGCGCGCGTCGAGATCGCGCTTGCCGATGGCCGGGTGCTCACGGAGACCGTGCTGCACGCCCGCGGCAGCCTCACGGCGCCAATGAGCGACGAAGAAATCGCGGCAAAGGTCGCCGCCCTCGCCCAAGCGAGTTCGGTACCCGTCGACATCGAGGCGGTGATCGACACCGTCTGGCGTCTCGACGAGCTGGAGGACGCCGGTGCGCTCTGTCGCCTGGTCTCCGGCGGCCGCCCCTAGGCCAGCAGGCGCCGGCGGCGAGACGATCAGCGCCGGGAATGGTGCCTGCCGATGAAGCCGAGCACGGCCGCGTTGAAGGGCTCCGGATGCTCCCACAGGAACGCGTGTCCGCCTTTCGCGGTCGCGAATTCCGCGCCCGTGATGAGGCCGTGCAGCTCCTCGGCCCGGTTCATCGGGATGAGGATGTCATCGGCACCGGCAAGCACGAGCGTCGGCAGCTTGATCTGGTGCAGACGGTCGCGGGTGTCATGGACCTGGATGGCGTTGAGCTGGGCAAGGTAGGCCTCGACCGGCTGGTCGAGCGCCGCCATCGCCGCTTCGAACTCCCGGAGCGTGTCCTCGTGGTTGAGGAAGAAGTCCTGGGTGAAGGCCCACAGCGTCACGTCGCGCATCACCGTCGGCACGCCCATGACCGGCGCCATGTCCTGCCACAGCTTGAACATCCGCGAGCAGAAGGGACCCGGAGCAGCGTAGGTGCAGCAGAGCGACAGGGACTTGAGGTCGCCCGGATAGGCGAGCGCATATTCCTGCGATATCATGCCGCCCATCGACACGCCGACGAGATGGAATCCGGTGATGCCGAGATGGTCGACCAGGGCCTTCGCGTCGCTGGCCATCAGGGCGGTGGTGTAAGGCCCGGGCGGCCGGTCCGACTTGCCGATGCCGCGATTGTCGAAACAGAGGACGCGATAACCCTTCTCGACGAACGCCGGCCGCTGGCCGAACCAGGTGGTGATGTCGTCGGCGAGGCCATTGACCAGAACAATTGTCTCGGGGCCGTCGCCCTCCAGCTCGTAGTTGATCTCGATGCCGTTGATCTTGGCTTTCGGCATGGCGGCTGTCCCCTCTTGCTGCGATCCCAGACGATTACTTCCCAAGCTCGCGCGAGGCGCCGACGAGCCCTTGCGGCCGGACGACGAGCACGAGAATGACGACCCCGAGCGTGATCGCGCCATGGAATGGCAGCGCTGCGTCGGGAAGATAGGCGGCAAGGTAGATCTCGATGGCGCCGAGAAGGAGCCCCCCGAGGACGGCGCCGAGCAGGCTGCCGAGCCCGCCAAGGGTGGTGGCGATGAAGGCCTTCAGCACCGGTACCAGCCCCATCATCGGGTCGACCGAAGAGCGCTGGGCGATCCACAGCACCGCGGCGACCGCGGCCAGCAGTCCCGACAGGGCGAAGGCGGTGGCGATCACCCGGTTGGCGCGGATGCCCATCAACCGCGTGACATTGAAGTCGTCGGCCGCCGCCCGCATGGCGAGGCCGAGCACCGTGCGCTTGAGAAAAAGGTTGAGGGCGATCAGGACCACGACCGCCACCACCACCGAGATGACCCGGTTCACGCCGATGGCAAAGCTGCCGAGATCAACGGTCGCGGTGAGGAAATCGGGAAGCGGCACGACCTGCGGACGGGTCGAGATGAAGAGCTGGAAGGCGAGCTGGAGGAGCACGGCGACCGCAAAGCTGGTGAGCAGCATGGTCGCGCCGCTCGCCCCGCGCACCGGGCGGAATGCGATCCTCTCGAGCAGCACGGCGCTTGCCATCACCACAAGGATCGCCAGGGGCGCCGACAGATAAAACGGCAGCCCGAGGACCGCCGCAAAGACAAGCACGTATCCGGCAAGCGTCATCAGCGCGCCGTGGGCGAAGTTGATCAGCCCGAGGATGGAGTAGACCACGGCGAGCCCCAGCGCGAGCAGGGCGTAGATGCCGCCAAGGCTCAACGCGTTGCCGGACTGCGCCAGGAAATAGGCCATCAGGCGTGCGTCTCCGCCATCGTCGCACCGAGATAGGCATGGGCGACCTGCTCGGAGGCGCGCAGCTCCGCCGCGGGTCCCTGCATGGCGATGGCGCCGTTGACCATGACGTAGGCGCGGTCGGCGATGTCGAGCGCCGCGACCGCATCCTGCTCGACGATGAGAATGGTGAGGCCCCGCTGCTTGAGCCGGACCAGGAGGTCGAAGATGTCGTCGACCACCTGCGGCGCGAGCCCCAGCGACGGCTCGTCAAGGAGAAGCAGTCGCGGTGCGGACATCAGCGCGCGGCCGATCGCGAGCTGCTGCTGTTGCCCGCCGGAGAGCGTGCCGGCGGCCTGCCCGCTCCGCTCGGCAAGGATCGGGAAGAGCTCGAGGATCTCGGCCCGGGTCCGCACCACCGCCTCGCGATCGCGCCGGCTGGCGGCGCCGAGACGGAGATTCTCGGCGACCGTCAGCGACGGGAAGACGTGGCGCCCCTCGGGAACCAGCGTCATGCCGCGGGTGACGATATCCTCGGTGTCGCGCCCCGAGATGACCTCGCCGCCGAACCGCACCTCCCCCTGCGCCGGCCGGACAAGCCCGACCAGCGCCATGAGGGTGGAGGTCTTGCCCGCACCGTTGGCGCCGAGGAGCGCGACGATCTCCCCTTCCGAGACCGCGAGGTCGACGCCACGAACGGCGCGGATGGCGCCGTAGCGGACGTGAAGATCCGTCGCGGAAAGCATCGGCGCCATCGTCTCGACTCTACTGGGCGGCGTTGAGATCGAGGTTCGGGGCCGGCACGATCGCCGGATCCGGCGCCTTGCGGCTGACCAGAACGCGCTTTCCGTCCTCGATGCGGATCACCGCCACCGGCCGGGTGGGCGTGCCGTTGCCGCCCTTGTAGCTGATCTCCGCCGTGGCGCCCTGCACGTTCTCGAGGTTGGCGAGGGCATCGCGGATCTTGGCCGGCTCGACGCTATCGGCCTGGGTGACCGCCGCCTCGATGATCTTGGCGAGGTCATAGCCGAGCGCGTCCATGATCGATTCGGGCGGCTTGCCGTACTTCGCCTCATACTTCTCCTGATAGGCCGCCATCGGGCTGCCGGGCTCGGCGAATCCGGACGAGGTGAACACGACACCTTCCACCGCGTCGCCGAGGGCGAAGGTGGTGGGGGAATCGATACCGTCGCCGGCGACCAGCGGGACGGTGACCCCGGCCCCGCGCAGCTGCCGAATGAAGGCGGGGAAGTCGGGCTCGAAGGCGGAGGTGACGATGACGTCCGGCTGCGGCTGCAGTTCCTTGATCTTGGTGACCTCGGCCGAGAAGTCCGGCTGGCCCAGCGAGTAGAGGCTCTCGCCGACCACCTCGCCGCCGAGCTTCTTGAAGGCGTCGGCGAAGTAGAGCGGCATCTGGCTGTACTCGATGTCGGGCGAGCGCAGCAGATAGGCCTTCCGGTAGCCCTGACCGAAGGCGTACTCGGCCTGCGCGGCGCCCTGGACGTTGTCGGTCACGGCATTGGCGAAGATGTAGCCGTCGCCGCTCAGCGGCAGGGTCGGCGAGGACGAGCACGTCGAGATCGCCGGAATCTGTGCGCCGACGATGATCTGGGCTCCGGCGTGGACCATGCTCGAATCGCAGGTGACGATCATCATGTTGACGCCCTCGTCGACCAGTTCCTGGGTGACGATCGCGTTCTGGGCATTGTCCGAGCGGTTGTCGCGGGTTTCGATCTCGACCGGGAACTTGCCGGCGATGCCGCCGTTCGCGTTCATCTCGTCGATGGCGAGCATGAGGCCATCCATGACCGGGGAGTCATAGGGGGCATCCCAGCCGGTCTTGGATATGGCCGCGCCGATCAGCAGCGTATCGTCGGCAAAGGCGGTTTGGCCGAGGGCCGCGAGGCTGACGCCGGCGGCAAGCATTGCGCTGAAGGCCAGTCTGGTCATCACGATACTCCTTCCGAGGTTGGGATTGAGGCACCCTGCCTGGCGCGTTTGCGCCCGATGTAGGCTTCGATCACCGCCGGATTGCTCTGCACCTCGGCAGCGCTTCCCTCGGCGATCTTCTCGCCGCGATTGAGCACGACGATGCGGTCGCACAACCGCATGATCAGCGACATGTCGTGGTCGATGACGAGGAGGCCGATACCGGTTTCGGCGCGGAGGGCCGCCAGGTCACGAAGCAGCTCGTTGGATTCCGTCGGGTTCATGCCCGCGGCCGGCTCGTCGAGCAGCAGATACCGCGGGTTGAGCGCGAGCGCGCGGGCGATCTCGAGCCGGCGCTGTGCGCCGTAGTCGAGCGCCGAGGCAGGCCGATCTGCAAGGTCGAGCAAGCCGAAGCGGGCGAGGAGCTCCCTCGCCCGCGCATTGGGATCGGCGGGCACGGCCTCGGTTCCTCGCGCGGCAAGCGCCGCCGTCTCGACATTGTCGAGGACGCTCAGCTGGCCGAACAGCCGGATATTCTGGAACGTGCGCCCTATGCCGGCACGCGCCACCTCGAAGGAGGGCCAGTCGGTGACGTCGGCGCCGTCGACGGCGACCTTCCCGGAGTCGGGCAGTATCAGCCCGGAAATGACATTGACGAGCGTGGTTTTGCCCGACCCATTGGGCCCGATCAGACCGACGATCTCACCGGGCGCGAGCGAGAGGTCGACCGCGTCGAGGGCACGCAGCCCGGCGAAGTTCTTGGTGATTCCGTCGGCCCGGAGCAGGCCGGGCGCGACGTCGGCGGCCACCGGCGTTGAGGCGGCCGCGACGGGAGTGCCGCCGGCGCGGCCGAGCCACCCCCTGATCCAGGCCTCGCCAAGCTCGAGCCGCGCAAACATCCCGGCCGGGCGCCGATACATCACGATCAGGATGAGCACGCAGAGGCCGGCCTGGGTAAGGCCGAACAGCTCCGGCGTCTCCCAGCCGAAGACGTCGACGCCACTCTCGACGCGGCGAAGCACCTCGATCGTGAGGGTCACGACGATGGCGCCGAAGAAGGCGCCGGATACCGTGGTCATGCCGCCGACGATCAGCATCGTCAGCAGCGTCAGGGTATCGTCGAAGTAGAATTTCGACGGCGAGAATGCCCCGAGGAAGTGGGCGAGAAGCACGCCCGACGCCGCGGCGATCGTCGCGCTCAGCGTCCAGGCGACGAGACGGCGGCGCAGCACGTCGACGCCGATCGCCTTTGCCGCGGTCTCGTCCTCGCGACTGGCGCGCAACTGCCGGCCGGCGGCGGAGTCGCGGAACCAGCGGACCACCAACAGGGCGAGCACGGCGACCCCGAGGGCCGTCCAGATGTTGGTGAGCCGCGGGACACCGAGAAAGGCGTTGGCGCCGCGGGTGAAATCGGTGGCGCCGATCAGGATGCCGTGGACGATCAGAAGGAGGCCAAGCGTCGCGATGACCGCGGCGGCGCCACCCATGCGCATGATCGGCAGGCCGACAGCCAGGCCAAACACGGCGACAAGAACGAGGCTCGCGACAAAGGCCGCGGGCAAGCCCCATTCGAGCCCGGCGAGAAGCGTCGGGAGATGGGGCAGCGCGCTGGCCTTGGTGGCGAGCGGCAGGGTCAGGATCGCCGAGGCGTAGGCGCCAAGCCCGATGAACGCGACATGCCCGAAGCTGAGGATGCCGGAGTTACCGGAGAAGGCGCCAAGGCCGAGCACGGCGACGAGATTGATGAGGAACAGGGTGTAGGTGCGCTGAAGGCCGGCGCTGGCGAAGGAGGCGAACAGGACCGCCGCCACCGCGAGCGGGATGACGAGCAGAAGCGCCCCGAGGAGCGTCGCGGTCGCCCGCTGGGCGGACGGGCCGCTCACAGGTCCTCCGCGAACTGGTCAAAAGCCTTCTGGGCCTCGAGTACCTTGGCGATACGCTCCGGCACGGCCTTGCCGAGACGCCGGATGACGGCGTTGACGAGGAGATTGAGAAGAACGCTGATGGCCGCGTTCGAGTGCCAGTAGAGGCCGGTATCGGTGGGCAGATCGAAAACGCCGTCGGCATGCTTGTGGGCCCACACGCAGTAGCTGTCGGCGACGACGTAGAGCTCGTGCCCCTGCTGCTTGGCCATCTCGGCGGCGCGCTGGGTGTTCTTGTCGTAGCGGTAGAAGTCGATCAGCAGCACGACGACACGCGGCGCCCTGTCGAACAGCATGTCCGCATAGTGGCCGTTCTGCCCGTCGACCAGGTGCACCCCGGGGCGGATGTATTCGAGCCGGGTCGCCACTTCCATCGCGAGGCCGCGCGCCATGTGGAGACCGCTGATGAAGACCCGGTCGGCCCTGGCGAAAGCGTTGACCGCCTTCGACCACACCGGCTTGGCTGTGAATCCGTACGCAGCGGCGATCGCCGCCTGCTCGGCGGCGAGGCTGTCCTGCAGCGTGAACTGCGAGGCTTCCCGCTCGGCAAAGGCCTCATAGCGCCGGTCGATCGACCAGACCCCGCCGCCGGCCGGACCGTAGAGGTCGGTGTTGAGGCTGTGCCGGATGTCGCTCAGGCCGTCAAAACCGAGCTTGCGGAGGAACCGCCCGACGGACATCGGGCTGACCTCGGTATTGGCGGCGATGGTCGAGGCGGTTTCGAGAAGCAGGCAATGCGGACGGGACAGGACGTAGCTCGCGAGCCGCCGCTCGGTCTTGGTGAACGAATCGTAGCCCTCGCGGAGCTGGCGGAGGACCCTCTCTTCGAGAAGCTCGCCCTGTCTTGAACTCTCGGCCTTCATCCGTCCCCGCGGCACGAATGTTACTTTGATCCGATTTTCGTAGAATATGGTATCAAAGTAACAAATGCAGCGCAATGAAGTCCCGCGGCGACGGATCCCTCTTCCCGACGGCCTCTGCTTCCCCGGCGGCCTTGCAGCACGAGGCGCTCGGGGACGGTTGCCGCTGACGACAGGTCGTTCCGACGCTGCACTGCGGGCCTCCCGGACGACGCCGGCCGCACCGCGCTTGCCAAGACACGCCGGTGAGCGAATATCGGCGGTCGGTGCGGCGCGACGCCGCGGCCGACAAACCGACCTTCGGCGGGACCGGGACCCGCACCGGTTGGTCGGGCGAGGCAACGGCGGCGAACGCCACTTCTTTTGGGGGGACGACAATGACGATCGCGCTCAAGGATATCGCGCTGCCCGAGTTCGAGATGCCGGCGGCAGTGCCGGACCTTCCCCCGGCGCTCTACGCCGAGCGTGTCGAGCGGCTGCGCAGGCGCGCCCGCGACGCCGGGCTTGCCGCGCTGGTGATCTACGCCGATCGCGAGCACTCGGCCAACATGGCCTATCTGCTCGACTTCGACCCGCGCTTCGAGGAGGCGCTGTTCATCCTCGTCGAGGGCCGTACGCCGACCGTCATCACCGGTCCCGAGAATGTGGGGCGGGCAGCCGCGTGCAAGATTGAGGTCGACGTGGTCCGGTACGCGCCGTTCGGTCTGCTCGGCCAGGACCGCAGCGGCACCCGGCCGCTCGCCGACATCCTCCGGGCGGCTGGCCTCGGCACCGGCACGATCGGCACCGCCGGCTGGAAATACTATGGTCGTGAAGAGACTGACCATCCCGACACCTGGATCGAGGCGCCGTCGTTCATCGTCGATACGCTCCGCGCCATTGCCGGCGCGAGCGGCCGGGTCGTCAACGCCGGCGCCCTGCTGATGGACCCCTCCACCGGCCTTCGCGCGATCAACGAGATCGACCAGGTCGCCCGGTTCGAATATGCCTCCTGCCACACTTCCGAAGCGATCCGGCGCGTGCTCTCCGGCCTGCGCCCCGGTATGACGGAGCACGAGGTAGTGAGCCGGCTGATGCGGCCGAACGGAGCGCCGCTCAACTGCCACATCATGTTCACGACCGGCGACGAGGCGCGTTTCGGCCTCAACAGCCCCCGTGACCGGCAGATCGGTCGCGGCGAACCGGTGACCATGGCCTATGGCACCTGGGGTGCTCTCACGTGCCGGGCCGGCTGGCTCGCCGAGGACGAGAGCGACCTGCCGCCGCGCGCCCGCGACTATGTCGAGAAGCTCGCCGCCCCCTACTTCGCGACCGCCGCCGCCTGGTACGACACCATCGGCATCGGCGTAACCGGAGGCGAGGTCGACGCCGTGGTGAAGCGCGTCGCCGCCCCGCACTTCCGCCCCTTCCTCAACCCGGGCCACCTCATCCACCTCGACGAATGGCTGAGCACGCCGATCTATCCCGGCAGCACCGAGCGGCTGCAATCCGGCCATGCGCTCCAGTGCGACATCATCCCGCCGGCGACCGACGACAATTTCACCGCCAACATCGAGGAGGGCGTGGTGCTGCTCGATGCGGACGGTCGCGACGCGCTGCGCGAAGCCTACCCTGACGCCTGGGGGCGGATCGGGGCGCGCCGCGCCTTCATGGCCGACCTGATCGGCATCCGCCTCAAGCCGGAAATCCTGCCGCTGAGCAACATCCCGGCGTATCTGCCGCCGTTCCTGCTGGCGCCGACGCGCGTCCTCACGAGGAGCTGAGCCATGACCCGCAAGTTCCGCTCGCAAGCCTGGTTCGGCGGCGAATCGAAGGACTCCTTCATCCACCGCAGCTGGATGAAGAATGGCGGCCTGCCCGACGAAGCCTTCGACGGCCGCCCGGTCATCGGCATCTGCAACACCTTCTCCGAGCTGACGCCGTGCAACGCGCACTTCCGCGAGCTGGTCGAGCACGTCAAGCGCGGGGTGATCGAGGCCGGCGGCGTGCCCTTCGAGTTCCCGGTCTTCTCCTGCGGCGAATCCAATCTCAGGCCGACCGCGATGCTCTTCCGCAACCTCGCCTCGATGGACGTCGAGGAGGCGATCCGCGGCAATCCCATCGACGCCGTCGTGTTGATGGCCGGCTGCGACAAGACTACGCCCTCGCTGCTGATGGGCGCGGCGAGCTGCGACCTGCCGACCATCGTCCTCTCCGGCGGGCCGATGCTCAACGGCAACTATCGCGGCCGCGACATCGGCTCGGGCACCGACGTGTGGCGCTTCTCCGAGGACGTTCGCGCCGGGATCATGAGCCGTGCCGATTTCATTGCCGCCGAGGACGCGATGTCGCGCTCGCCGGGGCACTGCATGACCATGGGCACGGCCTCGACCATGGCCTCGATGGTCGAGGCGCTGGGCATGGCCCTGCCCGGCAATGCCGCCTGGCCCGCCGTCGACGCCCGGCGGCAGCGGCTCGCCCATGCGGTCGGGCGCCGCGCCGTCGGCATCGCCCACGAGGATCTGCGGCCCTCGCACATCCTGACCCGGGCGGCCTTCGCCAACGCGATCCGCGTCAACGCCGCGATCGGCGGCTCGACCAACGCCGTCATCCACCTGCTCGCCATCGCCGGGCGGGTCGGCGTCGATCTCGGCCTCGACGACTGGGATGCCTTCGGGCGTGGTGTGCCGACCATCGTCGATCTGATGCCGTCCGGCCGCTTCCTGATGGAGGATTTCTGCTACGCCGGCGGTCTGCCCGCGGTGATGAAGGCGCTCGGCGATCTCCTCGACGGCAGCGCGCCGACCATCACCGGACGGACGGTCGCCGAGAACGTTGCCCCCGCCGAGAACTTCGACCCGGAGGTGATCCGGCCGCTCGACGCGCCGCTCATCGCCGAGGGCGGGATCGCCGTGCTGCGCGGCAACCTCGCCCCGGACGGCGCCGTGATCAAGCCGTCGGCGGCCTCCCCGGAGCTCATGCGCCACCGCGGACGCGCCGTCGTCTTCACATCGATCGAGGACTACAAGGCGCGCATCGACAGCCCCGAGCTCGCCATCGACGAGACCTCGGTGATGGTGCTCCAGAACTGCGGCCCGAAGGGCTATCCCGGCATGGCGGAGGTCGGCAACATGGCGCTGCCGCAGAGGCTCCTCGCCAAGGGCGTGCGCGATCTCGTCCGCATCTCCGATGCGCGGATGAGCGGCACCGCCTTCGGCACCGTCGTCCTCCATGTCGCCCCCGAGGCCGCGACGGGCGGGCCGCTGGCCCTGGTCCGTGACGGCGACATGATCGAGCTCGATGTCCCGGCGCGGCGGCTCCATCTCGACGTCCCGGAGGCGACGCTGGCGGCGCGGCGGGCCGCATGGCAGGCACCGGCACCGACCATGAGCGGAGGCTATGTCTCGCTCTACGTCGACCATGTCCTCCAGGCCGATCGGGGCGCCGATCTCGACTTTCTCGTCGGCTGCCGCGGCCACGCGGTGCCGCGGGAAAGCCACTAGGACCGTCCCTCGGCTATGGCGATCGGGACTGCGGCGGGATGGACCGTCCCGGGAGCCGATGCTCCAATCAGCCGGCGTCTTCCGCCACGAGCCGGCCGAGGGCATCGCGCCAGCCGATGAACCGCTCCGGCGGGATGGCCCTCAAACCGGCGACACGCTCGAGAGCGAGGCGAATGTCGGCGATGCTGTCGGCCTTGAGCGCGCTGTCGACGAACAGCTGCTCCAGCACGTCCTGCTGGGTGTGACTGCCGCCCAGTCGGTACATGCCGCCGATCGCCGGCCGCATCAGGCGCAGCGCCGCGACGTGATCACCGCTCGCGCGGGCGAGCTGGGCCTCGGCGATCGGCAGCGCGTAGTCGCGCACGATCCCGTTCACGGTGCCCTCGCCCTCGGCAAAGATGCGCATTGCCGCGATCATGCGTTCGGCGGCAGACGTCCTGCCGGTAGCGGTCAGCGCCATCAGCCAGTGCGGCAGCGTGAAAGCCGAAAGGCAGTCCCCGATCCGCGCCTCGGCCTTGTCCGCCAGTTCCTCCCAGCGGCGGCCCACGTCGACGCCGAGACGCTCGAGCTTGAACAGCGTGGCAGCGGCGTTCTGGACGTCGATATAGACGTCGGGCGAGGCCACCGTCAGCGGCGCTTCGAGGTTGCGGAAGCGCGTGTCGTAGAGGTCCAGCACCGCCGCGTAGTCGCCGTATTCGAGCCTGAACAGGGCGCAGTGCCACCAGAGATGGTGCTGCAGGTTGTGACTGCCCTCCCAGCCCGGCGCGAGGGCGGTGATCCAGTCGATCCCCTCGCTCCTGCGCCCCTGGCTTTCCAGCACGTGGGCGACGGCGTGGGCAGCCCAGAGATCGCCGGGGTCGAGCTCGATCGCCCGGCGGCCGGAGGGTTCTGCGACCAGAAAATCTCCTGCTTCCTCGTGCGCGAAGGAATGGCACGCGAGCACCGCCGAATAGCCCGGAACCTCCTCCGACCAGGTCGGTAGCACGCGATCCACCGAGGCGACCATGTCCTGCGGGCGTCCAAGCCAGAAGTTGACGAAATGCGCCAGCCGGAAGGCGACCACGTCGAGCGGATCGGCGCGCAGGATCTGCTCCCACAGGCGGTTGGCGCGATTGAGATCGCCCGCGATCCAGGCGGTCAGCGCGGCAACGTGGAGGCGCTCGCGCGGCGTCGCATCCCCGGCAAGCGTGCGGGCGGTGCGCGCCGCCTCCTCCGCCACCGGAACGGACGCCTGCTTGAATGCGAGCATCGCGAAATAGCCCCGCATGCAGTGGGCGAGAGCGAAGTCCGGGTCGGCGGCGAGCAGACGATCCAGCCGCGCTGGAGTATCGCGCCGCTGCCTCAGGTACCCGGCGATGAGGTCGTCGAAGCACGCCGCCGCATCGGCACGGTCGGTTGAAATCGAAAGACCACGGGCGTCGACCTGCACGGCGATTCTCCTCGGGGCCCCAAACGGGAAGCCCGGCCGAGGCAAACTAGCACGCGTGCCTCCCATGTCCGACACGACGGCCCACCTCACATCACCGGCAGGGCGTCGTCGCGCCGGCCGCCGCGGTCGCGGCCGGCCCGACCTATACCGGCGGCGCGGTATCCACCTGATCGTCGTGGAGCCTTGGATAGAGCGTCTTCAGCCGCTCGTAGGTTTCGCGCCAGTTCGCGTAGGCGCGGGCATAGGCGGCGCTTTCGGCAGGCCGGGGCGCGAACACCCGTCCGGGCGCCACATACGTTTCGATCAGCGACCAGTCGGCAAGGTGCCCGGTCCCCATCGCCGCAACGAAGGCGGCGCCGAGGCTGGAGCCGGGATGCCGGTCGATTCGGGTGACCGGCCGCTCGAGCACGTCGGCCGCGATCTGCAGCCAGAGGTCGCTGGCCGCGCCGCCATCGGCCGCCCGCACGTTGGTCACCGTCAGCCCGCTGTCGAGAAAGGTATCGACGTGATGGCGCATGCCGAAGACGATGCCTTCGAGGGCCGCGCGCCAGATGTCGGCGACGGTGTGATGGAGGCCGAGGCCGACCAGCGTGCCGCGCGCGTGGGGGTCCATCAGCGGCGTCTTCTCGCCGAGGACATAAGGCAGGAAGAGGAGCTCGGGGCGCCGATCCGCGGCCGCGCGGTCGAGCCATTGATGCGGCGACAGGCCAGCCTCGGCGGCCTTGGAGGCTTCTGCTCCGGCAAGGTTGGCGATGATCCAGTTGAGCAGGTTGCCGCCCGCCGCCATGCAGCCGTTGGGGAAATAGAGGCCGGGGACGATGTGGTAGTCCATGAACAGCCGACGGTCCCGCACCGGCCGGTCCGAGGACAGCAGGATATCGGCCGCGCCGCCGAACTTGATCACCAGATCGCCGTTGTTCGACGCCCCGCAGACGAAAGCCGAGGCGACGTGGTCCGCGCACCCCGCCACCACCGGGACCCCCTCCCTGAGGCCGAGGTGCCGCGCCGCGTCCGGCAGCAGCGCACCGACCACCTCCTCGCTGCGGCGGATCGGCGGAAGCAGCGACGGATCGATCCCGGCAAGGGCGACCAGGCGCGGATCGTAAGCACCGGTCGCAAGGTTGACGAAGCCCGATTCGAGCGCCCAGTTGTGCTCGACCTGGAGCGTGCCGGTGAGCCTCGCGGTGATGAAGTCGGAAGCGCCCACCACCGCACGGGCGCGCTGGAAGTGCTCCGGCTCATGCTGGCGGAGCCACATCAGCTTGGGCCCGACCAGCTGCTGGCTGTAACCGGTGCCGGTCAGATCGAGAAACGTCGCCTCTGCCATCCCCGCCGAGAACGCATCGAGCTCGCGCGTCGCCCGCGCGTCATTCTGCTGGATGCTGCGCCGGATCGCCTCGCCGCGCTCATCGACGAGGATGACGGCCGGCAGCATGCCGGTGACGCCGATCGCCGCGACGTCGGACGGGGCAAGTCCGGCCGAGGCGACGAGCTCGCGCGCGATCTCGCCGACATTCCGCCACCACTGCCCGGGGTCTTCCTCGGCCCAGTTGACGTCATCGGAGTGGAGGTCGGCGGGCCGCTTCGCCGTCGCCAGGGTCCCGCCCCTGTCGTCGATCAGGATGCCGATCGTCGACGTCGTGCCGATGTCGAGGCCGAGGAAGGCGGGCATGCTCAGCGCAATCCGGAAACCCGGTCCATGAACCGCTTGACCCGGTCGCCGTCGACCGGGCTCCAGGTGTCGCCGCCGACCTTGAAGTGGGTGCCGACGATGGCGCCGTCGCCGACCGAGAGGATGTCGGCGACATTGTCGAGGTTGACGCCGGTGTTGGCGAAGACCGGCGTATCGGGGACCGCGGCCTTCGCCTCCTTGAGATTGGAGAGCTCGACGGCTTCGCCGGTCATCGGCCCCGAGACCAGCACGACATCGGCGAGCGAAGCAAAGACCGCGCTCTTGGCCCGCTGCGCCAGGGTTCGCGAGCCGACCGGAGAGGCGAACTCGGCGTTGATGTTGTACATCACCTTCATGTCGCTCCGGCGCGTGCTGGTCCGAAGCTGCAGCGCACCGGCCGCATCGGGCACCCACAACCCCATGTCGGAATCATAGACGCCGGTGAAGATCTCGCGCACGAAGCGGGCGCCCGACGCGACCCCGAGCGCGACGCTCGCGACCGGGTCCCAGAGGTAGTTGACGCCGAACGGCACCTTGATCGCCCGGCGAAGCTCGCCGACCGCCACGCCAAAGGCGGCAAGCGTCACCGGAGACGCCTTCAGCACATAGGGCCGGTCGCCCTCGTTGCCGAACATCACCGCATCGACGCCGCCCGCCTGCAGCGCCGCGATATCCCGTGCCGCGCTGTCGATGATCTTCGCCATGCCGCCATCGGCGTCGTAGAGCGGCGTCCCGGGGAGCGGCGGGAAGTGGATCATGGCGACAATCGGCTTGTCGCTGCCAAAGGTCTGCTTGAGCATGAGGAGCTCCGTCTAGGGAAGGGTTGGCCGCGCCAGCACCCGGGTCGTGCCGGGATCGAAGACCTGCATCTCGGCCAGGTCGAAGTGAAGGGTCACCGGCTCACCCGGCTTCGAGCGGAAGTCGCGCGGCATGCGGACGTGGACCTCGGGGCCGGCGCCGGACGCGACGCTGGCGACGAGGATCACCTCCGGGCCGAGCACTTCGGTCGCGACCGTCACCAGCTCGATCGGAGCGGTTCGCCCGTCCGCCGCCGGCGCGCGATGGAAGTCCTCGGGGCGCAGGCCGACGATCACCGGCTTGCCGGCATGGCTCGAATAGGCCTGCCTGTACGCTGACGGGATCGGAAGCCGGCAGGACTCCACCACCGCGGCGAGGCCGTCGGCGTCGCCTTCGATGCGCCCGGAGAGCAGATTCATCGGGGGGGTGGCGAGGAAGCTCGCCACGAACGTGTTGGCCGGATTGCGATAGACCTCCATCGGCGCGCCGACCTGCACGATGTCGCCGTCCTTCATGATGCAGATGCGCTGGCCCATGGTCATCGCCTCGACCT